>CAYJTP010000018.1:0-29842 GCA_964373175.1 uncultured Planctomycetales bacterium
TGCGCCTGGCCCGCCCCGGCTTGTGAGCTCAAGGCGGGCCGGGGGAGGAGTCGGCGCCCTCCGCTCACTTCGTTCGCTCCGGGTCGGCCACTCGGCCTTCGGTGGTCGCCACGCTCCTATTCGTCGCGTGGCATCCAGTTGGGGCTCAGGCCTCACTTCTCCGCCCCATCGTTTAAGGGGCTGGGCGGATCCGCCCCGCACACGTAAGCGCAAGGGCGGAGACTCCTGCCTAAAGTTGAGGAGTGCGCCTGGCAGGAGTCGCCTCCCTCCGTTCGCTTCGCTCGCTCCGGGTAGGCGCCCGCCGCTCGTAAGGAAGTCGCTGCTCGCTACTCGCTCGCAGCTCCGTTGATCAAAAGAACTCGCGGCTCCCTTCAAGTCCTCCCCGAATGTGAAAAATGCGCCTGGGAGGACTTGAACCTCCAACGCAGGGCTTAGGACGCCCCCGCTCTATCCAGTTTGAGCTACAGGCGCTTGCACACTGAACGCCGATCATGGCGGCTGAGCCTTGGTGCCTTTGGCTGGCGCGGACAGCGGAGCGGGCTGCGCTTCACTGGCTAAATGCGCGCGGAGCTTGCGCATGGCCGCCATTTCAATCTGGCGGACTCGCTCCCGGGTGATGCCAAAGTATTTTGCCGTTTCTCCGAGGGTTCGGCTAATCCCATCCTCCAGCCCATAGCGCAAACTCACGACCCGCCGCTCCCGCTCCCCCATGTGTTTCAACAATCCCTCAAGCCACTCGTGTTGGAGAAACCGCGTGATCTCCATAGAGGGGGACGGGGCGGTTTCGTCTTGGAGGAGATCGATCATTTCGGTTTCCCCTTCTTCGCCCACCGGCGTCTCCAAGGACGTGGGCTGCGAGGTGGTCACCAATTCCTGCAGTCGCTCGACCCGCTCAATGGGAACGCGCAGGCGCTTCGCCAACTCATGCGTGGTGGGGCGGCGGCTATATTTTTGCGTGAGTTCCTCGGTGACGCGCTTGAACTTGGAGAGGATCTCGGTCATGTAGACCGGGATGCGGATGGTCTTGCCTTGGTTCGCAATCGCGCGGGTGATGTACTGGCGGATCCACCACGCGGCGTAGGTGGAGAAGCGAAACCCTTTGCGCGGATTGTACTTGGTTACGGCCTTCATGAGGCCGAGGTTGCCTTCTTCGATGAGGTCCAGGAGCGGCACGCCGAGGTGGGAGTAGCGTTTGGCGATGTTGATGACCAAGCGGAGATTCGAGAGGATCATCTGGCGCTTGGCCTTCGAGTCCCCCCGCTGGATCCGCTTGGCCAGTTCGATTTCCTGCTTGGCGGTGAGGAGGGAAATGGACTTGATATCCTTGAGGTAGGTGCGGATGATCTCCATCTCGTTAGCTCGTCGGCTCGTCAGCAGTAGGCAGTAAGTGGGCCTTCTTACCACTGACGAGCTGACTGCCGACGAGCCTCATCGTTTTTCATGGAGGACGGCTTGGGCTGCCGCCAGCCTCGCCACGGGCACGCGGTACGGTGAACAGGACACGTAATCAAGGCCCGCGCGATGGCAGAACTCGATTGAGGAAGGCTCGCCCCCATGCTCGCCGCAGATCCCCACTTTAAGGGTCTTTCGCGTGCTGCGGCCTTTCTGGATCGCGATCTTGATGAGCGCGCCGACGCCCTCCTGGTCGAGTTTGATGAACGGATCGACGTCCAGAATCCCGGTCTTCAGGTAGGTCGGCAGGAATTTGCCGATGTCATCCCGCGAGAAGGCAAACGTCATCTGGGTGAGATCGTTCGTCCCGAAGCTGAAGAACTCCGCCTCTTGGGCGATCGCATCCGCGACGAGGGCCGCGCGGGGCACTTCGATCATCGTCCCCACCTTGTATTTCACACTCACCTTGTAGCGTTGCATGGTGGTGCGGGCCACATCGTCAATCACGCGTTTGCTGATCCGGAATTCCTGGGGATGCCCCACCAGCGGGATCATCACCTCGGGCAACACCCGCACGCCCGCTATGGTCAGCTCGCAGGCCGCTTCGAAGATCGCCTGCGCCTGCATCTCGTTGATCTCTGGATACGTGATGCCTAAGCGGCAGCCGCGATGACCGAGCATGGGGTTGAACTCTTTCAGGCGCTGGACCGTATCCGCCAACTGCCCTTCGGGCAGGCCCAACTGCGTGGCGACGCGGGCGATTTCCTCAGCCGTGTTGGGAAGGAACTCATGGAGTGGCGGGTCGAGCAGACGGATGGTGACTGGGAGCCCCTCCATGACTCTGAAGATGTCGATGAAATCTTGTTTTTGGAACGGCAGGAGCTTTTTCAAGACGGCTTTCCGGGCCGCGACGTCCTTCGCAACGATCATCTCGCGCACCGCCGGCAGGCGCTCTTCGCCGAAGAACATGTGCTCGGTGCGGCACAGGCCGATCCCCTCAGCCCCGAAGTCTCGGGCCACTTGTGCGTCTTTTGGCGTGTCGGCGTTTGCGCGCACCCCGAGCCGTCTGGTGTGATCCGCCCACGCCAGGAGTTGTTTGAAACTCGCGGTCAACTGGGGCTCAACCAGCGGGACTTCTCCGAGCATGACCTCACCCGTGCTGCCGTTTAAGCTGATGAACTCCCCTTCCTTGACAGTGTGCCCGTTGGCTTCGAAATGGCGTTCCTCTTCTCGGACGACGAGGTCGCTGCAGCCCACCACGCAGGGTTTGCCCATGCCGCGTCCCACGACGGCGGCGTGACTCGTCATCCCCCCGCGGGCGGTCAGGATGCCTTGGGCGGCGGCCATCCCGGCGATGTCTTCCGGTGAGGTTTCCTGGCGGACCAAGATCACCCGTTCCCCGCCTTCCTCGGAGAGCGCCACCGCGCGGTGCGCCTCAAAGACCACGCGTCCCACGGCTGCCCCTGGAGAAGCGGGCAAGCCCTTTGCAATGACCACCACCTTGGCCTGGGAATCGATGGTCGGGTGGAGGAGTTGGTCAATCTGGGTTGGGGTAATCCGCAAGAGCGCTTCGTTGCGGGCAATGAGCCCTTCTTTGACGAAATCGGCCGCGATGGCCACGGCCGCCGGCGCGGTCCGCTTGCCGGATCGGCACTGGAGCAGATAGAGCGTCCCCTCCTCGACGGTGAATTCGAGGTCCTGGATGTCGCGGAAGTAGCGTTCCAATTGCTGGCCAAGCCCCGCGAGCGGTTTATAGATGTTGGGAAATTCCTGCTTGAGCCGGTCGATCGGCATGGGCGTTCGAATTCCCGCGACCACGTCCTCACCCTGCGCGTTGATGAGATACTCTCCGTAGAACCGCTTCTCTCCTGTGCCTGGGTCGCGGGTGAAGCAGACGCCGGTGAGCGAATGGGAGCCCATGTTGCCGAAGACCATCGACTGGACCGTGACCGCGGTGCCGAGCGTGTCCGGGATGTGGTTGAGCTTCCGATAGGTGATGGCCCGCTCGTTGTTCCACGACTCGAAGACCGCGTTGATCGCCAAGCGGAGCTGCTCGCGCGGATCTTCTGGGAAGGTCACCCGCTTCGCGGTGCGGATGATGTGCTTGAACTCGGCGACGAGTTCCTTGAGGGCCTCGGCCGGAAGCTCGGAGTCGCTCGTGACGTGGTGTGTCGTTTTTTTGGCGCTCAAGGCGTGTTCAAACAGCTGGTGTTCCACCCCGAGGACCACACCCCCGAACATCTGGACGAACCGCCGGTAGGCGTCATAGGCAAAGCGCGCATTTGTCGTCTTGGCGATGAGTCCTTGAACGGTTCGCTCATTCAAACCGAGGTTGAGAATGGTATCCATCATCCCCGGCATCGAGATGGCGGCTCCGGAGCGAACTGAGACGAGGAGTGGATTGTTCGGATCGCCGAATCCTTTCCGGGTGACACCTTCCAGCCAGAGCACCTTGTGGTCTAGGTCCTTCTCCAACCCTTGGGGCCAGTGCCGTTCCAGTTTGTAGAACGCCAGGCACGCTTCGGTGGTGATCGTAAACCCCGGCGGCACGGGAATCCCCAGGGTAGTCATCTCGGCGAGGTTTGCGCCCTTGCCACCCAGCAACTGTTTCATATCGGCTCGGCCCTCAGCCTTGCCGTTCCCAAAGCTGTAAATGTATTTCACGGGTACCCCCGTGGATTTGCGTCCTGCCTCTGGGGCATTCGCATGCGCTGCCCGAGTGGCAGGTCGCGTGGTGTTCGCCTTCACGGTATGGCCTGATTTCATCTCAACACATCACCTCATTCTTGCTGAAGGTTGGAGACGCGCGTTGTGGTCTACCCGAGCGAAACCCTACTCGTGTGTCGCGGTTTGCAGGATCGCCAGCTTTGACAGATCGGCCACCCGCTCAGTATACAACGTGTTAATTGTACGCATCAACACCAAGCGGTTCTGTTGGAGGGCTTCCTCGTTGACATTGACCATGACCCGCTCAAAAAACTCGTGCAAGGGGTCGAAAAACACTTCCCCATACACCGTCGTGGCTTCGGCGTACGATTTGCGATGGATCAGTTGAAGCACTCGGTCTCGATGGTGCTGGTAGAGTTCCCACAAGCGTCGCTCCAGCGGTTCTTGGAATCGGGCCGGATCCACCTCCCCTTGGCGGATGGTCGCGGCTTTGAGGATGTTGTGCGTGCGCTCCACGACCTTGGCGGCTTTCAGGAGCGTGCGCTTGCCATCCAACCGCTGGAGGCTGCTGATGCGGTCCATCACATCCACCAAATCCTCCCAGGGGCTGGTCAGCACCGCGTCGATCACATCCCGCAATGGGGCGGGTTTGGGCCATGAGAAGGTATACAGCCGCTCAGCCAGGTAGGTGTGGAGGCGTTGCCGGACCTTCGTCGTATGCGCGGTGGAATCCGGTCGTCCCTCGGAGAACGGCGTCAGGGTCGAGCGGACTTGCCACAGTCGATCAAGCGGGAGCGGCCGGTGAATCGCCCAGGCGACTTCGACGATGCCTTGCGCCGCGCGCCGAAGCCCGAAGGGATCCTCATCGCCTGTCGGCTCGATCCCAATCGCAAAATAACTGGACAGCGTGTCGTACTTGTCCAAGATCGCCAGGGCGCTTCCGATCAGCGTCTTGGGGAGCCGATTGCCAAGCGGCAGGTACTGCTCCTCGATGGCGTCTGCGACTGCCGCGCGCTCGTGGGAATCCAGGGCATAGGACTTGCCAACCACGCCCTGCAGCGTGGGAAACTCCTTGACCATGGTGCTGACCAAGTCGGCTTTGGCTAACTGGCAGGCGCGACGCAACTGCGTGAGGTCCTCCTGGGACAGCTGCCAGGCCTCTGCAAGCGCCTGACTCAACTGCTCCAGCCGAGCCGACTTCTCCGCCATCGACCCGAGGCGCTGATGGAAGGCGACCTCCCGGAGTTGCTGAGCCAGCTGATCCAGCGGCAGCTGCTTGTGGTCTTGTTGCCAGAAGAGGAGGCTGTCCGCCAGGCGGGCGTTCAGGATGTGCTCGTAGACCTGTCGGACCCGCTGGGGTTTGTGAGGCGCTCCATCAAGGATGGCCACGAACGCGGGGATCAGACGGCCAGAGGCCTGTTCCAGCGCGAACACCCGTTGGTACTTGGCCATGCTCGCCAACAAGACTTCTCGAGGCAGCATCAGGTATTTCGGATCGAACTGTCCCACCACGGCCACAGGGCATTCCACCAGCGCGGTGACTTCTTCGAGCAAGCCGTAGGTCATCATTTCTGGAACCGGCCTTGCGCGATACGGCTTCGCCGAGGTCTTCACCAAGCGCTCGATTCGTTGCTGGCGTTTCTGCGGATCACACACGATGCCCCAACGAGGCATGAGCGCCACATAGTTGGCAGGACGTTGGACACGCATCGCCTTCGGGCGTTTCGGTCCCCCGACCCATGTCAACCGACCGCTGACGACCCGACCCACCGACACGCGCACCAGGGTTGTGCCATAGAGGACGAGCAGCCAGCGAATCGGTCTGGCAAAACGCACCCCGCTATTGTCCCAGCGCATCGTCTTCGGAAAGCGGAGGCGGTTGACTAACTGGCGGATCACCTCAGGCAACACCGTGGCAGTGGGGAGAGATCGTCCTGGTTTCAGGAGGTAGACGTAGTCGCCCTTTTCTGTTGAAACGACCTTGGTCTGAGCCAGGACTCCGCCCTTCGCGTTCAGGAATCCTTTGAGCGCAGGCGTCGGGGAGCCTGTGGCATCGAACGCGGCCTGTTTGGACGGTCCGCGGATTTCTTCAGGGGGCGTGTGTTGGGTTCTTTGTAAGGCGTGGGCTAGGAGGATGAGCCGTCGCGGCGTCCCAAACGCGTCCACGCGCTTGACCTCAAGGTGAGACTCCCGGAAGAGCCGTTGGGCCTCTTGGCGCACCTGCTGAATCGCTGGCCCGAGATACGCGGCGGGAAGCTCCTCCGTGCCAATCTCAACCAGCAGATCCGAGGCTTGAGAGGGCTTGAGAGGGCTTGAGAGGGCTTGAGAAGTGTGAGAGGACTTTCGTCGGCCTCTTAGACTTCTCTGCCCTCTTGGCCTTCTTAAGCCTTCTTCAGCCTTCTTCAGCCTTCTCATCTTTATTCTGTTGTGCAAGGAACAGCTCTGCGCAGCGCCTGGCGAGGGCGCGAATCCGCAACACGAACTGCGGACGGTCTGACTGGCTGATGGCCCCCCGCGCATCGAGCATGTTGAAGACGTGGCTGCATTTCAGCAGCTGCTCGTAGGCGGGAAACACCAGACCGATGTCAAGCAACCGGGTGGCTTCTTGCTCGTGCTGGCGGAAGAGTTGTTGGTAGAGCGCGATGTCCGCGTGCTCAAAATTGTACGCGCAGCCCTCGCGCTCCTGGGCCACATGGAGCGCTCCGTACGACGTGCCGGTATCCCACGGAAGGCGATAGATATCATGCGGCCCAAAGGCAAACATCGCGATCCGTTCGAGCCCGTACGTAATCTCACAGGAAATCTCATCGAGGTCGATCCCGCCGACCTGTTGAAAATAGGTAAACTGGGTGGCTTCTAAGCTGTCGAGCCAGACCTCCCACCCGAGTCCCCAGGCCCCAAGCGTGGGGGATTCCCAGTCATCTTGGACGAAGCGCAGGTCGTGGTCCTCGAGGACGACGCCGCACGCGCGCAGGCTTTCGAGATAGCGTTGCTGGATATCCTCAGGGGTGGGTTTGATCAAGACCTGATACTGGTAGTACCGTTGCATCCGCAGGGGGTTGTCTGCGTAGCGGCCGTCTGTCGGACGTCTGGAAGGTTGGACATACGCGACCCGCCACGGGCTGTTCCCCAACGCGCCGAAAAACGTGGCAGGGTGAAACGTCCCGGCCCCCATCTCGATATCATAGGGCTGGAGGATCACGCAGCCCTGGCGCTCCCAAAACGTATCGAGCGTTCGAATGAGTTGCTGGATGGTGGTCGGCGTCATTTCGCAGACAGCTCGACCCCGCCATCGGGCCACCCCGCCGTGGCGGGGTGGGGCTCCACCGGTCGTCGGTTCGCGGCACCGCCATGCGGGGTCCGTTGGATCTGGTGCGTGCGCATGGCCTTTAACGGCCGATCAATGTGCCACTGGAGGAATTCGTGGAGGCGCTGGTGGATGGCCGCAGCCTGTGCGGGAGTCAGCTCAACCGGCTCATCGCTCTCGGCGCACAACGAAAAGGCCCACAACATCTGGGGCGCCATCCTCTGGGCATGGGGATCTTCATGCAGACACGCGTCGCACAGCAATCCCCCCTGGCGGGCGCTCCAGGATCCATTGGTCACCGCCTGGCCGCATCCGACGCAGTCATCCAACTGCGGCTTGAACCCTACGAGGCGGAGCAGCCTGAGGACAAACGAGAGGTGGACGGCGAGCGGATCCCCGTCACGATTCGCCAATCGGCCGAGCGTCTGCTTCAACAACTCGAAGACGGTCTGGTGTGGTTCGTTCGAGGGCGTCACGACGTCAACCAGTTCGACGCAGGAGGCGGCCAGCCGCATCACCTCAAGATCCTGGGTGAGCCCTGGAAACGACTGGAGCAAATCGCATTGGCTGATGAGGTGCAGTTCACTGGTGCGGGTATCGTAGAAGACGATGCGATTGAGGGTGAGCGGTTCCATGGGGCTGCGGTAACGCGGGGACGCTGTCCGCAGGCCTTTGATGAGTCCTTTGAGTTTGCCAAACCGGTCGGTCAGGCACGTCACCAGGACGCTCGTCTCCCGATAGGGGTACTGGCGCAGGATGACCGCATCGGCCGTGTGGATGCCCATCAGCGCAAATCACCAATAACCAAATCCCCCCGGCCCGCCAAAAGCGCTTGCCGGGGCGGGCAAGCACCAAACAAATTCCAAGCACCAAGCACCAAGCACCAAACGTTTGGGTATTGGAATTTGGTCATTGGTGCTTATTTGGTGATCGGGATTTGGTTATTGGTCATTTGTCCGCGCCTGACAGCGGATTAATAATCGGTCTTCCATCGCGCGCATCTTCTGCCGTTGTCGCGCCGTGCGATCCTCATGGCCCATCCAGTGCAGGAGGCCATGGATGACATACCGAGCAAGTTCCTGGCGGTAGGACAGGCCATGTTGTTTGGCATACCGCCTGGCGCACGCTGGCGAGACCAGAATCTCCCCCACCACCTGCCTGCCCGCCCCCCGCCGATTGGCGGGGCAGGCGGGAGCATAGCGAAAGCTCAAGACGTCCGTCAGCCCCGTGCGTGTCGTAAACCGGCGGTTCAGCCGACGCATGGTCTGGGGATCGATAAAGTTCACCCACAACACCCCTCCCTCGTGGATTGGCAGTGTGTGCACGGCACGCTGGGTGAGGCGCGTTAACCAGCTCAACGGGACGGGATCACGTCGCTGGTGATTGACGAGCTGTAGCGTCAGCCCTGACGTGGTTGTTGCGTTCCGCCTGATCGTAGGCGTGGATGATCTCTTGGACCAACTCATGACGGACGACATCCTGGCCGCTAAACGACACGAATTTCAATCCCCGAACCTCGCGCAGGACCTCTTGGACATGGATGAGGCCGGAGAGCCGATCAGACGGCAGGTCCACCTGCGTGATATCCCCGGTGATGACCGTCTTGGAATCAAAGCCCAGCCGTGTGAGAAACATCTTCATCTGTTCGCTGGTGGAGTTTTGGGCCTCATCGAGGATAATGAACGAGTCGTTGAGGGTGCGTCCCCGCATGTAGGCGAGCGGGGCCACTTCGATGATCCCGCGATCCAGATAGCGCTGGATCATGTCCACTTCCATCATCTCATAGAGGGCATCATAGAGCGGGCGCAGGTAGGGATTGATCTTCTCGTAGAGATCCCCGGGCAGGAACCCGAGTCGCTCCCCCGCCTCGACGGCCGGCCGAGTTAAGATGATGCGGGAGACTTCGCCCTTGATGAGGTTTTCCACCGCCATCGCCATCGCCAAGTAGGTCTTGCCGGTTCCCGCGGGACCGATCGCAAACACGATGTCGTAGCCGCGCATCGCCTCGACGTACGCCTTCTGGCCTGGCGTGCGCGGGATGACGAATCGCCGTCGGGAGGGGACCTCGATGCGCTCTTGATAGATTTGGCGCAATTGGATCAGGCGCGAATCGGTGAGGGCCCTCAAGGCGTAGTCGAGGTCTTCTTTTCGAATCGGCGCTCCAGAACGAATGACGACTAAGAGATCGTCGAAGACGCGGAAGGCTTTCGAGACCGCGTCGTCTTCCCCGCTGAGCTTGAGTTCTTCGCCGCGAGCGACCGTTTTCACCCCCAGCGTTTGTTCGATCTTGCGCAGGTGCTGGTCGTGCTTTCCGAAGAGCGCTTGGGCTTCCTGGTCGTTTCTCAAGATCAGCGTTTTTTCAACCATGCTATTTGATCGATGTCGCAGCCTCGGGCGAGGGTTGCGGGGTTGTTGATGCGCCCCGTGGAATTCGGAGCGTCATCCCGGGACGAAGACGATCCGGGCTCCTGAGAAGATCGCGATTAGCCTCAAACACGCTGCGCCATCTGGTCGCATCGCCATAGATTTGCGGACTTGCGGCAATCGACCATAACGTGTCGCCTTTCTTGACCACATAGGTGTCATAGGCTGCTGCGGGGCCCTTGCCGGTTGCCGCTTCCTCCTCACTCAGGTCGACCTCCGGAGGCGCCACTTCCCTGAGACTCACGGGAGCGGTCTGCCCGCGTTTTGGTTTGTAGAGACTCGGGATCTCCACCTCGGTTTCCACCATTTGGCGTGTGGTGCGTTCGCTCGCGGAGGCCGGAGGAGGAGTCCCCAGGAGATACCCTCGGTTCCCGCTGCTGGTGAGGTCAAGATCCACCCGTGGCATTTCTGTGACGCGCGTCGCGGTCCGGCAGCCTGCCGCCGCGCAGCCCATGACGAGTCCCATCAGGATAGGAACACCCTGTTTCATGAACCATCCCTCCTGTCGTGGTTACCGATGCGGATCAACGACAACGGTTAAGCCGAGTTCTTTTAATTGGGCCTCCGTCACTGGCGAAGGCGCTCCGGTCACGGGACAGATCGCTTTCTGAGTCTTCGGAAACGCAATGACCTCCCGGATGGAATCCGCCTGTGTCGCGATCGCCACCAGGCGATCAAGGCCCAGGGCGAACCCGCCATGCGGCGGCGCTCCGTAGGTAAACGCCTGGAGGAGAAACCCGAACTGCGCGTTCACGTCGTCGTCAGAGAGTCCCAAGACGGCAAAGACCTCTCGTTGGAGTGCAGCTTGGTGGATGCGGATGCTGCCTGATCCCAGTTCCATGCCATTGAGGACGAGGTCATAGGCGCGTGCGCGCACCGTGCCCGGGTCGTGAGCCAGACGCTGCGCATCTTCTGGATGGGGGGCCGTAAACGGATGGTGCTCGGCCTCCCACCGCTTCGTCTCGGCGTTCCAGTGGAACAACGGAAACTCCGTGATCCAGCAGAACGCCCAGGGGGTTGTTTCGGTACGCAGGTTCGGTTTCTCCGTGTGGTGCGTCGACTGGGCGTGCTGATACGTGAGTCGCGCAAACGGTGTAGCGAGCGTCACGCCGAGTGCCTCCTTGAACACCCGGCTGATGACCTGCTCGATGACGGCAAACACGTCCTCCTCCTCGATGAAGGACATCTCCAGGTCTAACTGGGTGAACTCCGGCTGGCGGTCAGCGCGCAGATCTTCATCGCGGAAGCAGCGCGCGATCTGGAAGTATCGTTCGAGGCCCGCCACCATCAGGAGTTGCTTAAAGAGCTGCGGGGATTGCGGGAGGGCAAAAAACTGCCCTGGATTGACGCGCGAGGGCACGAGATAATCGCGCGCCCCCTCCGGGGTGGATTTGGTGAGGATGGGGGTTTCGACTTCAAGAAAACCCAGCTCGTTGAGGACCTCGCGCATGCCATGGATGATGCGGTGGCGCAGGAGGAGTTTCTGCTGACTCGTGGCCCGTCGCAGATCCAGATACCGCCACTGCATCCGCACATCCTCAGAGATGTCGAGTTGGTCGTCAATCTCAAACGGGGGCGGCGTGGCGGGGTTGAGCACGACGGCGGCCGTCGCAAGCACCTCCACCATCCCAGAGGGCAACTTGGGGTTTTCGCTGCCCTTGGGTCGTCGACGAACGGTTCCGGTGAGCTTCACCACGTACTCAGGACCGAGGGCCTTCGCCTGCTCATGGAGGGTGGCATCAGTCTTCGCATTGAACACCACTTGGGCGATTCCGCTACGATCGCGAAGGTCGATGAAGGTCACCCCACCATGATCCCGCCGGCGATGGACCCAGCCGCACAACGTCACTGACCGGTCAACGAGTGCTTCGGTGAGCTCCCCACACCCATGCGTGCGCGTCATGCGGGATTACACCAACTCCCCAACGAGTCGATCCAGCGCCACTTCACGTTGCCCACCCTGCTCAAGATCCTTGACGGCGACTTTGCGTTGGCGCAATTCGGTTTCACCGAGGATGACGACCCAGCGCACAGCGAGCTTATCCGCCTCGCGCAGTTGGGCCTTCAAGCTTCGCGCCTCGTAGTCCATCGTGGCCGTGATCCCCTGTTGACGCAGGGTGTGGACTAATTGAAAGGCCTCGGGAACCAACCCCGACTTCGCCACGGCCACATACAGGCCCCGCCGCGGCTGGCCAGGTGATGTTGCGGATCGATGGGTAGCTTGGATCGCGATGAAGAGCCGTTCGATTCCAGCGGCAAATCCGATCGCCCCGGTTTGGGGTCCGCCAAGCTCTGCAACCAAGTGGTCATAGCGGCCTCCCGCCGCCACCGCATCTTGGGCTCCAAGGCCGCTCGTCCTCACTTCAAAGACGGTCCGGGTGTAATAATCCAGCCCCCTGGCAAAGACTTGCGTATCGTCAAACGCGATCCCAATGCGCCTCAGCAACTGACGAACCTGGGAGAAATGGTCTTCGCAGTCATGACACAGCACGAAGGGTGAGCGATTTCCCTTCCAGGCCAACTCCCGACATGTCGGGCGCTTGCAATCCAGCACGCGGAAGATGTTTTTCTCGAACCGGCTTTGGCACTCGGTGCATAAGGAGGCCCGATGCGATGAAAGACGTTCCCGCAACGCGGTCGCTGATCGCTGTTGATCGGCCCGGCAGCCCATGCTGGAAAGCAGCACGGTCTGCTCGGTCAGCCCGCAGGCCTTGAGGCTGTCCACGCACAACGCAATCACCTCGGCGTCGATCCCCGGGCTGTCGGCACCGATGGCTTCAGCCCCAAATTGGTGGAACTGTCTGAACCGTCCGGCCTGCGGCCGCTCTGCTCGGAACATCGGCCCGAGGTAAAAGAGCTTGGCGAGGCCTTGGGTTTTGTGCAAGTGGTGCTCCAAATAGGCCCGGACCACGGCACTGGTCCCTTCAGGCCGCAAGACGATGGCTCGACCCCCTCGGTCTTGAAAGGTGAACATCTCTTTCTGGACGATGTTGCTGGTCTCCCCGACAGACCTGAGAAAGAGCATGGCTTCTTCGATGATGGGGGTGCGAATCTCTTGGTAGCCATAGCGCTTGGCGAGCTCGCGGGTCGTCTGTTCAAGCGTCTCCCAGCGCGCCAGCTCCCCCGCAAGCAGATCCGTGGTTCCCCGAAGGGCTTGGAGTGTCATGCACGAAGTACCATTGTATCACACAGACTGAGGCGAGGCGATGGTGATTGGACTGAAGCGCACCGGGAAGATCGTAGGCGGGGGGAGGGTTTTAGGATGCGCTTGCGTTACCGGATGTGCCGGCGCATCAGCAGGCCGGGTTTGAAGACCACCACCCGCTTCGGTGGCACGGGAACTTCCTCACCCGTTTTCGGGTTTCGGCCTCGGCGAGGAGCGCGTTGCCTGACCTTGAACACCCCGAAGTTTCGAAACTCAATGGTCTTGCCAGCCTTCAGGCTTTCGATCAGGTGAGAGAGGGTCTGCTGGATGACGTGTTTCACCTCCACCTGGGTGAGGCCGATTTCCTTGGCGACGGCAAGCACTAACTCTTTCTTAGTCAGAGCCATAGGATGCGTTACCCTAGCACATGTTCGAGCGACTTGTCAAGTCGCTGCACAGCCGCGGGCGGCTGTCGCCGCACCACCACCCCCTCCTCACCCAGCAGCTTCCCCAGCTCTTCCAGGAGTTCCGGGTGCGGATCAACCCTGAAGTCCTCTGCGAGCTTCAAGCGCATGGGGTCAACCTGGGGCATTTCGAGCGTCACGTAAATGGGAATTGAACCAGGAAATTTTCTCAGCAGGGTTTTCAGATGCTCCAGGAATTCCCGTTCCACCCCAGGGGTCCGCAGGATGAGCTCAACGGCCTTCGCGAGCCGGCTGGTTCCCTGCTCCAAGGGCACGATCTGCTGGGCGATGAGTCGCGGGCGATCGTCACGGATCGCCACGCGTCCTTCCACGAACACCACCGCAGCCATCTTCAGGTGCGGGGCAAGTTGGGCAAACACCCCTGGAAAGACCAGCACCTCGACTTCGCCTTCCAAGTCTTCGAACAGACAGACGGCCATCTGCTCGTTGGTCTTTTTCGTCGTGGTCAGTTTGATCTTGGTCAGCATTCCGCCAATCGTGACCGTGGTGTCCTCGGCAAGCTGCAGCAGCTGTTTTGAGGTGGCGGTCGACAGCGCCCGGAGCATCTTCTCAAATCTCGCCAGCGGATGCCCCGAGACATAAAATCCCAGGAGCGCTTTCTCAAACGCCAGCTTCTGGCTTTCAGGCCACTCACGCAGTCGTGTAGCCTGGGGGGAAGCTGGCAGCATCGAGGGCTGGGCACTGAGGGTGTCAAACAACGTGAGCTGGCCGCGGTGCTTATCGCGTTGTCTGTGGGCGGCTTCTTCGAGGGCTTGATCGAGACTGGCGAGGAGCGCCGCACGCGAGGGTCCTACACTGTCACACGCGCCGGCCTTGATGAGGCTCTCGAGGACCTTGCGGTTCGCCAGGCGCAGATCGATTTCTTCGCAGAACCGTTGAATCGTCTGGAACCTCCCTTGGGTTCTGCGCGCTGTGACCATGGACTCGATGGCTGCCATGCCGACATTCTTGATAATCCCCAACCCACACCGAAGCGCTCGATCATCCCTGCCCGCCCTGTGCACCTCGGGGCAGGCGGGCCCGCCTGCTCCATGTTCATCGAGGCGGGCAGGCACGACCGTAAACGTTGAATCGCTTTCATTAATATCCGGTGGGAGAATCGTCATCCCCATGCGCTTGGCCTCTTCAAGGTAGAGGACCAGTTTATCGGTGTTCCCCATTTCGCTCGTGAGGAGGGCCGCCATGAACTCGATGGGGTAGTGGGCTTTCAGGTAGGCCGTCCGGTAGGAGATCAAGGCATACGCCGCCGAGTGGGACTTGTTGAAGCCGTACCCAGCAAAATGTTCCATGAGGTCGAAGATCCGGTTGGCCGTCCGCTCCGAGATCCCGTTGTGGCGGCATCCCTCGACAAAGGCTTTGCGCTGGCCTTCCATCACCTCGGCGATCTTCTTCCCCATCGCCCGACGGAGCAAGTCGGCTTGGGCCAGCGAGAACCCGCCGAGGTCACTGGCAATCCGCATGACCTGTTCTTGGTAGACGATCACCCCATAGGTTGACTTCAGGATGGCTTCCAGTCGCGGGTGTTCGTATTTAAGAGGAATCTGACCGTGTTTGCGTTTCATGAACTCATCGAGCATGCCCGAGCCGATCGGGCCCGGGCGGTAGAGGGCCAGGATGGCGATGAGATCCTCGAACTGGGTGGGTTTGAGTTTTCTGAGCAAATCGCGCATCCCCGCGCTTTCCAGTTGGAACACCCCCATGGTCTCGGCGCGACTGAGCAGCTCGTAGGTGGCCGAATCATCGAGGGGCAGCGCCTCGAGATTGATCGCCGTCCCGCGGATGTGCTGCACGAGGTCGGCCGTTTCCTTGATCACCGTGAGGGTCCGCAGCCCGAGGAGATCGATCTTCAACAGGCCCAGATGCTCCAGGGCGTTCATGTCAAACCCGCTGGTGATCTGGCCATCGGAGCTCTTGAACAGGGGCATGTACTGGATCAGCGGCCGATCGGCGATCGTGATCCCGGCGGCATGGGTGGAGGCATGCCGCGTGAGGCCTTCCAGCATCATCGCGTGGTCCAGGAGCTGACGGATCTGCTCATTGGTGCGATAGAGCTGGGCCAGTTCTGGCGTCTCGGCGAGGGCGCGGCTCAGGGAAATATCCGGCTCGTTGGGGATGAGCTTGGCCAGGCGATCCACGTCCGCATAGGACATCTTCATGACCCGGCCCACATCTCGCACGACGGCCTTGGCTTGCATCGTGCCGAACGTGATGATTTGCGCGACACAGGTTTGGCCGTATTTTTTGATGACGTAGTCAATGACCTCCTGCCGCCGTTCGTAACAGAAATCGATGTCGATGTCCGGCAGGGTGACCCGCTGGGGATTCAAAAACCGCTCGAAGAGCAAATCGTACTTCAAGGGGTCGATGTCCGTGATCCCCAAGCAGTAGCTCGCCAGGCTTCCCGCCGCTGAGCCGCGCCCCGGGCCGACCGGGATCCCGCGCTCCTTCGCAAACCGGACGAAATCCCAGACGATGAGGAAATAACTGGTGTACCCGGCCTGCTCGATGACCCGCAGTTCATGCTCCAGGCGCTTGAGGAGCGTGTCGTTGACCGTGGGATACCGACGGGCCAGCCCCTCATGGCAGAGCGTATGCAGGAACTGCTCTTGGGTGGATCCCTCAGGCGCTTCGAAGCGCGGCAGATGCGGCTTGCCGAACTCAAGCTCCAGGTTGCACCGCTGCGCGATCTCCAGGGTGCTTGCGATGGCCTCAGGGATCTCCTGGAAGAGCGCCTTCATCTGCTCGGCGGACTTGAGGTAGAACTCAGGTTGCTCGTAGCGCAGCCGGTGCGGATCATCCAGCATCGTTTGGGTTTGGATCGCCATGAGGACATCGTGAGCCTGCGCATGGTGTGCTTCGAGATAGTGGACATCATTCGTCGCGACGACCTTCACCTCACACTCCTTGGCCAGCCGGATCAGCTGAGGGCGCACGCGCTCTTCCTGAGACAGCCCGTGATGCTGGAGTTCGACGTAGACGTTGTCGCGTCCGAGGATCTGGATGAAATCATCGAGTTGACGCTTCGCCAAGTCGGTCTGGTCCTGGGTGAGATGGACGTTCAGGACCCCTTTGAGGCAGCTGGTGAGCAGGATCAGGCCGTTGCCGTATTTGCTGAGGACCTCGCGGTCGATCCGGGGTTTGTAGTAGAAGCCTTCGAGGTAGCCGATCGACACTAATTGCAGCAGGTTCGCGTAGCCTGCTTCATCTTTCGCCAAGAGGACGAGATGGGCATTGGACTCTTTGATCCCCGAGGCGGTTCGGTCAAACCGGCTTTTGGGTGCGATGTAGGCTTCGACCCCGATGATGGGCTTAATCCCGCCCTTCATGCATGTTTCATAGAACTCCACCGCGCCAAAGAGATTGCCGTGGTCAGTCATCGCCAGAGCAGGAAACTTCAATTCCGCGGCTTTCTTGATTAACTCGGGGATCCGGCAGGCGCCATCGAGGAGGGAGTAGTTCGTGTGGAGATGGAGATGAACGAAATCCGCGTGCAGCATCACAGGCTGGAGTGCGTGTGCTCCGTCAGATCAACTTCGGCAATGTCCTAGTGTACTGCCGGACGGTGCTGGGATAAAGCAAAAAGTTTCATGCGTTCAGGGCGTGTAGATGAGCGTCCGAAGCTCCTGGGCTACGGCTTTTGCGCCACGACCAAGCAATATGTCGACACGCGAAGGGTTGAATCGGTTTCCCAGGAGGGCTCAAGGAACCGCTGGACGATTGGGTCAGTCACTTGCGAGCGATCAACCTGAAGAGGGGTCAGGTCGATCGGATAGCATCCAAGGACGTTCAGCGAAAGCGACCGATACAGCACAACCAGCTGTTCCTGCGTGTGCCAGTTATGGTAGTGCCCCTCTGGGGATTGGCCTTCCGGACGTGTGAGAAGCTCCGCGGCCTGCTCCCCGTGGCCGCGCACAAGGGCACGGGTGACGTAGTAGAGCGTGGGTCGGTGGGAAACGCACAGCAATCCTCCCGGTTTGACAGACTCGACCAGCAGGCGGAGGAGCTCTTGATAGTTAGGGCACAGGTATAAGACCTCGACACAGAGCACGGCGTCGAGATTGGCTGGAGGGATCCAGCGCCTGAGCGCGTTGATGTTTCCCCGGTGAAACTGGACCGAGAGGTGATGTTCTTTGGCATGGCGGCGGGCTCGGTGGAGGGCAAAGCGTGAGGTATCAACTCCAATGAGGCGGTGACCCTCTTGTGCCAGTGGGATCAGCAGCCGGCCGGCTTGACACCCCGCATCCAGGATGGTGAGTCGTTGGTTCCCGAAACACCCCTGGAAGTGATGTGTGATGTAGCGGAGATACTCAGCAGCCACCGCGCGGGCATGCGCATCTTCATACATATCGCAAAACGACGGGTCATAATTCAACACCGCCCGCAACGCCTTACGGATCAGTTGCGCCATCGGTTCAGAGGTCAGAAGACAGAAAACAGACGACAGATTTCAGACCTGAATCCATACTTTGCCTCTTCTTCCTCTGACTTCTGTCATCTGATTTCTGACTTCTCTCCTCATTCCCACTCAATCGTGGCAGGAGGCTTGGAGCTGATGTCGTACACCACGCGGTTGACCCCCTTGACCTCGTTGATGATCCGATTCGAAATCCGCTCAAGCACCTCGACGGGAAGACGCGCCCAATCTGCGGTCATCGCATCGTGACTCGTCACCGCCCGGATGGCGATCACGTGTTCGTAGGTCCGCTCATCCCCCATCACGCCGACGGTTTTGACGGGAAGCAGGATGGCAAACGCCTGCCACAGCGACTCGTACAACCCGGCGCGCTTGATTTCTTCAATGACCCTCGCGTCGGCCTCCCGGAGAATCGCCAGTCGCTGCTCGGTGACTTCCCCCAGGATTCGAACGGCAAGACCGGGGCCAGGGAATGGGTGGCGCAGGAGCATCGCAGGAGGAAGCCCGAGCAGCCCCCCCAGTTCGCGGACTTCATCCTTAAAGAGGTTGCGCAACGGCTCGATCAGTTCAAGCGCCATCTGCTTGGGTAACCCCCCAACGTTGTGGTGGGTCTTGATCGTGGCTGAGGGGCCGCCCCACGCCGAACGGCTTTCGATCACATCAGGATACAACGTGCCCTGGCCCAGGAAACGGACATTCGGGATCTGCCGTGCTTCCTCCTCAAAGACCCGAATAAACTCTTCCCCGATGAGCTTCCGCTTCTGTTCTGGATCACTGACGCCCCGCAACCGTTTCAAGAACCGCTGGCGCGCGTCCGCCACCCGAAGGCTCATCTTGAGGTGTTGCCCGAACGTGGCTTCAACCTCCTCGCGCTCCCCTGTTCGCAGCAGGCCGTTATCGACGAAGAGACAGGTGAGCTGCGTGCCGATCGCCCGGTGGATGAGCACAGCCGCCACCGATGAATCCACCCCGCCGCTTAAGCCCAGCACCACACGGGCCTGTCCGACCCTCGAGTGGATCTGGTCGATTTGTTCCTCGATGAATGAAGCCATCGTCCATTCCCCTCGACACCCGCAGATGGTGAACAGAAAATTCTTGAGGATCTTCTGCCCTTCCTCGGTATGGACGACCTCTGGATGGAACTGAAGGCCATAGAGCTTTCGGCTTGGGTGCTCCATGGCCGCAGCAATGGTGTTGGCCGTGGTAGCTGTCACGACGAAACCCTGCGGGGGCGTGGTGACGGCATCCCCATGGCTCATCCATGAGAAGAAGGTGGGTTTGATGTCCTGAAAGAGCCCGCTTGATTGCTTGACCGTCAGCGGGGCTCTTCCATACTCGCGCTTGGGGGACGGCGTCACGGTTCCGCCGAGCAACTTTGCCATCGCCTGCATCCCATAGCAGATGCCCAGCACGGGAATGTCGGCTTCGAAAATGTCTCTGGGCGGCAGCGGGGCGCCGGGCTGATAGACGCTTGCGGGCCCTCCGGAAAGAATGAGCCCCTTGGCGCGGTCTTGTAACAGCGCCTCTTGGCTTAATGCCTGCGGGGGGATAATCCGACAGAAGACATGGTGTTCACGAATCCGGCGGGCGATCAGTTGGGTATACTGGGACCCGAAATCGACAATGAGGATCAGTTCGTGCGGGGTCATCCTACTGGGCTCAAGGCCGAGGAGGCTCGTCCAGCGCCGGATCCACAACGCGGGGCTATCGAGTGCCTGCCCGCCCCCCCGGCCCGACACGGGCGACAGCCGGGGGAGAGCTGACAGCTTTAAGTTTGACCGGTTCCTTGCGGGCCATGCCGACCCGTTGAACCTGTTGAAAGATTTTCCCTTCGGTTTGGATCGATGGGGCGATGATGATCTCGGTCAACTGGAACGCTTTGAGATCTTTAGCCCCCACCGTGCCCAGACCGATCGCGAGGGCTCCCATGAGATTCTGCGATCCGTCATCGACGACGGCCGGACCAAACAGGATCTGCTCGAGCGTCCCAGTAGTCCCCACATAGATCCGGGTGCCTCGCGGGAGACTCGAGTGAGGATACGCCATGCCCCAGTGGTAGCCTTGGCCAGGCGCTTCCTTCGCTTTGGCAAAGGCCGAGCCCACCATCACCGCATCAGAACCGCAGGCAAACGCTTTGCAGATGTCACCCCCGTTGCGCATCCCGCCGTCCGTAATGATGGGGACATACCGGCCGGTTTTTTTGTAGTAGAAATCTCGCGCGGCCGCGAGATCGACCGTCGCGGTCACCTGGGGAACCCCTACGCCCAGGACGCCCCGCGTCGTGCAGGCTGCCCCGGGTCCCACGCCAACGAGGAGGGCTTTGGCTCCAGTGTCCATGAGTTCGACGCCCTGCTCGTACGTGACGCAGTTGCCGATGATGACCGGGATCCTCATGGACTTGGTAAACCGGGAAAACTCAAGCGGCCTGTAGGCTTGGGAGAGATGCTTGGCGGTGGTCACGGTGGATTGGACGACAAACAGATCGGCACCCGCTTCTTGGACGATCGCCCCGAATCGTTCGGCGTTCTGCGGGATCGTGCTGACGGCGCAGGGGACGGAGCTTGCCTTGATCTCCTCGACCCGCTTGGCAATCAACTTCTCCTTCACCGGGGATTTATACAGCTGTTGGACGACGTCCGTCACCTCATCGACGTCCCCTTGGACGATCTGGGCAATCGCCTCCGAGGGGTCCTCATAACGCGTCTGCACCCCATCGAGGTTGAGGACCGCCAACCCCCCGAGCTTGCCCATCGCGATAGCAAACTTCACATCCACCACGCCATCCATGGCGGAGGCGATCAGGGGGACTCGAAACTTCAAGCCATCCAACTGCCAGCTGGTATCGATCTCATCCGGGTTGATCGTCACCGTTCCTGGAACGAGGGCGATCTCATCAAACCCGTAACAGCGTCGTGCGCGTCGACCAATCCCAATCCACTCAGCCATTCGGTAGGCGCTCCTTAGGTAGGGCAGGTGTGTTTGGAAGGCGTATCGCGTGAGCCATAGGAAATCTTAGCGGAACTTCCCCGTCGTGTCAACGTGACCGAACATCTATAACACACAACCCCGCACCCTCATCGGATGCGGGGTTGTCCGCTCAACTCACCGAAATCTTCAGAAGGCTATGTGACAATCGCCAAGATATCGTCTTCGCTGAGGAAGACGTATTCCTTGTCGTCCAGCTTGATCTCAGAGCCGGAGTACTTGCCAAAGAGAATCCGGTCCCCCGCTTTCACCGAGAGCGGGACGACCTTGCCGTTCTTCAGGGTTCGACCCGATCCCACGGCGATCACCCGGCCTTCCTGCGGTTTTTCCTGAGCGGTGTCCGGCAGGTAGAGGCCGCCCTTGGACTTCTCGGCCGAGCCGAGTCGTTCCACAATGACTTTATCGCCGATGGGCCTGAGCTTGAGCTGACGTTTCGTTGCCGTTGCGGTTGTCATCGCATGTCTCCTCGAATCACCACCTTGTGGAATGTTAAATGTGTAATGTGCAATGTCGCCGTTCGTTACACATTACACATGGAACTTTACACATCTTTTTTAGTACATCTCACCGCCGTGACCACCGCCAGGCGGGAGTTTGTCTTTCTCTTTTTCCGGAATCTCCGTGACGATCGCCTCAGTCGTAATCAGGAGGCTGGCGATGCTCGAGGCGTTCTGCAAGGCTGTGCGCACCACTTTCGTGGGATCGATCACGCCCGCTTCAAGCATGTCGGAAAACTCCAGCTTCTCGGCATCGAAGCCCACATTCCCCTTTTCCGACTTGATGCGCTGGACGACGACCGACCCCTCTTGGCCGGCGTTTTCTGCGATCTGCCGGGCGGGCTCTTCCAACACCCGCCGAATGATCTCAACGCCAATCTGCTCATCGCCGGAGAGCTTGAACTTCTCAAGGGCCGGCAAGCAGCGCAAGAGCGCCACCCCACCACCCGGGACGATGCCTTCTTCCCGAGCCGCCTTGGTGGCGTGCAGGGCGTCTTCTACGCGGGCCTTCTTCTCCTTCATCTCGGTTTCGGTCGCCGCCCCAACATTGATCTGCGCAACCCCGCCTGAGAGCTTGGCCAGGCGCTCTTGCAATTTTTCTCGGTCATAGTCAGAGTCGCTCTCTTCGATCTGTTTCTTGATCTGAGCGATCCGACCATGAATCGCCGAGGTCTTGCCCGCGCCTTCGATGATCGTCGTGTTCTCTTTGTCAATCTTCACGCGCTTGGCCCGTCCCAGATCTTCCAGTTGGATATTCTCGAGCTTGATCCCGAGATCCTCGGTGATCGCGCGGCCCCCGGTCAAGGTGGCGATGTCTTCCAGCATGGCCTTGCGCCGGTCGCCGTAGCCTGGAGCCTTCACCGCGCAACACTGCAGGGTTCCGCGCAGTTTATTGACCACGAGGGTTGCGAGTGCTTCCCCTTCCACGTCTTCTGCGAGAATCAGGATCGGCCGGCCCGCCTTGGCAACTTTCTCAAGGAGCGGGAGCAAATCCTTCATCGCGGAAACCTTTTTCTCAAAGATCAGGATGTACGGATCATCGAGCGAGCACTCCATCCGCTCTGCATCCGACACGAAGTAGGGGGAGAGATACCCTTGGTCAAACTGCATCCCCTCCACAAGATCGAGGGTCGTCTGGGCGGATTTGCCTTCCTCGACCGTGATGACGCCATCCTTGCCGACTTTCTCCATAGCGTCTGCGATGAGCTCGCCGATGGTCTGGTCGTAGTTGGCAGCGATGGTCGCCACCTGCGCGATCTCTTTCTTCTCTTTGACCTGCTTGGAGAGTTTCTTGAGCTGCTCGATCACTTCTTCAACGGCTTTCTCGACCCCGCGCTTGAGGGCCATCGGATTGGCGCCTGCGGTGACGTTTTTCAAGCCCTCGCGGAAAATCGCTTCAGCCAGCACCGTCGCGGTCGTCGTGCCGTCGCCGGCGATGTCCGACGTCTTCTCGGCGACCTCCTTGACGAGCTGCGCCCCCATGTTCTCGTAGGGATCTTCCAGGTCCACTTCCTTCGCGACGGTCACCCCGTCCTTCGTGATCGTGGGTGAGCCAAACTTCTTCTCCAGCACCACGTTACGCCCTCGCGGACCCAGCGTCACCTTGACCGCTCTCGAGAGCTTGACGACGCCCTCGAACATCTTGCGTCGCGCGTCTTCATCAAACAGCAACTGCTTCGCCATCGACCCACACCTCCTAACTCGGTTAGCCTGTTTGCCTGTTAGCGGGTGAACCGGTTAACCGGCGAACCGGCTTACCGGCAAACTCGCCTTACGATTCCACCACCGCCAGCACGTCGTCCTCTCGCAGGATGAGGTAATCCTCTCCGTTGATGTGGACCTCCGTCCCAGCGTACTTCCCATACAAAACGCGGTCTCCTGCTCTGACCTCCAGTTTCTTCACTGTGCCGTCTTCAAGCAGGCGACCGCTTCCGACTGACAACACCTTCCCCTCTTGGGGTTTTTCTTTGGCTGTGTCCGGCAGGACCAGACCGCTTTTGGTCTTCTCTTCCGGGTCAAGGGTCCTGACGACAATCCGATCTGCCAGGGGCTTCACATCCGCCATCGCTCCCACACCTCCCTATTAGCAGTCTACACTACTGAGTGCCAGTTTCACTAGCCATTATAGGCCTAAATCCCTCAATTTCAAGGTCTAAAATAGGTGTTTTTAATCACTTCATACGATATGAATATCATAAAACTAGATATTTCTATCTATTTCTTACGATTATAATTTTCTATCTAGCCTACGATAACCTTGGCGAGGCTTGATTCGGCAGGGTGGCGAGGGCGCATAGCCCCTCGAGGACCAGGAAGGGCCGTACAGCGCGCAGGGTGCGGGTGTGCTTGATGACAAGAGGACTGGCTCCTCCGGTAGCCACGACGGCCGCCTGAGGGACATAGCGAGCTTTCAGTTGGGAAACGACCCCATCGCAGAGAGCTGCGTAGCCATGGATCATTCCTGAACGGATGCTGCTTGCCGTATCGCGACCGAGCAACTCTCGAGGCTGGCGGAGGGTGACTTTTGGAAGTAAGGCAGTTTTGGTCGCGAGGGCCTCCAGGGAGATCTCAAGCCCGGGGACGATGACCCCTCCCAGATACTCGCCCTGTTTGGTCACGACATCAATCGTGATGGCCGTTCCGAAGTCCGCGACGATGCAATCGCGTTTGAACTGCCGCCAGGCGGCATAGGCGCCGACCAGCCGGTCCTGGCCCACCTGTTTTGGATAGCGATACCGATTGATCAGCGGAACCCGGAGATCCCGGCCGACCACGCGGATCGGTGATGTGGTCAGGAGCCTGAGCGCTTTGATGAGGCGCATTGACATGCGCGGGACCACGCTGCACAACAGCACTCGCTCAATCTGTCCCCACGGAAGCCCCAACCGTTTGACCTGACGAACCAGCTCGCGGGGGGTCTTCGAGGGATCGGTGCTGATTCTGCGCGTCCTCATCAAGCGGGCATGATGGAACAGTCCCAGGTGTATTGAGGTGTTGCCGATATCAATCGCGATGATCATGTGTCAGGAGTGTGACCTCCCCAATATCAAACGGGTGCATGATCCCAGAGTCAAGTCGCACCAGCAAGCGGCCGGTCTCATCCAGGTCAATCGCCTGACCCTCAA
Organism: uncultured Planctomycetales bacterium; assembly: GCA_964373175.1. Lineage (GTDB taxonomy): Bacteria > Omnitrophota > Gorgyraeia > Aquiviventales > Aquiviventaceae > CAYJTP01. The sequence goes on from CAYJTP010000018.1 coordinate 24,442, forward strand.
ACGCGGCTTTGGCTGTGGTGATGTGGACGAGTTGACCGAATAACCCGGTCCACCGCAGGAGGCTTGGGCGAATGGATGCAAAACCTTCCCTGCTCCAGTGGCGATAGTGCTGCTCAAGGTGCCGAACGAGCGTGGCTGCGAGAACCAATCGGTCTGGGGCGGATGGTGTCCACTGACCAAGCGACGTGGCGCCCTCAGGCAAATCCTTCGGGTTCGTGGTGACGTTGACGCCCATGCCGACCACCGCGTGTACCGGGGTTGTCCCTTGTCCCTTGTCCCCAACATCCGATTTGACTTCAACGAGAATCCCCCCCACTTTCTGTCCATTGAACAGGACATCGTTCGGCCAGCGGATCATCGGATTCAGATGCGTGACCTCATGGATCGCCTGCGCAGCGGCGAGACCCGCCACCAGCGCAAGCTGAGGCACTTCGTGAAGCGGACGGGTTGGGCGCAGGACCACCGAGAGGTACAGTCCGCCTGGTGGAGACACCCATGTGCGCCCGGCACGGCCTCGCCCTCCAGTTTGCGTCTCGGCCCACACGCACGTCCCTTCGTTCGCTCCCTGATGTGCTAATCGATGGGCAAGATCCATGGTTGAGGGAATCTCCTGAAACGCATAGCAGGGGTGGTGGCCAAACGCGGTGCCGTGAAGCGCTTGGGTCAGGCTCGCTTCACGGTCCTGGGCTCGGGGCGGAAGCGTCTCAGGCATGGGAGGATTTGGTGGTTGGATAGGGTTGGCGTAGACCGCTATGTCCGGCGCGTGGTGTGTGCTGGTCTTTGAGGGCGCGGATCTGATCCCGGAGAACTGCCGCGCGTTCGAACTGGAGGTCGCGGGCGCACAGCACCATCTCTTCCTCAAGCTCAGCGAGCACCGTCATGAGCTCGTGATCTTCAGGACGCTGCCCGGTCTGTTCGATCGCCAGTTCCTGCGCTTCCCGCACGGCTTCGATCCCCTCGCGGATCGCTTTGTGGATCGTGGTCGGGGTGATGCCGTGCTGCTGGTTGTACTCCAGCTGCTTCTGCCGGCGTCGGGTGGTTTCGCTGATCGCCGTGCGCATCGCGCCGGTGACGTGATCCCCATACAGGATCACTGCCCCGTTCACATTCCTGGCGGCCCGCCCGGCCACCTGGATCAACGAGGTCGCAGAACGCAAGAAGCCCTCCTTATCCGCATCAAGAACCGCCACCAGCGAGACTTCGGGAAGGTCCAGCCCTTCACGGAGCAAGTTGATTCCGACCAGACAGTCGAAGGCCCCGAGACGCAGATCGCGCAAAATCTCAACCCGTTCGATCGCGTCAATCTCTGAGTGGAGATACTTCACCCGCAGGCCCGCCTCCGTCAGAAACTTGCTGAGGTCTTCCGCGAGCCGTTTAGTCAGCGTCGTGACAAGCACCCGCTCCTTGCGCTCCGCGCGACGTCTGACCTGCTCGATCAAATCGTCCACCTGCCCCGCCGTTGGTGTGACGGTGATGACCGGATCAACCAAGCCCGTGGGACGGATGACCTGCTCGACGACCTGGCCGTGGCATTGCGTCAACTCATAGGGACCAGGCGTCGCGGAGGCACAGATCACCTGGCGGATAAGGCTCTCGAACTCTTCAAAGGTCTGCGGGCGGTTATCTAAGGCGGAGGGGAGCCGAAACCCATATTCGACCAGGGTGTCTTTGCGAGCCCGGTCGCCTTCATACATCCCGCGGATCTGAGGAATGGTGACGTGCGACTCATCGATGACCATCAGAACATCTTTGGGGAAATAGTCGATGAGGCAGCATGGCCGTGCGCCGGGCGGGCGCCCGGACAGGTGCCGCGAGTAGTTCTCCACGCCGTGGCAAAACCCCACTTCCTTGAGCATCTCCATGTCGTAACGGGTGCGGGATTCCAGCCGCTGCGCCTCCAGCAGCTTGCCAGTTACGCGGAGGTTGCGGAGGCATTCGACAAGTTCCCGGTTGATCGATTCGAGGGCTTGCGTGATCTTGTCCTTCGTCGTCACGAAGTGCTTGGCCGGGTAGATGGCGACCTGCTCAAGCTCTGCGATGGCTGCTCCGGTCAGCGGATCGAGTTCGCGCACACGCGCAATCCGATTGGCGTTGAGCTCCACCCGGTACGCGGTCTGTCGGTACGCAGGAAACACATCAATCACGTCGCCCCGCACCCGGAATGTCCCCCGGTGAAAATCCACATCGTTGCGCGTGTAGTGAATCCCGACTAACCACGAGAGGATTTCGTCGCGCCGGGCCGCCTTGCCTGTTGAGAGCCAGACCATCAGTTCTTGGTACTCCCCCGGATCGCCCAGGTTGTAGATACAGGAGACACTCGCCACGATGATGACATCGCGTCGGCTCATGAGACTGCTGGTCGCTGACAGGCGCAAGCGATCCAGCTCCTCATTGATCGAGGCATCCTTCTCGATATAGGTGTCAGTCGCCGGGACATACGCTTCAGGCTGATAGTAGTCGTAGTAGCTCACGAAGTACTCCACAGCGTTGTGGGGGAAGAAACTTTTCAACTCACTGTAGAGTTGTGCCGCCAGCGTCTTGTTATGCGAGATGACCAGGGTGGGTTTGTTGACCCTGGCGATGACATTGGCCACGGTATAGGTCTTCCCTGACCCGGTCACGCCCAAGAGGGTCTGATACTTCTTGCCCTCGAGAATGCCCTTGGTGAGCGCCTCAATCGCCTCCGGCTGATCCCCCTGTGGGGTCAGGTCTGTGACAAGTTGAAATCGCTCCGTCATAAGACCTCTAACGAAACGTTCAGCATTGGCGCGGAATGGGTCAATTGGCCGATGGAAATTCGCTCCACGCCGATCTTGGCGATCGCGCGGACGTTACGAAGCGTGATCCCGCCGGAGACTTCTAAGAGGGGCACGGGGCGCGGGGCACGGGGCACGGGTGTTCGCAACTGTACGGCCCTGCGAATCTGACTGAGAGGCCAGTTGTCTAATAGAATGGCGTTGGGTCTTGCGACTAACGCGGCCTTGTATTCTCTCAGGGAAATGACTTCGATCTCAACGAAGCGACCAGGAGAAGCTCGTTTAGCTTTCGCAATGGCTTCTTGAATGGACTGAACTCTCCCCCGCCCCCCGTCTCTCGCCCCTTGTCCCAGCGCGTTGAGATGGTTCGTCTTAATCAGCACCGCATCATAAAGTCCCAAACGGTGATTCTTGCCTCCTCCGACCCGCACCGCGTATTTTTCCAGCAGCCGAAGCCCAGGCAAGGTCTTGCGGGTATCGAGAATCTTCACGCGATACGGACGGACCCGCCGGACAAACTGCTGCGTGAGTGTGGCAATCCCTGAGAGATGCCCCAGCAAATTCAGAGCCGTCCGTTCGGCGGCAAAGATGCCGTGAGCCGGACCGCGGAGTCTCAGGATCGTCTGACCACGCCTGATGGCTTGGCCATCGCGTCGCAGGATCGTACATTGGATGCGACGGTCGACCGTGTCAAATACCCACTGACAGATGGCGGTTCCAGCAACCGCGCCGGAAGCCTTGACGATAATCCGCGCTCGAATGTGGCGTCCAGGTGGAACGATGGTGTTCGTCGTGATGTCGCCCCCGGTCCGCCTAGAGGATCTCAAGCTGGGGTGGGCTGACCCGAGATCTTCCTGCAGCGCCTTGGCGATGAGGGGTTGGACCATGTGGCGGGAGAGCTTCACGGCTTTGTCACCTTTTCGCCGACTAGAGCGATTCAAGGAGGTGAAGATGGCCGGTGAATTTTTTCAACGTCTCGGCGACTTCCAGCCGACGGGTTTTCGTCTGCGCCACCACGTCTTGGGGGGCCCGTTGGATGAACTGGCGATCCTTGAGCTTGGCCTCGAGGCGGCTGAGCTCTTGAGCCAGTTCCTCAACCCGCTGGTGGAGTCGCTTGCGTTCGCGGTGGACATCAATGAGACCGGCCAGCGGAACAATCACTTCGATCCCATCCACCACGGTCGCGGCCGCATCCCGTGGTCGCGTCGCGGTCTCTCCGATAGTCACTTCCCCGACTTGGGCAAGAGCCTGGACAAATGGGCGCTGCGTTTCAAAGAACTGGCGGACCTCCCGGCGCGTGGTTGACAGATGCACTGGAGGCCGCGTATCGCTGGGCACATTGAGCTCCGCTTTGGTGTTGCGAATCGCCGTCACGATTGCCTGAAAGAGCTCCAGTTGGCGTTCTGCCTCAGGATCAAACCAGCGCTTGCTCGCCTTAGGCCATGGCGCCACCATGATGGAAGAGGGGGCGGGGGGCGTGCCCGCCCCGGCGATCGTTCGAGGCGGGCCGGGGGGGCGAGGGGCGAGGGTTTTTGGTTGTTCCGTGCCCCGCGCCCCGCGCCCCGTGCCCCGTAAATGCTGCCACAGCTCCTCCGTGACAAACGGCATCATGGGATGAAGCAATTTGAGGCTGGTTTCTAGGACATGGACCAGGACGACAGAGGTCAGATGACAGAGGTCAGATTCTGACGTCTGACTTCTGACTTCTCCCGCCTGCCCTGTGATCCGAGGGGCGGGCAGGGACTTCTGACCCAGCACGATTTTCGAGAGCTCAACATACCAGTCGCAGTAGTCGTGCCAGATGAAGTCATAGATCGCATTGGCCGCTTCATTGAACGCAAAGTGATCGAGCGCGGTGGTGACTCGGTCGATGGTGTGGTGTAAGCGAGACAGGATCCAGCGGTCCACCACCGAGAGGGGGCGAGGGGCGCGGGGCATGGGGCGCGGGTTGAAAATTTCCCCTGTCTCTTGCCCCTTGACCCCTGCCCCTTGGCTTAGGACATAACGGGTGGCATTCCAGAGCTTATTGGCAAAATTGCGCCCGACGGTAAACTTCTCTTCAGAGAGGAAGATGTCTTGCCCGATCGCTGTGGACGTGACGAGCGTGTAGCGAAGCGCATCCGCCCCATAGCGGCCGATGATCTCCAAGGGGTCAATGATGTTCCCAAGCGACTTGGACATCTTCTTGCCGGCAAGATCCCGCACCGTGCCATGGATATACACCCGTCGAAACGGGATCTTTCCCAGACAAAAGAGTCCGGCCATGATCATCCGGGCGACCCAGAAAAAGATGATCTCCGGGGCGGTCACCAACGTGTCCGTGGGGTAGAAATAGTTGAGGTCCTTCGTCCGTGTTGGCCACCCGAGCGTTGAGAAAGGCCACAGCCAGGAGGAGAACCATGTGTCGAGCACGTCTTCGTCTTGCTTTAACTCGACAGACTGACAAGTGGGACAGTGAGTAGGTTTTTGTTTTGCCACGATCACACCAGGCTGGTGTACGGTGGACCGTGTACGGTGTACGGTTCTCTTTTTCTTCCCGTACACCGTTAACCATTCACCGTCAACGCCTGTCCGTCTCACACAATTCTGGCAGTAGTAGACGGGCAGGCGATGGCCCCACCAGATCTGCCGGCTGATGCACCAGT
>CAYJTP010000019.1:0-28557 GCA_964373175.1 uncultured Planctomycetales bacterium
TCCGCTCCTTGAGGATCCCCAGAAGCTCGGCCTCCAGATCGGCTCTGCTTTTCCTGCTGACCAAGGTTCCCGTCTCCTCCTCGCTTCGCTCGTCGTCGGTCAGGGCGCTCACATCTCGCGCCCATCGCCAAACTCGGCCTCCTTATTCGTCGGCCGGCGATCCTTTCTGGAAGGGGTGGGGCGTGCGAGCGCGCTGGCCCCGGGTGGCGAGTCCGGAAGCCAAAGCATGCGCCTCTCCCCGATGGCACGCTCACCACCCCTCCATAGGATTGGGGGCACTTTGGGGGGGTTTAACAACCCCCAGGAAAAATTTTTTTGGAACGACAGGTGTCACTAGCCGTGATACGAGTATCCGGAGGAGGGGTATAATTGGTGTTTGAAGGTGTCAGATGAGCTATGAAGCGGAAATCAACTTGAAGAAGGTCGGTATTCATCCCTGCCGCGAAGATCTGCTGGTGCGTCTTGACGCTGTACCGTGGGAGCAGAGAATTGTACCCGAGGCAGCCCTACCCCTATGCATCGCCCACGTTCCTATTCCGAGACGGTTCTTCTGCATGGGCAGTGGGAGCATGCTTTATTCCCTAGAGGTCGTGTTGGACGGCAGAAGGCTTGAAACCGTTGCAGGACTCGACTCGTTTGAACTCGACCCGCGAGATGAGCCATTTGGGGGACTTGTCAATAAGACGCACTTCTGGGTGGTACGCAACACTTTGTTCCGCCACGTGCGCGCCCCCTATGTGACGGTGGGTCCGATCAAGAATCCAAGCGACCATTGGCTCACGGACATACCCGAGACGGCATACAGAGTTCCTTTGCTGGAATAGGGGACCGCTCCCGCCTAGTGGCGCGGGCTGCGGAGGGTAACTCTAATCCAAAATCTTCTTAAGAGCCGCCCTGGCCTTAGTCAGCAGCTTATGCACCGCCTGCTGGGAGATCCCCAGCGCTCCAGCAATCTGGCGCTCGTTGTGCCCCTCGGCGATGAGTTCCACCGCCTGCCGCTGGCGGGGAGGGAGTTTCTTTAGTGCCGCTTCCAGATCCAGCCGAAGGAGAAGACCCGGGCGGGGGTCGAAGCGCGCGCGGCGCGCGACCTCCTGTTCCGATTCACACAACGGCTCGTCGTTGCGTTCGATCTTGGCCATGTCGAAGTACAACACCTCCTTGCGCTTGCGCATCGGGGCGCGAGGCCACCTTCCGGGGCCCGGAATGAAAAAGGCCCGCCCCAGCCGGCGTTATGGTTTGGCCGACTGGCTGCGGGCCTCTGCCCCCTGACCTTCGCGGGCCTATGCCCCTTGGTTTAGATGACGCTCCAGATCTTCAGTCTTCAGGATGAAGAATTGTTTGCACTGCGAGCAGTAAATCCTTACCTTGCCATTGACCACCTCCCCCAAAAAGTGCCGGCAGCGGTCCAGGAGCCGGAGTTTCTTCCGCGGCTGCTCTGGAACCGCTTCCGGATCACTCATCGATTCCCCCCATTTGCGCGATTCCCCGGTGTAGGAACACAACGGGTCGGCGGTATTTCTTACTGAGACCCCGATCCCCTCGAAAAGTTCCCTACCCTCCCAGGAAAGCTGTGGTACCATCTCCCCATAAAACTGCTGCCTCCCCTTCGATGTCTAAGCCGATGATCCGCTTGCGCCTGTTTGTCCGGCAGAACCGGTTTCTGCTGGGTGCGCTGGGGGTATGGTTCCTGGCGGGGTTCCTGGTCTATTCCTTTTGGTTCCGACTGGGGACGGTGGACGCTTTGCTCAGCGCTTTGTACCTCCGCTTCCACGAGGCCGACTCAAGCGCGGACTTCGCCTTCGGCTACAGCATGTGGGGGCAAGCGCTTACCCTTGGGGTGGTTCTGGGGCTTTTGGTTCAGAACGCGCTGGATCGTCAAAATCCGGAGAGGGGATGCAGACTGATGGCTCAGATGATGAAGGGGCACACCGTGGTGATCGGCTACTCGCACTTAGGGAAACGCCTTGTCCAACATTTCCTGAAAGAAGGGATCCCCTTTGTCCTCATCGAGAAGGACCGAGAGAAGATCGATGAGCTGCTGCGGGATCACCAGCCGATTGTTATAGACGACGCCCGGGAGCCGGACGCCCTGGCCGACGCCAACGTGAAGGGAGCCAAGGCGGTGATCGTCGCCTCCAACAACGTGGAGACGGCCCTTCTGGTGACCAAGCGGGTCAGGGACCTGAACAAGCAGTGCCTACTGATCGTGCGGTGCTTTCACGACGAGCTGACGGAAGTGTTGGAGGCACTGGGAGCCAACGGGGTGATCTCCAGCTCGAAGACCGCCTTCGAGGAGATCGTCAAGACCCTTGGGCTATCGGCTCCAACCGGAACGGCGAACCCGCCTGCTCAGGTAGCCGAGGCTGGCGCCGTTCCCGGGTCCACTCTCCTCTAGGGGGCTTAGGCGGTTATTTGCCGTCCCCCGCTTTCCCTGGCGGCCCCTGCGCGGGTATCCTCGACAGGCGGCCCACCAGCCAGGACTTGAGCTCCTGGTAGAGGGTCGGGCTCGTCGCCTCCAGCGCGTTGATCATCCCCCCAAGATTGGCGCCCCCTGAAGGGCTGAACAGGTCCATGAGGGAGTTGGTCGGCCCGGCATTGATGAACCGGATGTCGGCGTTCTTGAGGGCCTCCGCGGCCGTCACGCCGATCCTCTCGTCCTTCTCGATCTGCCGAACCTGAAGGGCCGCCTCGTTGATCTTCTTCAGGGCGTCCGCCAGCCGGCTCTTCGCATCCGCCTCGGCGTAACCGACCGCCCGAACCCCCTCGGCCTCCCCTCCCTTGACCCGGATGGTCGACTGCTTCTCACCCTCGGCCCGCTCAACGGCCGCATCCCGCTCAATCTCCGCCTGCCGGACCTGCTGGATCCGGGTCACCCGCATCGCCTCTTCCTGGGCCAGCTGGCGCTGCTTGGCGACCTCCAGCTCCTTCAACTGCTCCCGCTTCCCCACCTCCTCATCCCGCTCGAGCTCCCGCACCTTGGCCAGCTGCTCGGCCTCCGCCTCCTTCAGCCGAGCCTGCTTGCGCTGCTCCGCGTTCTTCTGGCGCGCCTCCGAGTTGATCTGAACCTCCACGATGCTGCTGATGTCCTGGATGACGGTGGTGGACTTGTCGGGAGGATCGGAGATGTTCACCAGCTCCAGCGCCTGCAGGGACATCCCCCACTTCTGCACCTCGGGGGAGAGGACCTGGTGGATCTTCTTGGCGATCAGGTCCCGCTCGTTGATGATCTCCCGGATGGTCAGCTTGGTCGTCGTGTCGCGCGTGGTCGCCTGGACGATCTTGACCACCTGGCTCCTGAGCTCCTCGATGCCCTGGGGAAACCGCTGCGTCGCGCGGATCGCGTCGTCGACCGCCAGATAGGCGACGATGTCGCACTCGAAGCGGACCCGGTCCCGGTCGAACGCCAGGAAGTTGGGGACGTCCACCTCGATCATCTGCAGGGAGATCTTCTGCACCTGCAGCCCGACGAACGGGATGAACCGGGGAACCTCGAAGTAGGCGGCCCGGCCGTCGCCGCTGTGCTCCTTGTGGCCGGAGTAGACGCGAGTCTTGCCCCGCGCCACCACCACATGGGCCATGTTCACCGGAACGACCCGGTACCAGAGGATCGCCAGCACAACGGCAAGAAGTGCAATCGATCCGATCACACCCAATGTTATCCATCCCACGGTTACTGCCCTCCTTTCGCCTGCTTGACCTTCGCCGCCAGACGGATCCGCCCGTCGTAAATCTTCGGGCCCACATCCTGGCACAGCAGTTTGATCACCTCGTCCCCCATCACGACGTAGATGTCCCTCCCGTCATTGATTTCCTTGTGCGCCTGCTCCAGCTCCTCGACGGTTGAGAAGACGATCCGGTCGCCCCCTTTGTCGTTGTGGTACAGCTCCTCGATGCGGAACTTCCTGATCTCACTCATCGGCACCCCCTGTCCTTATGAACCTGCGCATGAAAACCCGGCCGATCGCTGAATTAGACCCCGGCCGGCCGGAAAAGTTCCTGGATTCGCAGCTCCCTAGAAACCCAGCAGGCTCCAGAGACGGGCCCGGCGGTAGGCGCTGTCGATCTTCTGGTCCAGACGGTTCACCCATGGCATGAGGGCTTTATCGGTCATTGACGCCTGGATTTCAGTCCGCCCTCTTGGCTGCCGGCGAGCTGAGGGAACGGGTCGCATCCACGGACGGCGTTCCCGGGGCGACCCGGAAGAGCGGCATGTTCGCCTCGGTGGCCACGTAGACGACGTTCGGATTGTGGCCCAGGGTGTTGATCCAGAGATAGTGCAGATACTGGGCCGTCAAACTCTGGTTGATGATCTCCTGGGCGTCACGAATCCCATGGGCTTCAACCCGTTTGCGTTCCGCTTCCTGCTCCTCCCGCTGCAACACGAACCGCATCCGCTCCGCGTCCTGCTCGGCCCGGAGTTTCTGCTCGACGGCGTCACGCACGGTGGGGGGAAGGGTCACCTTTCGCAGAAGGACCTTCTCCACGATGATCCCGCGCGACTCCACCAGCTCCTGAAGATGCTGCTCCAGGCGATGGGCCAGGACCTCCCGCTGGGAGGTGTAGAGGGCCTTGGCCTCCTCCTCGGCCGTGACTCCTCGGGCGACCGACCGGAACTGGGGGGTCAGGATCACGGCTTCGTAGTCCCTGCCCACCGTCTTGTACACCTCCACCGCCCGCTGGGGGTCCAGCCGGTACAGGAGGGAGATCTCCAGTTGGATCGTCAACCCTTCTTTGGAGGGGACGTCCGCAATCTCTTTGTCCTCCTGGGTTCGAATGGAAATCGGGATCATGGTGGCCAACGGGTTGACCACCCGCAGGCCCGGGTGGAGAGGTCGGTCCGCCACCCGGCCGAACAGATCCACGATTCCGACGTGGCCCGCCGGGACGATCCGGAGGGTGGAAAGGAGCGCCCCGACCAGAAGCCCAAGCAGAGTGGAACTGAGAAGCCGTCCGACGTAGAACCGGTTCTCCCGGACGCTGACCGCGACCCCAATCAGAACTCCGATCACAAGACCCGCTACGACGAACATCGCACGCCTCCTCTCAAGTGGATTTCTTCCAGCCGGCCGTCATCCCAGCACGGACCCAAGAATGATCGCGATGAACAGCAGGAGTATCCCCGCGAAGACCGCGGCGGCCAGGTTCCCCTTCTTGATCTCCTCCATGAAATTGACCTCCGGGAAGACCACCTTGTCCAGAAACCGGACCGCCAGGGTCCCCACCACCAGGGCCACCACCGCGTACAGCAGGTTGATCACCAGGGAGCTTAAGTTGGCTCTCAGTAGCTCGGGCGTCATCGTCGCACCTCCGTTTCGGGTTGAACAGCGCCTTCCTCCACCTTGAACCCCGTCGCCTCGGTAAGCTGGGGGGTCCACCCCACCGCGTAGGCGGTCAGGGGGCTGACCACGTACTCCTCCGGATAAAGCCGCCACTCGTGCATCAGGTCGTCCGGGTAATAATCCTCCGCCCCCGCCACCGCGTAAAGGTCGTCGGCCCCGAAAAGATGGAACATCTCATGGATGTACGGGCTGACGCCGGCCGGATCGACAGGACGCTCGGTGTCCCGGTAGCAGATCGCGTACTCCATCGAGTCCGGGTAAGGAGGGCAGCTCTTCCCCGGCGGGCAGAAATGACGCCGGGCAAAGGAGCGGCCTTTGAAATCGACGTGAAGCAGGATCGCCACGTTCCGCACCCCGTACCGGTCCCGGAACGACTTCACAAAGGCCCGGCTGTCCGGGAAACCCAAGGCCTGGATCAGCAGCTCCACCCACGCCTGCTCCGCCGCCTCACCCGCCTGGACCCGGTCCGGGAGCCCGATCAGCTTTAAGGGGAAGATACGATCCGCCACCAGCGTCTCCTCCGCAAAAAGAATCTGGGCGACGTTCCACTTCCGCCGCCACCGGTCCACCCACCTCTCCCCCTCCTTCACCGTCGAACTCACCTCCTGGATCGCCGTGGGCTTCCAGTGCTCCGAGTCCCTCGGCCGGATGAAGCAGTGGACCATCAGAACCTTCTCCTTAAGGGCTGCGGCGGAGCCGATGAACCGCCCCAAGGAGTAGGCCGGCTGCTGGCGTTCATGCTTTAAAAGGGAGAGCACCTGACCCGCCTGGCGGGCCCCGTACGCGGCCCGTCTATTCCGCGGGTCCTCCTTCAACGCCCGGCGAAAGGTCTCCTCCGCCTGACGGATCTTCCCCTTCCTCAAGTGACACCAGCCGATCAGGGCAAGGTAACGGGCCTTGATGGAAGGCACCTCCGCCTTCGAAAGGCCCTGTTGGAGGACGGCGAGCGCCTCCGAGAACTTCTCCTGCCCGGTCAATTCCTCCCCTTGGAGGAGCTCCGGTGGAAGGGGGTGGACGAGACCTGACTGGGAGTGTCCTGCCACAGCCAGAAGGACCGTCGAGCTGACCAGGAGAAGGAGAATCAGCCAGAGGTTGGGAGATGGACCCCTCATGGCTCCAGGGCGTACTCCGCGCTACAGGTGACGGAGAACTTGAGCATGCCTGGGGCCAGCTCCGGCGGCGCCATGTAGGCCTCCTTCGCCTGGGCCATACTCCGCTCAATGAAGGTAAGCTGCTGCCCGCGCATCTGGATCGGCTGCGGCCAGGAGGTGCTGTCGGTCAACTTCAGGGCGCGGCCGAGCCGAGCCCCGGCGTTGACGGCCAAATCCTCCGCCTTCTGCCGCGCCAACTGGGCTGCCTTGACCCGGGCCGACTGCTCCATCCTGTAATGGTCCTCCACGCTGAAGACGATCTGCTGGACCGTGGTCACCTCCTCGTCCACCGCGTCGTCGAGCAGGGGGCCCAGCGTCTCAAACGTCCTGATCTTGGCGGCGATCTGGTGCGTCACGGTATAACGGACCGGCTTGCGCTTGTTGTCGTAGATGGGGTTGATGTGGTAGCCGCGGGTCTGGATGTCTTCCGGCTTTACTCCCCGCTGCTTCAGGGCGGACATGATCTGGTTGGTGGCCTCGGTGTTCTTCTCAAAGGCCCTCTGGAGCCTCGACTCGGTGGAGGTGACGACCAGCTCCACCGTGGCCAGGTCCGGCTTGGTGATCACCTCCGCGGTGGCGCTCACCGTGATCCTCGGCTGGTCCTTCGGCTCCGCGATGATGATCCGCTCGGACGCCTCCACCGCCGAAGCGATCCAGATGGAGCCGCACAACACAACGGCAACCCACTTCCCTTTGCTCATGGCTTTGCCCTCCTTTGAGACAGTAAGACCCCTCAAGGGAGGAAAAGTTCCGGAAAAATCGGGCGGGGCAACTTAAGGTTGCCGGGAGGAATCACCGGGAACCAGCTCCAGAATCACCCAGTAAGAGCCGGATGGGGCCTCCCGCAGCTCCTCTACGGACGCTCCTCGAAGGAGGTCCGGAGGAATCGCGGCGAGAGGAACGTCCCGGAGTTGCCCCAAAGTGGAGAGCCGGCTCCTGAGCTTGGAATATTGGCGCTCCGTCAGGGTCAGGGAGTAGAGGGTGGGAGCCAGGGACTGCGTGTGAACGGGCCGGATCTTCGCAAGGGCGGACTCCACTCCCTCCCTCCCTTTCTCCAGATCAGCCACGGAGAGCCGCAGGGAGATCGGCCGGCCCGCGGCGGGCCCCTGCGCAAAGGCGGAGGCCTTCTTCCGCTCCAGAAGAGGGGCGGCGGGAACGGCCTTGGGAGGCCCTTCCGCGAACGTCTGGGAGCGGGAATAGAGGGGTTCCTGCAGGGCCGGATCCGGTTTTCCCGGCGGCTGGATAATCAACACCACCTGGCAGATCAGAAGCGCCACAGCCGCTGTTGCTAAAGCTCCTACCGGGACCTTCACATACCAGGGGTCCAAGAGCCACTCTTTCAACCGGGCCCCCCAGCCAGCGGCATCGATCCTCTCCCAGACCTCACTGCGGAAGCCGGGCGGGACGGGAGGGGAGGCGAGCCCCTTCAGTTGGGCCAGCAGCCCGCGCAGCCGCAGCAGCTCGGAGGAGCAGGCGGGACAGGTGGCCACGTGGGTGGCGACAGTTTCTTTATCAGGAGGATTCAATTCCCCCTCCAGATAGGGGGAGAGTTTTCCGTGGACGGACCTGCACTCTACCGGCATGCCCTGACTCCTTCCAGCAATTTCCTGAGCATCGTTCGGCCCCGGTGGAGCCGGGACTTCACCGTGCCGATCTGCTCCTTGCAGATCCCGGCGATCTGATCGTAGGGCAACCCTTGGATGTCCCGCAGCACCACCGCCGTCCTGAGGGGAACCGGCAACCGGGCGATCGCCTGTTGAACCTTGGCCTGGAGCTCGGCGCGGCCAGCTTCCTCCCGGGGGTTGGGGGCGCAGTCCTGGATCCTCTCATGAACCGGATCCTCGCCGTCGTTGGCCGGGACGTCCAGCGAAACCGTCCGCGCCGTCCGGTGGCGGGCGTGCCAGCGGCGCCGGTGCCGGGCCAGGTTCAGCGTGATCTGGTAGGCCCAGCTCCGGAAGGCCGCCTCTTGGCGAAAGCGGGGCAACCCCCGCCACATCCGCAGGAACGCCTCTTGAGACACATCGATCGCCTCCTCGTAATTCCCCAGCATCCGGTACGCCACCGAAATGATCTCCTGCTGGTAACGCAGCATCAGCCGGTCGAATGCCGCCCGGTCCCCCTGCTTCGCCCGATGGACCAGATCCGCATCGGTCTCCTCGGTGGCCAGGGTTTGAGCCGGACCTGCTCCCGTCGGGCAATCCTCAGGAGGCGCATCCATCGCTTGGTTGAGAATGTATATCTACGGGGTAAGACCCCGCCGGCCCTGGAAAGTTCCAGGGAAAATTCAGCCGGACGGTCCCTGCTTCAGCTACCCGCATCTGAGAATGGTGTAACCGGGCCCGCTCAGGTGCTCATCGGAACTGGTAATACGGCAGCCGCTCTCCCTCCGGTCCTTCTCCCAGCACTCCGGGCACTTTCTGTTGCTGATGACGGTAACCCGGGAGTCCTCCGCAGTATTCCCGTCAACGTACCAGATCTCGTTGTCGAACGGCTTGCCGCAGGCGAAGCAGTTCACCACCTCAGGTTAACCCTCCAGATACTCATTGGAGCTTGGCACCGCCAGTAACGCCTCTGACCTTAAATTGCCCGAAGAACCTTCAGGATATCCAGCATGGCCCGCGTGTCGAGCTTGCAGTATTCGAGAAGACCGTCGTAGACCCGCCTTCTCTCCTCTTCCGCAACGCCGTCCGAAAAGGTCACCCGGGCATATTCCCGGCTGGCCTGCCCGCCGTCCGAGATCGTCATTCCTTCATAAGACCCCCCGATGAGCGCAGGGTAGACGGACTTGATGGAGTACCTGCCGAGCTGTTTCGGATCGTAATAATCGAACTTCTGGAACGGCAACATCAGATCCAAGAGCCGCCCGTCAAGCTCGTTAAACCAATCGCCGTATTCCGGATAGGCCTCCACCGACTCCCGCATCCGGTCCCGCTCGAAGCTCAAATGAAAAGCGAGGATGCTTCCCTTCGGACCCACCAGACGCTTGAGCCGGCTCAGGAACTCCGGCCGGGGGTCGCCCGGATCTTCGGCCAAAAACGCGTGGTGTGCAAGCTCTTTGTCCGGACCCCGCAAGATGTGCAGTGAGAACTGGAACGGCACCTGCTGGAAAGGCCGGGTCCCGTCATAAAAGGGGATGGCCGGATTTACCGTCTCGAAGTCTATGAAATGGACCGGGAATTCGATCTGTTCCATAAACGCGCGGATCGCGGCCCGGTCGGTGTGAGTCTTGTTTTCAACGTGGCACCGGTGGACAATCTGGTGGCTCACCGCCGTCAACTGCTCCGGCGGCACATCTTGAACCCGCACGCACCCACCGTTGATAAACCCAAAGGCCTTCTCTTTCCGGATCTTGTTGAGCACAAAAACGCTGTCCTCCGGGATGTGCCGCCAGCACAGCTCTTGCAGCGGACAATCGTAAGGCTTGCTGCACTGCGGCCCGATGGCAATCTCCGGGCATTCTTTCCGGCTCAGGACGCCGAGCATCCCGTTGACCCGCTCCTCCACCTGCGCGGACAATTCCCGGACTGGTTCTGTGACATCCTCCCTGCTCAGCAGGCCTTCGGGGTCGATCGGCCCGCTCTTCACGTACTCGTTGTTGACATGGACCAAGTAGACCTTCCCGATCTTCAAACCTGCCCCTTCGTAGCAGTATTTTTGGAAGGCGACGTCCTCGTAGTGGACCTCTTTCAACTCGGACGAGCTCTTCACCTCATAGAGGTCCCAGCGCCCACCCTTTCCGGGGGCCAGCACGTCGGCCCGCGCGTAGGTGCTCTTGTATCTAAAACCGGGCTCAAACAGCGGCTTGTTCAGCGGAAGAGCCGAGCGGGTCTCCCGGATAATCTTCTCAAAATCATCAGAACCCTGAATCTCAATTCCATTCCGAAAAAGCGTCTGGAACAGCCGGGTGACCCGGTGCCCCTGGTCGAAGAGAGCTTGGGTCTCAGGATCAGTCGGGGGGAATTGATCCTGGGCGTGGTAATGCATCCAGAGGAGCTTCGGGCATTTCAGCCCATCAAGGTATTTGCTTTTGGATAGGAACGGGGCTGTCTTTAGCGTGGCCATCTTGTGAATTTGACAGCCGACGCCGTCGCTCTACGCACTACCCCGTCGCTATCTACCAAGAAAAACCACAACCCCAACCAACGAGCGGCTCTCCGCATCTCAGCGCTGAGGATCCGTCTCCTGTAGAAAGGGTGGTCCGGCAACGCGACCGTGTAATAAGCGTTCTTCTGCCTCATCCGGAGAATAATTTGTCCGAGTACAGAGAGGAAGTAGTTATCCCTCTGCGCCGTTTCGCTGTAGCCGGTCGGGTAACCTTTGCACTCCACGAAGATGTAGTGTCGGTATCTGGGATGATATCCCACAACATCCGCCCCGTGGGCCGCGAGGGGGCGTTCGACATGAAGTTTGTAGCCACGATCGTGAAGGGCTTTCCTGATCGACCTTACAACGTAATGTTCACCAAAACGATTGCTCAATTTCAGCTGTCGCTTTCCCTTCATATGGAAGTCCGCGAAGGCGCTTCTCCCAAGAGCCGGCCTGTTTCCTGATAAGCAGCTTTAACGAGTTCGATGGCCGAAGCCATATCCTGGGGTCGCTTTACATGCGCCTGAATCTTAAAGACATCGGATTCCCTGACCGCCCTTTGTTTTCCAAGAGAATTACCCTGAGGGACTTTAGGTAGGCGAAGAATTAGGCGCAATCCCTCTCGCTGACAAGTGACGTAACAAACAGTTGCCCATCTCCTTTTAAGCATGAGCCTCTTTTTGCCGACCTTGTATTCCAAATCAGGCAATTGGTTCTTGAGCGCCTCCTCCAAACCCTCGTACAACCTCTGTAACGTCTTCGGAAGGCTCGCTGCAAAATCTGCGGCAGTCTCAACCTGAACAGCAGCTTGTACGGCTTTGCCTTCCCTGCTTTTCAAGAGCGGAGCGATTGAGGCAACGGCGACTGCCGGCTTGATTTGCTCGAAGGAAAGAGTGCTGTTGTCAAAGCGACTGAAGCGCCACAGCTCTATCGGAATATCCTTGAAATTGATGGCTGCCATCTGATGCGGCGTGAACCGTTGAGCCACAAAAAGGACCTTGGATTCAGCCCAATCGATGTCTTTCTTTGTCAGGTTCTTGCCGAACTTCTTGTTGTACTCCAGCACAAATTCAGCTTTGTTGTTGAGCATCGTAGCGAGGTAGGCATATCCTTGATCGATCACGCTTCCTCCCTCGTCTCGTTTGTACTCGATGATAACGAAAGCGTTCGTCTCTTCATCAAAGGCGACTGTATCCAGAGTGAAACTCTGAACCGTAAATTCATGTGCCACCAACTGGAGGCCGAAGATCTGGTTCAAGTTGGTTTCCACAACAATCTGGATGTCTGCCTCCAACCGAATCGACTGCTCCGCAATCAACCGGAGCTTCTTATTCCCATCGAGCGAGTAGAGCGGCATACTGACTCCTCAAGAAGGGATGCATCCCTCTATGAAACGTGTCCTGCGCTCTTTGCGTGGATTCTGTAATGCCTTTCCTAATAGCTGCTGTCTTCTACCTGCCGGGGCAATTTCACTTCCTTAAACAGGTAGGTTTCCTTGCACTTGGGACACTGCTTGTAGCTACCGTTCCCATACTCTTGGAGATACACCAACTTTTTGTCTGAGAAGCAGCCCGGACAGAAAAATCGTTCAAACGGTTTAGCGTCCTTCGCCCGATAGACAACGGCCCCTTCTGATGTTTGATATTCCTCTACCGTTCCCCTGAGTTGTTCCCATTCCCGTGTTTCATCCAGCTCTTTTTTATATTCGAGCATCTGCTCCTGGAGCTGCAGGTTTCTCTCGCGAAGATCTTGGTTCTGCTGCCTCAGCTCCTCGATATAAGAAAGGACTTGCAGGACCTCTTCTTGATTTACAAACCTATTGAGGGCAGAAAGAATCTCCTTCGGGTTCATTTCATCATGATCTCCTGTTTGGTTGTTCCTCGTGCTAGGTGACAAAGCCGTGGGTCGGCGGGCGGAGGATCGAGAACTGTCTGGTAGGGCTTCCCATCTGAGATGGCTCGTTGCATGGCGTCGTAGCGTTCCAGGATGACCCGCTTGGTGCGGTATTCGCCAAAGCGTTCCTCGTCCTTTTCTCTGACAATGGGAAAGGTGTCCAAGATGTAATCGGCATCTTCCTGGGAGATGCCATACAGGTGAAAAAAGGCGGCGTCTAACTCACATCGCAATAGAAACCGGCGCTCATCATCCCAACGAAAGGGCGGACTGCCATAGCCGAGGTCATTGGCAAAGGGTTTGAGGTCCCAAGCAGTAAAGGTGAGCTCAAGGACACGTTGAGCCACCCATGATCTAACCGATTCAGTCACTGCCCAAGCACATGCCTCGCCATAAATCGCAGGGGGTAAGACTGGAAACTGATTTACAAGGAAGAAGCTGAGGTTGACTCCGCCAATTTTCTGTCTAACGACATAGTCAAAAATGAATGCACATAAGTTAGCGTACAGTAGTCCAAAGTCCTTCGCATCCTCTGTACCAAGCACAACGGGCATACTATGCCCAACGCCAGCCCATGGAAACAACCCGGGATTCATTGTCCGTTCATTAGTGGGACTCGTTACGTTGGTGAAGCCGAGAAGCCATTGGCGATTCCACTTCCCTGCAACAGCTTGGTTGCACTCATGCTCCTTAACCCAGTAAAGTGGCATAACGACACGGTCCGGATTGACAAGCTCCGAGCTATCGAGCGTGTCGGGTTGTGCTCTGCGCTGCCGCGCTCGAGCACTGACAACAACATCTGCTGCGCGATGGTTGTAAATCTGAGACATCTTGGCTTCGTAGAGGGGGAGATATCGGGAGTCGCCCTTGTGAAAAACGTTCCCCTCCAGGCGCCAGTCCTCGGCGATCAACTGGTCACGCGTGCGAAACAAGTGCGAATCGCTGGTCATATTAAACAAACCCTGGCTGAACGAGACGCCCCATGGATTTTCTTCTGGAGGACCCTCTTTAATCAACACCGGCACGCGGCGATAGATGGCCTTGGTGATCTCGGCGTCCCGCTTTGTCCGGAAAATCGGGCAAGTCCTGGTGTTGGGGTTCAGAAGGGCAATTTCTTCGGCGGTCAGAGTAAAGCGACGGTCTTGTTCACCGAGGTCCTCCACCCTGTGAAGGAAGAAAGCAAACTCGGCGCCATCGGTAGTCGGCCGCCCACGGCCGGTCAGAGTGAGGAGGCAAAACTTCATTCGGCTGTGCACAGCAGGAAAAAGTTTCTCACGGTTCTCAAAGTCATAGAGACTCACCAGCGACCGTGACCCCACGAGATCCTGAAAGAAGAACTTGGTCGTGTCATCTGTGGCAATGCCTGTAGGGACGATCGCCCCTACCCTCCCGGAAGAGGAAATGAGCGTGCGCTTGGTTTCGGCGAAAATCGCATAGGTGTTGATACGACCTCGGCCGCAGAGTGGATAACGCCCAGAGTTGCCTGCGAAATGAGCCATCCCATCCGCATATCTTCGAGCCTCCAAAAACTCTTTGTAGAGCGCGGGGGCATGCTCTTCTAATTCCTCGATTTTGCGCTTGCGCGCCGCACCAGTTGGAGCATTGGCGATGTCGGGATATCGGGTAGAAAACCACTCTTTTTCCTTCAGCTCGGTATGCTCCCACGGCGGATTCCCCAGCACCACGTCGAATCCTCCGCTCCAGCCGGCCCGAGCGTTCTCCGGTTTCCCTTCAGCCGGAACCCGAAAGACTTCCGGGAAAGCCAGGTGCCAATGAAAGAACCGGTATTGTCCGGCTAGCCGGACGATCTCCTCTTGGACAGCAGGTGGAATGGAATCCGGATCCTTCTGAAGTTCCAAGAAAACCGCGTGAGTGATCGGAGGAGGGGCTCCGGCGGCTTTCTTCCACATGAATGCAGCACACCAAGCGTCGGCCACTAAACGGGCCTTGCGGTACTCAGGGGACTCTGTCAGACGGCAAAACTGCGCTTCCTTGGCCCGAACACCGCCGATGGAGTCTTCCGGCAAGGCTTCCAAGGTTTCTGATTGGTGAGATAACGTGGTGTAGGCAGCTTTCGGCTCGGCCACCGCCATCGCTGAAAAAAGAGTGGCTTGGCCGCGCCGTTCATCGCGGTTCTGCCGGCGCAAGCTGCTGCAGGTTTGTTTGTCGTCCCCCTCGATCTGCTGAAACGCCTCATCCGGGATGCCCTGTTTGAGCAAAGCCGGAGTCGCACCAATTAAACTGTTCCCGCAAAGGATGTGGTGATCCAAGAACGACAGGGGCTTGCCGGGCTCAATCGCCTCCATCCAGAGCCCGATCTTGCACAGCTCTACGGCCATGGGATTCTGATCCACCCCGTGAATGCAGTGGCTTATCACCTCTCGGAGTGCCGGGCGCAGGGCAGCCGGGGACGGCTCCTCATCGCCAGTCCGGATCTGAGCCAGGCGCCTGGCGATTCGATGAGCTGCCGCCACCAGAAAATGCCCGCTTCCACAGGCAGGATCGCAGACCCTTAAACCGAGGATCGCCCGCTGGGGATCGGATTGGCGGGCCGCCTCCTCCAGGACCGGCTCCAGGGCTGAATCCAGGAGACAGCGGATGAGACTGGCGGAAGTGTAGTAACTGCCGGTTGTTTTCCTCTCAAGACCGGACTCGGCGGAAAACCCAAAGGTGCGGGCATCGGTGTTCACATCCGGGTGAAGCTCCAATAGCGATTCATAGACGCTGCCGAACTCCTCGGTCCCGAGATTTTTGAAATCCACAGGACGCTGCAGGTGATCCTGCTTAACCAGGGTAAGTGCCCGAACCGCAGTGAGAAGATCCCGGTTGGACAGCTCACCGGAGCTGAGGTCCGGTGTCGCCTGCGGGGACCACAGAGAGCTTCCCAGAGCCGGCAGTGCCAGAGGGGGGCACCCCTCATCGCCGCTCAGCTTCTCCATCACGATCCGGAGAGACCGATAGAGGTCCGGATGGGCGGTTCCTCGCTGGCTCTCAGCCAGGCGCCGCAGGCGGGTGGCTGAATAATAGCGAACGTATCGGTCTCGCTCCAAGACGCCTCTTTGGGGATCTGCAAGAAGTCCCCGCTCCTCAGCGACAAAGAGAAAAATGAGCCGGTACACAAGGCGGAGGAGCTGGCGGTAATAATCCTCCTTGAACAAGGCGCCGGAACGCAGCCGGTCGCGCAGCAGGGTGTTGGCTGGATGGCCCAGGAAGCCGGTCCCCAAGACACAGATGGCGTCCTCCACACCAGACCGTAAGGTTTCCAGGGCGCGGATACCTTGCTCATAGGCGGCCTGAACCCATCGCTCCAGCCAGCATTCCTGTGGCGAATCTCCCCCCAGGCGGGACTCATGGCAGAGCAGCCACAAAAGGGCGAAGTCGGCATAGACCTCCTCCGCCATCATTGTCTCCAGATCGAACTCCACACAGGCCTGCCGAGTAAGACTCGCGTTGTCACGAAGCAACCGCAAACGCAGGCCATTGGAGACGATCCCCCAGAGGTGATCCTCGCTGCGGTTCAAGAGCTCCTGAACCAGCCCATGGGGGCTGATACGGGCCGCTCCGGCCACTCCGGGCTGGCGCTGGTCGAGATCAACACCAAATCCGATGAGATGAATGGGGACCTTCTGCCAAAAATGGGAGATGGGATAGGATTTTCCGGTAACCGTCAATGCTTTACATGCAGCCAGTCTGCCATAGCCCAACTCTTGGAAGAACAGGAGCAGCCAGCGATCGCGGGTCAAGCCGGTCCCGAGGTCACCCGGGGACAGCTTTTCGCGCGCCTGCCGGAAAGAGTTCCAGGCGGGAAGGAGACGGGTCCACGCGCGGCTGATCGCTTCGGTGACACGCTCGCCAGGGGCTACGAGATGATAAGCGGCGGGATCGAATCCTCCGAGGTTGCCATCCCCAGAGGCGATTCGGACCAAAAGATCCGATGGAAAGAGACCTCCCTCAGCACGAACAGTAGCAAAGAAGCTACCTGAACCACCCCTCATCCCGTGCTTCCTGGTAGAACACCTGTGACCGAAGTGGCTGGGAGGTAGACGTATACTCCCAGGATATCGGCCGGCAATTGTGGGATGATCCGGTAAGTCAAATGACGCAGTCCGGCCGCCTGGCGCACACGTTGGTGGGCTGCCAGAAGCGCCGCCGCCCAATGCTGGGCTCTTTGCTCGATATGTGGCCGCAGAGACCCGATGCCATCCACCACGCGTCGCACAAAATCCGCGGCTTGGTCCGGGGAGACGTTCGCATCCGGCTCGGCGCCAAGGATAGCTTCCGCGGCCTCGTCCTCCAGCCAGACAGCATTTTCAGGAGCTCCTTCAAAAGCAAGAAGGCGTGTCTCCTCGGCAAGCTGGGATTGCTCAGTCCCTCCTCGCCGCGTCACGAGATCGTACCGGAAACGGACGAGCAGAAGGGTCGTTCTCTTGGTAACGGCGCGGGTGCGGATGGAGCCGGACCGTTTGGCAACCCCCTCCGCGACCGGATCGAGCGCGCTTTCCAGAACGTAAGAAGCCAACGCCTCGATCAGGGGATGCGTTCTGGAAAGATAGTACGTGCCCTCCGCCACCGGAAGTTCAAAACGGACCCGGAAAGTGTCTTCGCAGCTCAGCAGATCCCGCAAGGCGCGCGGCGTTTCTCTCAGGTCGAAATGAAACTGCCCCCCCCTCTCGGAAATCACCGCTCCAAAAGCGCGAAGGGCCTCTACGGTAAAAGCGGCCACGTCTACGGCAGATCCCACGGCAGAGCGCGCCTCAGCAAGTTCACGGAAAACCTCCTCCGGCTTGATGGATTCTTGGGCAAAGACCGAGCGGGAGCGCTTCTCCTTGTCGGCCGCACTTTCCCATTGGGAATAGAGCTGTTCTTTTCTGGGTCTGAAAAACTCCTCAAAACCCGACAAAAGCAACTGCTGCTCCTCTCCTCGCCGCTGGCGCAGGAGAAGGCCTTCAAGAATTGCCTCCACCACCGCATTGGTATCCCCCGGGATAGGGATGGCGACCCCGGTGGAGTTCCGGATCGACCGATGTTTTCGAATGAGAACATCCAGCACAATGCCATCAATCTGGTTGTCAATCCCATAATAGGTAAGGACACGAACCGTAGACCGACTTTGACCATAGCGGTCCACTCTTCCGGCACGCTGTTCGTGCCGCGTGGGACTCCAGGAGAGATCGTAATGAATGACCGCATCGAAATGCTCCTGAAGGTTGATCCCCTCGCTCAAGCAGTCGGTGCAAACCAAGACGCGATGGGGGGCTTTTGACAGCTTGAGCACCTTGGCCTCGCGATCAGCAGGGGGTAACAAACCTGTAACGTCCTCGACCTCCACGCCGGCTGGCAGGCGCTTCCGCAGCTCCCGGGCAAGGTAGCCAGCCGTTGGGATGAAACGACAGAAGACGATTGGACGGTAGCCGTCCCGGAGGAAACCCTTAAGGTGCTCCACAGCCGAGAGCAACTTGATATCCTTTTCTCCCTCCAGATCTTCTGCTTGGCGGGCCATCTCAAGCAGGAGACGACGCCTGGATTGATCGGGCTCATCCTCTCCTCCCGGGTCGCTGCTCGGAGAAACGTCCACCCCTTCCGTGAGATCATCGGTGTCTGCGTCCAAGACGGTACGGCGTCCCCGGTCGTCAATCTCCTCCTCTGTCTCGGCCCCCGACAGGTCGGCTCGCACCCGCAGCGTGGCGGCCGCCGCTGCCGGGCTGGAGGCAAGCGACCGAAGAAGCGCCAGGGCTGCCCACCAGCGGACGCGCTGACGCTGGTGCCCGCCGGTCGAATCGGCTACCGTCTCGCGAGCGTAGCGAAGCACACGATCGAAGACACGGCGATACTCATCTGAGAGCCGGTAGGTCTCCTCTTTCTCCTCGCGGTCAGGGAATGGTGTTTCTTCCTTCAGAAAATGGCGGATGTCAGCACGACGACGTTGAACCAAATGAGCAGCCAAGCGTTTCCGGTCGGCCTGATGTTCCGAACCAGCAAGGTTTTCCGGAAGCTCTGAAAATTCAGGCCGAAGGAGTGAGAGAAGAGATCGGAAGGCGGCTTCCTTGCCGCTGTGGGGTGTGGCGGTGACAAGGATCAAATGCCGGCTCTCATCAGAGGCGAGTTCTTTCAGGAGCTGATGCCGCTGGTGCCGGCCGCCCCGCCCCTCGTAGCCGAACGCGCAGGTGTGCGCCTCATCCACAATGAGCAATTCCGGTGCGTTCCGAATGAACTCGCCCCGGCGCCGCTCCATCTTAATGAAGTCCATCGAGATGACCACGTGCGGATAGACCTCCAGAAGAGACTGACCGGGCCGACAATTCCGTTCCAAGCGACCTGCCGTGCTGGGGAGAACAAGCTCCGCCTCGATGTGGAATTTGGCGCTCAATTCCGCCTGCCACTGCTCCGCAAGATGCGGAGGGCAAAGAACCGCCATTCGGCTGATCTCTCCGCGGTCGAGCAGCTCTCGCGCAATCAAACAGGCCTCTACCGTCTTGCCAATACCAACGTCGTCAGCAATCAGCAGCCGGACTGGATTAAGCTTGAGCGCCATCAGCAGGGGAACCAACTGATAGGAGCGCGGCTCTACCGCGATGCGGGCAAAAGAACGGAAGGGGCCGGCTCCAGAGCGGGATGACAGGCGGACCGCATCCCTCAACAACCGACAGGAACGATAGTCGCCCAATGCGGAGGGGTCCGGCATCTCGAACTGGGCAGATGAGACAGGTTCGAGCGGCAGGTAAATTCCGGTTTCTTCCGCAGCAGTCCCACCCAGCGGCCGCAGGACGAGCATATCCTGTTCCGAACCAGGCAGAACCACCCACTCCCGGCCCCTCGCTTTAACCAGGGATCCTACTCGAAAACTCACGCTGCCTCCCGAAGATGTGTGGGTATTTTGAAATCACGCTGTCCCAATCTTCCCCTCCATTGAAGCGAATCACGGTGTAACCCGCATCTTCCATGCACGCCGTCTGCGCATGATCCCTCTGCTGGCGCTCCGGGTAGGTGTGTGGAGGGCCGTCAATGTAAATGGCAGCCTGAGATTCTTCGTAGAGGAAATCGGGCCGAGTACGGCAAGTCTCAACCAAGCACTGGGCACGAGAGGGCAAACGAAGATCCCTGGCATCGAGATACCTCAACCATTCCCGTTCCAGGTCGGAACCGCATTGCTTTATTAAGACAGCAAGATGCTCCGACCGGGAGGTCGGACCGGAGGAAGAGATTCCGGTAGCCCGTGACAGCTGGAGGAGAAGCTCCCGAATGCTCTGGCGGTCCAGCAGGCGGTGATCCATCTGATTGGTGTAACTCATCAGACAGTCATAGCAGGCCGCCTCGCAGTCCGTCTGCGCCCTCTCGACGCGGCGCTTGTCTTCACCTGTATCCGGGTCGTAGTGGCAAAGCTCCAGCGCTCGCCTGGCTAAACGAGCCATCGCACCGGGTTCCAAGAGCCGGCGAAGGACTCCCGCTCCACCCTCCGCCGCTTCATAGAACAGGATCAACCGCCGCTCTTTCCATGAAGGCAGGGCCTCAGCAGCTAATTCCGATTCCTCAAGCTGGTATTCCACCTGGATGGCGTTTTTCAACGCGGCCTGGAGCGAAGCCAACACGTTGGGTTCCGCTTCCGCGGACAACTGGAAGAGGAGACAATTTCTCCTGTCTTCCACATAGGGGATCACCCGACGGGTCTGCTGTAAAGTAACGTCCTGGTCATCGTCCTCTACATCTTGCTCGTTCTTCGCCCAGAAGCCGCGCTCGACGTCCAAGACAAACCCATACCGCTCTTGCTCCGCACGCCGCCGCCACCCCAGATTAATCCTCCAAAGAGTGGCGGTATGCCCGTAAGTCAGATCGGCCAAGACGTCTCCGTTCAAGACCACCTGCCCCGCAAGACAAGAGGAACGCTGACCATGCTCAGCGAACCGGACACCGGTCTGCAGCTCGAAGCCCTGTCGAACTCGCTCTTCCTCATCGGAGTTGATCTGGTTCTTACGCCGGGTACTGACATTTTGAAGACGGAAAAGCGACGCAAGCGGCGCCGGCAATTTCCCACCACATCGGTCGCAAAGGTCTGGACCGCCTCCGCCAGATATGGGGTGCAGATACCCGCAGTGATCACACTGCTTTGCGGAGGTAGTCACCAGATCATTGCTGTCATCCCGCACAGGAAGGATCACTCTGTCGATTTTGTAGCGAGAACCCTCATGGTAGATGATCGACTGTGGGCCAAATTCAGAGATTGCCAAAAACCGCGGCCGGGACAGGAATTCGTTGGTACCCCGCATCTGCCGGCGGCCTGGGATATAAGCCGACAGGGGCAGTCTCGGAAAGCTGTATCCCGGGAGGAACCCTTCGCTCGCGAAATAGCGGTAGCTGTAAAAATCCGCCTCGATGGCATTCTGTGCCTCCCTCAAGAGATCCAGTTGCGCTTCCGCTTCAGCGCGAAGCCGCTTGGCCCGGTTTTTGTCGTCTTGGCTCCTCGTGGCGTCCGAGATGATCCTGTGCTGAAGGTCGCGCTGACGAGAGGCTGCTCGGTACAACGTTCGCCACCGTTCACAAGCAACGTCGAAATGCCGAACGGCCTGTGCGAGCACCTCGCCAAGCCATCCCTCACTGTACCAATCGGCTGTCGCTAGCTCCGGGAGAATGCTATCCAGAACACGGCGGGCGCGGACAAGGGCTCTCTCGCGAATATGGGGATCGTTGATCGCATCTCGAATGTGGGACTGAAATGCGAAGCTGGGTTCCTCCCCCGAAAGATCGAGAACGTCTTTCAGCGAAGTGCCGAGCCCGATGCCCGTTTCGGCAAGCCAGATCGCATGAACATGCGCCCGTATGAGGTCTTCATTGGTGAGATCAAGCTGCGGCGGCATCACCTGGCCGGTCACCATCCGGTCGGGCCTGCGGAAGAAATACTGGTCATGGGAACTAAATGTGGAGCAATAAGAAAATACCAGTGCAGGGCGACCGCTGCGGCCTGCGCGTCCGCTGCGCTGTGCGTAGTTGGCCGGGGTGGGCGGGACGTTCCTGAGGTTCACCACGTTGAGCTCCGCAATATCCACACCCAGCTCCATGGTAGGAGAGCAGAAGAGAATGGGCAACCGGCCCTCGCGAAATCTCTCCTCCCGATCCTGCCGGACTTCGTATCTTACCTGGGCGGTGTGTTCCCGTGCCTCCAGACCGATTCCATCGGCAGCGACGTTGCGATAGAAGTCAACGAAAAACGGATTTGTCCGGCCACCGTCCGCAGGCGGCCTCGGCACTCGAATCGGGTCGTAAAACGGCTGCTGACCATCCCCTTCCGTCCAGACAAGCGCGCTGGCCAACAGTTGATACCCCGGGACATCGTCACCCTTTTTCGGGGCAGCGGCCGCTTCAACTAGACCGGCAACCTGGAGCGCCTTTAGGAGGTCTCGGGTAATATGCAGGGAATCCTGAACATTCAATCTCCGGCCTGCGCCTGTAAATGTAGAGCCCCGTCGAAGGTACTGACCGAATCCGCCTCTGGGCGATAAGCAGAGGTTCCTCTTATATTCCTGCGGCCGGGACGGTCTGGGGTAAAGAAAGGTTGAGGGCTCCATCGTTTCGTTTTCATCAATCGCCCAAGGCGAGATCAGATGCTGCGAGCTCATCTGCTGGATCCGTTCTTGGACGGCGGGATCCAGATAGTCCACCTTGATGGCCATCTCGCGTCGCATATAGTCGAGGAGGGTCTTCGCTACCGCCATCCTTGTCTCCGGCTTCGCAGAGGCCAAAGCTGGATGCAGGTCTTTCCATACATCCTCTGCCTGGCAAAGCTCATCCAAGGAACGGTAACGGATTTCAAGCAGGCCGCACTGCTCAAGGTTCGGCAAGGTAACACGCCAACCCCGTTCAAGATCGCGGTAGAGACGGTAGCCCAGGACCCACCGTAGGGCGCGTTTAGTCTCCTCAAGGGCTTGGAAACGAGCTTCCGAATTGCTGGCATAGAACTCCAATGGCAGATTCAAGGCTTCGAAAACACGCTCGACTAGAAACTCGTGGGAAAGCCCCTCCTGCCCGACTGCCTTTACAGCCTTGTACAGGGCCGAACGGAGGACTCCAATCTGGAGGAAGTCGTTGAAATGACCGGCTTGCAAAGAGGCATCCTGCCTGTTGTCCGTGAAGCTGAGAAGCTTGCGCGCATGCCCAGGGAGATCCTCCGCCTTTTTGAGGTAACGAATCGCGGCAAGGCTGAGGATCGTAGTGGCCGTGCTTCGCCCTTCTGTCGCAAGAGAGGTCAATTTCGCGAAGTCAGAACGCTGGCGGGCTCCGTAGGCAACACCGCAGGCAAGGCAGAAGTGGAAGGGGGCAGGGACATAATGGAGGTCGGTGCCGCCTTCTCCTTCAACCGCCTCCGTAGAGACTCGCACGGGTTTGGGGATCCACTCCTGGCGATCTTTCCGAACACGAAGAGAACCCCGGAATTCCTCAAGACAGTCTTCCGGAAGAGATTCCAGAACCTTCCCTGGATCTGTTGGCCAGGGGTGACTGGAGCTCAAGTAGAGGAAGCCAGGCTCCCCCTCCTCATCGTTAAACCGGTCAGAGAGGGCACGCGGGGAAAATGCTCGTAACCCGTTCGTCTCATCCTTTTGGACGCGCACACAATAGTATTCCTGTCCACATTCTCTACAGAAAACAAGCGGCAGGAGGACGCGTTTCCGATCTCCTGGGACGTAGCGTTGCCCTTGAACGGCGAGGTAGCGTTGATTCTCTGGTTCAATTGAGGCGTAAATCGTGTCCCCCCGGCTGATAAACTGATGGAGGCGGAAAGCAAAGACCGGGAATCCGGTTTCGGGGTTGAGCTTGCGGTAGCTTGAGAGGAGATGGCTCTCCATCGCAAGAACACATTGCTTCTCCGTTAACCCTGTAAGTTCGCTCAATTCCTTGGCGGCACCCTGTTCTCCACCGATTGAACGGGGTTTCGCACGAACGGGCCGCCCCGTGCCCGGCTCCGAGGCAAGCCCGAACACAGATTCAATCCAGACGGAGAGGGGGTCGTTCAAAAACGAGCGGTAATCTAACGTCTCTCCGGCTGGTCCTGCTTCTATTCTCTGACGAAGCTGGGCGGAAAATCCGGGGTGTCGGAGGCCCTCGGACGGTGTTGCGCGGCGCACACTTTCTCCGATGATGTGTTCCGGCTGAACAAGCGAGCCAAACAGTCGCGTAGCAACAGCCGCTACCTCTGCTTGCTGCTCGAAAAGGGTTCCGGAACCAGCGATCGTCGCTGAAGTGCCAACGTACTGAATTTTCTCTGCACCAAAGGCGTCCTTCGCACGGCGAACCAGCATGG
This sequence comes from uncultured Planctomycetales bacterium, assembly GCA_964373175.1. GTDB lineage: Bacteria > Omnitrophota > Gorgyraeia > Aquiviventales > Aquiviventaceae > CAYJTP01. Next base: position 23,757 of record CAYJTP010000019.1, read on the forward strand.
CCACATCAGCCCCCTGACGGCCGCGATAAGTATGGAGCTCATCCAGTACAAAGAAACGAAGCCCCTTGGCGGCCGCGATAAGGGCGCGTTCATAAGGGCGGGTTAAAAGCAACTCGAGCATGACGTAGTTGGTAAGCAAGATATCCGGTGGATTCGCGATGAGACGCTGCCTCTCTTCATCCTGTTCCTGCCCCGTGTAACGAGCAAACGTCACCTGCGCCTTTCCTCCCGGAGAAGAACTGAGGAAGCGTTCCAGCTCGTGAAGCTGACTGTTGGCCAAGGCATTCATGGGATACACAATAAGCCCTCGGATACCCTTCCCCGAACCCTCGCGCAAGATGTGGTCTACAATCGGGATGATGTAAGAAAGGCTTTTCCCGGAACCGGTCCCCGTCGTCAACACATAGTTGGTTCCTGCATGAGCGGACTTAATAGCTTCTGCTTGATGTTTATACAGGCGTAAAGGCTTTTTTGATCCATCCGACCCGATCAAGAGAAATATTTGGCGGCAGGCTGGATGCAAGATTCCACCTTCAACAAGCTCTTCCACCGATTCCCCCATCTCAAACGCCGGATTAATCTGAATCATGGGATCAGGCCAAAGGAGTCCGCCCTTTAAGGCTTGCCCGACTGTTTCTTCAATGCGGGGATCCTGGATGTGGATGAAACTCTGGATGTAATCGCCGTAATACGTGATCAGCCTATTCCGCAGATCAAAGACGTTCATGTATTCATCCCCACGCGGACTCGTTTCAAAGGTTTTTTAGAGAACTGGCTGGTTACTGCCTGTAAGGACGGGGTAGTTTCAATTCTCGATGCAATCCAAGCGGCAAATTCCTCTTTAGGGAACCGCCAGACCCCACCCACCTTGAAGCCGGGGAGTTTCTTCTCGCGGGCCAGGCGGGTAACGGTGAAAGGGTGGAGCTTAAGAACACGAGAAAGCTCGTTTGGCGTAAGGAATTCCATGTTTGTCTTCATCGGGGGTTGCATAGATTGTAACAAAGCCGACGGGAGGTTGACAGCGCAAAAACCGGTGTACGCCTCCTGCCAGGCGTCATACTGTCCAGGTATGGGCAGGTGGGACAAGTAAGAATGGGGTAGAATGAGGACATGGGTATTGGGGAGAGGTGAGCCGAAGTGGGGAAACTGGTCAACGAGTTCTCATGGTCAAAATCGCAGGACGAGCAGTTTAGGGAGTGCCGGAGGCGGTACCACTACTCCCGCTACGGATCTTGGGAGGGCTGGCCAAGCGGTGACGGGGATGCCCGGGCAAAGGAGCTGTACCAGCTTAAGCAACTGAAGACCGGGCGGATGTGGCTTGGTGAGGTCGTCCACTGGACGATCGAGCAGGTCTTGAAAGGAATGCGGTTTGGACACCCTCCGACGGAGGCGGAGGCCATGGAGAAACTCACGGCCCGGATGCGACAGGATTTCCAAGATTCCAAAGACGGACGCTACCGCCAGGATCCCAAGCGGATCTGTAGGCTCTTTGAGCATGAGTACCAGATGAACATCCGGGATGAGAAGTGGGTCCAACTCCACGAAACGGCCCAAAGGTGCTTGAGGAATTTCTTCCAGACGAAGATCTACCAGCAGCTCCGGCCGCTCCGGCGGGATCAGTGGCGTGCCATCGAAGAGCTGGAGGAATTCATCTTCGAGGGGACCAAACTCTTTGTGAAACTGGACCTTGCGGTGGCAACAGGAGATGGGTTGCTCATTGCGGATTGGAAAACCGGCCAGGAAGAAGATGTGGACTTTGACGTGCAGCTTGGAATCTATTTCCTCTTCGCCGTCACAAAGTGGCGATGTCCACCAGAGAGAATTGAAGCGCTTCAGGTGGAGCTGGCGTTGCCCAAGGAAATTCTGCACCGTGGGCAGGCGGCCAAGGTGGAGTGGGTGCAGCACTACATCCGGAACAGCGTCACCGCAATGAAGGCCAACTTGCGGGATCCTGAGAAGAACCTAGCCGTCGAGGAGGATTTCCCGAAAGTGAACCAATACCGGAGCTGCTCATGGTGCAACTTCAAGCGGGTTTGCCAGCCGGAGGTGCTGGCTGTTTCGTAAGGGACGGGTCGGAGGTTGGAGCTTACATGGCTGCTGCATTCATTCTTTCTGGAGAAGACGGTGCGATACGCATTCACGCCTGTAAGGCAATTTGTTCCACGGCAATCTAAAGCAACCTTCGAGATAACCCCGGAATTCTGCTTCGTCTCTTACGATAGCCCATTCTCCGGATCCAGCCTTCGCGAGATGGTTGCCACTACACATGAAGAATGGCGAGCCGGAAAACAAACCGTAATCGGTGATCTAGAGATGAATGCGCTCGTCCGCCATGCAAATTACGTCCTGCTTTATCGAGGGGAAGACGAAAGTGACGAGGAGCAGGTGGCAAAACGAGTTAGGTTCTGTCTAGCAGCAGTCCGCTTGCTTGTACCCACTGATTGCTATGGCAGAGTCGTTTTTCATTTCAAGGAGGGAGAAAATCGCGTCTGGCCAACTTCTACCCCAGAAGAAGCTTTTGTTCTCCCGAAATACGAGAAGGCAACTTTCGACGAGGATCTATTACCGAGAGTTTCGGAAATTTTAGTTCCAATGTCTCAAGCCTTTAAGACACGCCCTAATAGGATCACCACAGCATTACGGGCATTCAACCAAGCTCAGACGGCTTACTTCGATATTGACAAGATAACCCCCTACGCAGTTTGCATGGAGAGTCTGTTCGGAAGAGAAACAGATGAGATTACCTTTCGATTGAAAACAAGACTGGCCTGGTTCCTTGAGCCGAAAGATTCTCTAATGCGGAAGGAGATCTTTAATCTAATCGGGAAGCTCTATCGATTTCGCTCCCGTTTAGTGCATGGCCGATTAGACAGCCTGCCTTTAACTAAGGAAACGGGAAATGCAAGACTGGAATTGATAGACCAAATCGAAAATGCCATCCGTCGGATGTTTCAGAAGGTGCTCCTTCACGAAGCAACCCGGAATTTGCTGTCGGTCAATGAATCGAAAAACGACAGTGCCTTAATGGAATTTCTGGACAGGCTTGTTCTTGATCATGATTCCAAAAGTATTTAAAGCGAGCGGTAAAGTCGCAATCGCGCCTCACGCGTCCTGCCAGGCGTCGCATTGTTGGCGGTAGGGACAACTCGGGCAGGTGAAATTCGGGTTGGGATAGAACAGGTCGGACTGGATCCCCTTGGCGACGTGGCCCAGGAGCTTGAGGAAGCGGGCGTGGTCGCGCGGGGCGCGGACGGCCGGAAGGTGAAGCACCTTGGGCGTTTTGGTGCGAACCATCACGTCGAGCCGGAGGCCGGCTTCCGGCCGGCCCTGGGTAAGCCGGTGCGCGAGGGAGTAGGCCGTCAACTGGAAATCCTGCCTCACCTGCTCCGGCGTCGGGGCCCGCTTGGTGGTCTTGTGGTCAATGATGAGGCCGCGGGAGTCCACCAGGTCCACCCGGCCGACAAAGGTGTAAGGGGCGTTCTCGAAGGCCAACTCGAACTTTTCCTCCACCCTCTGCGGCTGGATGTCGGGAGAGACGGTAGAGTGGTAATGGCCGACGATCCGAACCCCCTCGTCCTTGATCTGGCCCGGCTTCTCCTCCTGGTCGAAGGCCGTCTCCGGCACCTGCATCTTCCAGGCATCGCTGAAAGCATCGGTGACCTGGGCGAGCGGCAGGTCTTCCCTGCTCTGCACCTTCTGCGTGAAGTTCACCTCCAGCGCCGAATGGACCGCCGAGCCCAACGCGAGCTCGCTGCTCTTGGGGGTCGGCAGGCGCTGGACATACCGGTAAAAATACTTGAGCGGACAGAGCAGGTAGGTCTTGACCTGGCTGACCGACAGATGCTCACGCTGCATCGGAATCACCTCCTTTGGTTAAAAAACGCGGGCAGGCCCCGGCGCTGCAAGCCGGAACCTGCCCGCTGAAAACCACCCTCAACCCCGGCCCGCCAGCAGCTCGTCGATCTTCGAGCTGGCCTCGCCCATGGTGAGGTCCTCCAGACCCTCCAGCGGCGCGCCGGCCTGGCGGGCCAGCTGCCGGATGAGCCGGAGCTGCTTGTCCGTGGCCGGGAGCGTGGGGTCCTTCGGCGATGGCCTGCGCCCGTTCCCGCCGCCGTTGCCGGGAGCTGCCGGCGCCGCAACCCTGCCCTGCACCGGCCTGGGGACCGTCACCGGCTCGGGCTCCCACGGCTCCCCGGCAGGCGGGCTGACCTGCCGCTGGACCGCCTCCCTCGCCAAGCGGAACAGCTCGTCCACCGTGGCGGGGGCCTTCTCCGATGGAACATCCCCCATCGTCTCGAAGGTGACGGAGTAGCTGTCACCGTTGGCCTTGCAGCCGTAATTCGCCAGTATCCTCATCCTCTTTCCCTCCTCGTAGAGGCCCGGGCCACCATGGCCGCGGGCCGAAGACCGAACTTGCAACGCACGTGCGCCGCGCTCCGGGCTGAAACGGAAGCTTCCCCCCCGGACAAGCTTGAACAGCCAAAGCCAGCGGGGCCGAACCGCCAGGACCACGAAGGCCCGGAGAACCTCCCAGGAGCCCTCGGTTTCCTCGGCGATCCGGACGAGATAGCCCCGGCGCTCCAACTGCCGGGCGCAGAGCAACGCGAGAACCTGAGCGCGGGGGGTGTAGCGCTGGACAACCCAGAAAGGATTCATGCCGACACCTCTTCCTGGGCGGGAAGGACCGACGCTCCCGCTGACGCGGGACTTTCCTGGACCGGCTGCTGGCGTAGCGAGAAACTGGAAGGAACCCGCGCCGCAAACCAGCGGCTACGGGCCATGCCGGGGCGACGACCGACGA
>CAYJTP010000020.1:0-2427 GCA_964373175.1 uncultured Planctomycetales bacterium
AGGGCTTGCTTCTGGATTAGCGATTGGCGTATGCTACTTATACCATGACGCTTGCTGGATGGGCAACTGAAGCCGGCACCGAGCGGTATCGCCAGCGACACCGCGCCCTGCACCCCGATCATTTTCGCCAGTTCCAGGGGGTGTGGGCATCGTCGATTGGGCTGGGGACCTACCTGGGTGACCCGGATGAGCAGACAGATCAGTTGTATGCTGAGGCCATCGAGACCGCGCTCACCCTCGGCTGCAACCTGATTGATACGGCGATCAACTACCGCTGCCAGCGCAGCGAACGGGTGATTGGCCACACCCTCGTCCGGTTGATTCAACAGGGCACGATCGCCCGAGATGAAATCATCCTCTGCACGAAGGGCGGCTATATCCCTTTTGAGGGTGAGGTGCCAGCCGACCCCGGTCGCTACCTCATTGACACCTTTCTCCGTCCCGGGATTATTCAGTACGATGATCTCGTCGCAGGATGCCATGTCTTGAGCCCCCGCTACCTGGAACACCAGCTCACCACGAGCCTACAAAATCTTGGCGTGTCCACGCTTGACGTGTACTACGTCCACAACCCCGAGCAGCAATTGGAGGAGATCCCTCGGCAGGCGTTCTTCGCACGCCTGGAAGACGCCTTCCGCTTCCTTGAGCGAAAAGTCACTGAGGGAACCATCCGCTTCTATGGCACCGCCACCTGGGGTGGATTGCGCGCCAATCCGAACACGCAAGGCTACCTCTCACTCCACGAACTCATCGAGCTGGCCCGCCGCGTGGGAGGCGACCACCACCATTTCCGAGTGGTGCAACTGCCGTACAACCTCTCCCTGCCTGAGGCGCACACCTTTAAAAACCAAACGATCGAGGGAACCCCTGCCAGCCTTCTTGAAGCCGCGGCGCATCACGGGCTGTCCGTCGTCATCAGCGCCAGTCTCTTGCAAAGCCAACTGACCCACCTGCCTGGTGCTATGGGCCGTTTGATCCCAGGTCTTGCGACGGATGCCCAGCGGGCCATCCAGTTTGTCCGCTCAACGCCCGGCGTGACGACGGCGCTGGTGGGGATGAAACAACAACAGCACGTCGAACAGAATTTGAAACTCGCTCAGATGTCCCTCTTGACATCGGAGCAAGTCGCACAGTTGTTTGTCAAAGTCGGGAGGTCACATGCCAGCCAGCCGCAAGCGACCTAAGACGCTGCAGGATTTCGCCACGAAATTTCCAACAGTCTGGAAGCGCTACCAAACGCTGCGGGATGCCTGCGACCGATTCGGGCCGCTCGATGCAAAAACCCGCGAGCTCATCAAAATCGGCCTCCATGTCGCGCGCAAGCGCCATGGAGGCTTGATCGCCCATATCGACCGGGCCAAGGCGGCTGGCGCCAGTTCCAAGGACATCACGCAGGCCATCCTCCTTGCGCTCCCGCTGATCGGACTGCCGGACGTGTTGGATGCCTTTGTGGCGGCAAAAACGCGCCTGTAGTCTCCCCCTCCTCCTGACGCTTGTGTGGAGCCTGACCAGTTGCGCGTCCACGCGTCAGTCGCCGCTGTATCTCGTGACTGTCCCAGTTGCGGATCTGCGGGCTCACCCTGACTCGGTAGCAACGCCAGGCACGCATGATCCGGCTCAAGAAACCCAGGTGCTCTACGGGGAACGTGTCAGGCTCATCAAGACGCAGGACGACTGGTCGCTCGTAAACGTGATCGAGCAGCCGGAGTACACGCATCACCGTCGATGGGAGGGCTATCCAGGGTGGATCCGCAATGACCAACTCGTGCAGCTTCAGGACGCGAGCCGGCCAACCGCCATCGTCACCGCAAAATGGGCTACCATCTGGCAAGACGACCAAGGGGTCACGCCGCTCCTCCACGTGCCGATGGGGACTACACTTTGCATCGACAGAACTCCCGGTGAGCATTGGCGCGTGTCCCTGCCAAACAGAGCGATCGGGTGGATATCCAAAGAGCACGTGCAGTTCATGCGAGCGCTGGTCCGCCGTTCGAGTGCGGAGCGCCGCCAGATGATCGTGCAGGCCGCTTCGCAATTCCTTGGTGACCCGTATTTCTGGGGAGGCCGCTCGCCCTATGCCGAATCACCCTCAGCGGTTGTCACCGGGGTGGATTGCTCGGGGTTGGTGAACCTCGCGTATCGAACCGCGGGCATTGAGATCCCCCGAGATGCCCACGAGCAGTATCTTCGCGCGAGAAAGATCGCGACGCCGCAACCTGCGGATCTGGTGTTTTTGTCAGACGCGGACCACCCAGAGAAAATCGTCCATGTGATGCTCTTTGCTGGAAACGGACAGCTCATCGAAGGGCCTGGAACCGGGCTGGCCATACGGCGGATCAACGCGACCGACCGCTTGGGTCGCCCCCTCGAAGAATTGAAGCCAGGCGATTCCGTCAATCAGCAAACGCTCTACTTCGGAGCCTACCT
>CAYJTP010000020.1:2527-23774 GCA_964373175.1 uncultured Planctomycetales bacterium
AATTGAAGCCAGGCGATTCCGTCAATCAGCAAACGCTCTACTTCGGAGCCTACCTCCCTTGACCGATTATCATCCTCCAGATATTTTGGATTGCCGATTTTGCCCGCCTGCCCCTTGCGCTCCGTGGGCGGGCAGGGATTTTGGATTACTTCAACGGAGGACGAAAAGTCAAATCGAAAATCCAAAATCTAAAATCCAACATTGGTTGTAATGCGCTAACATGACATCGTGGTGGCCTGCGCTTGTCCTTCTCGCCATCGTGGGCATGCTGCTCATCGTCAGCGCGCGTCCTGAAGCGCACGCCGTGTTCCGCTGGTTGCCAATCCCGCTGTGGTGCTATGGCGTGCCGATGATCCTGAATGCGATTGGATGGCTGCCCGCGCAGGCGGACTCGTACGGATGGATCACGAATCAGCTCTTTCCCGTTGCGCTGGGGCTGTTGCTGCTGGGGGTTGATCTTCCTGCGATGGCCAAAGTCGGCACACAGGCCCTTGCGGCGATGGCGATCGGGGCCACCGGCATCGTCCTGAGTGGACCACTCATGTTTTGGATCGTCCAGGGACACCTACCGGCTGAAGCGTGGAAAGGGATTGGGACGCTTGCAGCGACGTGGACCGGAGGCAGTCTCAATATGCTGGCGCTTCGCACCATCCTCAGCGTCCCTGACGCGGTCTTTGCGCCGCTCGTCGCTGTGGATGCCATCGTCGCCTATAGCTGGATGGCAGGCCTCGTGGCATGCAAAGGTCTCACTCCTATCCTCAATCGATGGCTGGGCGCTTCGGAACCGTCGCAGATGATCGATGCCGCCTCATCGACTCCACACACGCCAGCAAGACGCTGGGATTACCCGCTCATCTGCCTTGCGATCGCAGTGGGACTCGTCTGGGTATGCCGATGGCTCACTCGCCCGCTTCCTGTAGGAGGCATCGTGTCCTCCACAACCGGCTGGACCGTCCTGCTCGTCACAACAGTGGCGTTAGGTTCATCGATGGTCCCATGGGTGCGACGCCTCGGGCAGCATGGCGCATCGCTTGGCTACCCGTGTCTCTATCTCGTCTTAGCCGCGCTGGGGGCTCAGGCAAGCGTCAGGGCGCTTGCGGCGACGCCGATCTGGCTCGTTGTCGGATTTGGCTGTGTGGCCGTTCATGCCCTCGCGCTCCTTGCAGCAGGACGCGTGTTGCACCTTCCGCTTGGTATCCTAGCTACTGCAAGCCAAGCCAACGTTGGAGGCGTGGTCTCTGCGCCGCTGGTTGGAGCCGTCTACCACCGAGCCTTGGCTCCAGTGGGACTGCTGCTGGCAATTGCTGGCAACGCCATCGGCACGTATCTTGGACTGGTGTCGGCCACGATCTGCCGGTGGTTAAGGTAACCCCCAAGCGCCACTAACGAGAACACATCATAAAAACTATTGACAAGGGAGAACGGATTCATTAAGGTAGTTTCAATATTTGTTGAATTCCATTAAGCGCTTGTAAGTCTATGGGTTAGCACAAGGAGTGAGGATGCGACTCGGGAAACAGCAGGGCGGCGTCATGGGACTTGTGATCGCGGTAGCAAGTCTCACCACAAGCGAGATCCTCCTAGCGCAACAGCCAGCACCTCAACAAGCCCAAGAGGAAGCGGACGCGTGGTGGGTGAAGCCGCTGCCAGTCCCAGCCGATCCAGAACTGGAGCAGCAGATTCTGGAAGTCCAGGACGCCCTCAGCGCCATTCACCAGCAGACGGTCCGACGCAAAGAGGTGTTGAAGAAAACCCAAGACCCCGCCACAAAAGCCACGCTCTATGAAGAACTGGAAGCCCTTCGCAAAGAACGGCAAGGCCTGGAAGCGATTCTGCACGATCTCGTAGAAGAGGCCAAGGCGAGCGAACGCACCGCAATTGACGAGGCCCTAGCCCATGCGCAATGGTTAGAGCGCCAGCAAGAGTACTGGGACCGAAAGGAGGAGCTGATCCGTGACCGCCAAGAGTAACCTCACGCGTCTTGCCGCTGTTGGGATCGTCTCCGGGTTGATCCTGAGTGGCCCCCTTCCGATTCAAGCCCAGGAGGCTCCAGAGCGAGAGGCCGTCGAACGACCTGAACTCCCCCCGCTCACGGCACAGATCTCCCCAGAACAAGCCTTGGCCGCGATCAAGCGCCGGGCGATGAAGATTTTGGAGGCGCGCCGAGCGGCCAGGCGCCTGAAGTTCTCCGGTGAGATTTCGGAGGCCATCGCCTACGAAACCAACCCCTCGACCTCCTCCTCCCACAAAGGCAACACCTCTGAAGAAACCGCGACCTATCTCACCCTCTCGAAGAAGTTGACGCCAGCCCTGAACTGGTCAAGCAGCTATTCGGGCTCGTACCTCAAATACGAAAACTACGGCGATGGCGATTACACCGACCACACCATCACCGTCTCGAAACTGCGTTGGCAGCCGGGCCGCATGTGGCGGCTCGAAAGCTGGATGGACCTGGAATACAACTTCTACCCCGCCGCGACCGACTCCAGCTACCGCAATATGAAGTTTGTGGAACGCGTCCGGCAAAACCTGTTTGGATCCTGGTACCACCAGCTCCAGTATGAGTGGTTTGTGCGAGACTACACGCGCAAGAAGGCGAGAACCGGGGATGGGGCGGAGACCTTGAGTCCTCGACTCGACATGCGCAATCGTCTGCGGTATAAATTCGGGACGACCGTCAAGCAAACGCTCCTGTCCGTCGAAAACGACATCTACTTCAACGACTCGAATGACGCCCGCAACGACTTCTACGATTACGATGTCTGGAAGATCACCGGATCGGCCAGCGGCAACGTGACGAAAAAACTCTATCTCAGTAGCACCTTCGCCTTTGAGCGCAAAAACTATCGAGAGCGCAAAGTCACCGGGATCAACGCCGAAGCCCGCTATGACGACAAGTACACTCTCACAAGCGGGGTGAGTTATGACGTGAACGAGACGTGGAAAGTCAGCTACGATTTCTCGTTTGATCACCTCGGCTCCAACGAGCCAACCGGCGAATACGACAACGCCAAGCACGCCTTCAAAGTGACCGCTCGGTTTTAGCCCCACCCGTAGGGCTTCAGCCCTTCGGAGGGCAGACTTCAGAAACAAAAACCCCGACGTCTCAGAAAAGACGCCGGGATTTTTGGGTGTCCCACCCTACGAGCCTAACGCTTCTAGCAACCTGCCGTCCCCCCAGCCGCATGATCATGACAGGTGTCATCGGTCAGATCCCCTGTGCCCTGCGTATGCCGGAAGATCTCGTGCATGTGCGTCTCGGGGATCAGGTCGCCATTGTGATCCGCGACATGCGCATCCTCGCGGATCTTGTATTCAGCCGGAGGGGGCTGAGTGATATCGAAGTGTTGCTGCTGGAGATTGTCGTAGTTGACGTTCTCCGGTCGATACGCCGCCTCAAACTGCTCTCGATACTGCTCAGGGGTCATGCCTTCCATTGCCACATAGTGAAACTCCCCGGTCTGATCGCGAGCCCAGCCCTCCGGCATATAACTACCCTCGAAGCTCCCAGGTCCAAAGTGCTCAGGACCTCCATACGCCAGATACTCTTTGGCCATTTGGAGCTGCTCTTGGGTCATCTGGCCAGCGTCCACCATCGCTTGCATCTGCTCTAGGCTCGGCATGGTGCCCTCCTGGCCAGGCCCGCCAGGTCCCATCTCATGGCCCGGTCCACCCATCATCATGTCTCCACTTGACCACCGGGTGAATTCCATTTCTGCTCGCGCCATCATCTCAGGAGACGCACCCTGGGCGAGCATGGTCTCTTTCCAATCGCTAAACATGTCTTTCGCATGCTCCACCATCTCCGGAGAGGGGACGTAGCGCTCCCCGCGCGAGAAGGCCTCCATCTGCCGCTCGCCCTCGCGCATCATGAGTTCCATTTCCTTCGCCCCCTCCGGGTCGGTCGCGCGCAGGGTCTCTAGCTGCTGCTTCATCTCGCCTTGGACCTTCTCCCACTGGTCTCTCGCAGCGGTCCGCACCTCCTGCGGGATCACCGTGTTGATGTCCACCCCTTCTTGACGCAGGGTGACCACTTCGCGAGTCACCGCGGCCCGTTCCCGCGGATCGACGAGGGTCGCCTCAGCGACTTGGCGACAGAGCACGGCGAGCTCTGGATCGCCAGCCACCTCCGGATCATGGGCGATCAGCGCTTCCACGGCAGCATGGAGGGCTGGATCAGCCTCCTGCAGTTGCGCCCAGGCCACCGGAGACGGAACCGCCAGCCCGGCAATGACCAAGGCCGTTCCCATCACTCGACACATCTGCCACCTCTTCATCCGACTGTCCATTTCCGTTCCCTCCTGTTCTTCCTCTTCTTCCCAAAACCCTCGTCACCCGCAGCCTTCCTTCACAGCAAGCGCTGCGATCGTTCGTTCCGATGTTTAGTGAGGAGACTCCAGATACTGCTGAGACTCCTGCGGTTCATACACAGGCGCCTCAAAGACCCGTTCAACTTCTAGACTTGGCGCCCCGAACTCGATCTCGCGCTCAACACTCGATTCCGGCGCCAGAAACTCATGTTCGAACACCTCGTGGTCATAGAACCGTTCCATCTGCTCACGGGCCTCAGGGCTCATGTGCTCGAGGTACGCGCGCTCAAACCCTTCTCCGCGCTCCTGCCACTCCCCTTCTTTCCACTCGCCCTCATGGTCCATCTCACGCGGCTCGATCCCATACTTCTCCAAGATCTCATGGGCCTTCTCCCGAAGCTCCCGATCCTGCTCGCTGGTGGGATCGCCCGTGCCCTGCTTGAAGAGCTCCTCGAGCTCTTTCCTCGCTTCAGGGGGTAAGTAGTCCCCGCCCCCGATGGGCGGGCCTCCACCGATATCAACAACTGGCATGGGTAATGGCTTATCACGGGGCGGGCCCAGGAGCCCTTCGGGAGGGGTGGTGCCGCTTGGAACGGTGCCGGTCAGTTGAGGCGCGCCAAGCGCCAGGTCTTTCTCCTCGTGGCCAAGCGTGGTGAGGTCAAGCTGACCGGTTTCCAACAACCGCAACTGTTCCTCCATAGCGGCTTTCAGTACAGGATCGGTTTCGGCGGCAATGGCTTGACGGATCTCGGTTAACGTAGCGTCTGAGACTTGTGCCGCTTCCACGGCTTGCTCATCTGCAGCCCAGACGGAAGGCATGACAAGCAGAGAAGTGACGAACCCCATGACCACAACACCCATCGTGCTGCGCATGTCCATCGAAGTGACCTCCGTGTGTTACAGGCAACAAAAAACGACCTCAGTGGGTGGCAAGGCGTTTGTGCAGCCGCGAATTCATCCGCCATCTCGCTCCTGGGCGGATGCTAAAGCGACAAGCAGACGCCTTGACGGGCCCCACGTAACAAAAAACCCTTGCATTCGAAAGAACGCAAGGGTTGCCCTCCCGACTGACGTCGGGGTACATCCGGCAACTGGCTGCCTTAGCCTAGCCCCCCGCTAGACGGTAGGCCCTGATAGCTTTGCGGCCCACTCTTTCGAATGGTGTGCCTCCGCCATACCACGATGGCGGATCCCGCCAGAGGCGGGATTTCTCAGATCGAAGCGCTTGTCAAGGACCGCGTATATTTACTTAAACCTTACCTGATGATTGAAGAGGTTGTCAATGGCGGGACAAAACTTTTTCGCGTGGGTCAATGGGCCTTCGAGACAGGCACGGTGTCGGTGCCGTCTCCGCCAGCCCGCCCCTCGTGTCACGGGGCAGGCGGGCGCCTTCGGCGGAAAACGGCGGGACTGGTGCGCGGGCGGATCGCGGTCTGGTCATTGGGAGAGCTGACGAAACACCGCAATGACTTTCCCTAAGACGGTCACGGCCTGTGGGTCCTCAAGGATGATCGGCTCCATCGCCTGATTGTCTGGCTGCAGCCGGATGCGGTTCTCCTCTTTGAAGAAGCGTTTGATGGTGGCTTCATTCTCAATGAGCACGGCGGCAATCTCGCCATTCGCGACGGTCGGCTGTTGGCGCACCACCACGTAGTCTCCGTTCAAGATCCCGGCACCTTGCATGCTTCTCCCACGCACCCGCAAGGCAAAATGTTTGGTCTCGTATTCCACCGCCTTTCCCAGGAGCGAGGCATCCAGCACCAGGTGTCCGTCGATCTGTTCCTCGGCGAGCACTGGTGTTCCCGCCGCAATCCGTCCCACAATCGGCACGCGAATCGTCTGTTCGATGACATCGAAGGGGGACTCGCCCAAAAGCCGAATCCCCCGAGCGCCTCGTTTGCGCTGCAAGTGCCCTTTTTTCGCGATGGCATCAAGATGCGTCGTGACCCCTCGCAGGCTCTTAATCCCCAGGTGCTTGCCGAGCTCTCGGATCGTCGGAGGATAGCCCTGCTCCTTGATCCAATCGCGGATCGCCTGGAGGACATGCTGTTGGCGTTCAGTTAAGAATTGGCTCATGGGAATCTCGTCAGTGATGACAGTTCTATTATACTAGACAAAATTCTGCCTTTTCAAGGACTCGATGAATTTTCTTTTTGACTCCATGCGCGAAGTGTTTTCACTGTCTCCTCAAGCTGGGCTTTCACCATCTCAAGCTGCGATGCCGTCAAGGGTTGATCAAACAACCGTTCAAGCAATGTCGTCCCCTGTTGAAGCGCCATAAGCGCTTCTGGAAGTTGTGCTGCGCTGAGTCTCACTTGAGCGAGTTTCCACAAGAGCCCAGCCGCCTTCAGCGCAAGGTCTATCTGGGCGGGATCGTTATGCAGCGCATTCAGGTAGGCATTCAACACCAGCTCTAGATTCCCCACCATCTCGAATCCCCGTCCGAGCCTCACCCAGTACTCGCGGCCCGCCTTCGGGTCGGCAAACCGAAACTCATACTCCGGGACAAAGGCGAGGTTCCACTGGCGCAGGATCGGCATGCTGTACAGATGGAGGATGAGTTCGAGCGGCTGTCCACCCCGGAGCAGGCGGATCGTCGCTTTGGTGGCCTGGCCTTTCAGGGCCTGGGAGATGACGGCAAACTCGTCAATCGAACGGACCGTCGCGTCATTGATCTGCACGATCACGTCCTCGGGACGCAGGTCAACTAAATAGGCTTGCGAGTATTCTTCGACGCTGACAACCCGAACGCCCAAGGGATTGTCCGCCACCACGACTCCTCGAAAGAGCGAGGGAAGCTGCGCCGCAAAAGCCGGGGCATGGGGCGCGAGACAGGGGGCAAGGGAAAAAAGCCATGACAAAGTAAAAAGCGTGAGTAGATCTGGATGCCGTTCCCGAGGAACGTTGTGAACCTTCGCCCCACGCCCCTCGCCCCTCGCCCCTCTCATAGCATCGTGCGGCCGCGAAGGGCCACGTCAACAAGGAGGACAAGGAGAACGAGGGGAAGGATCATGCCCCGCAACGGCCAGGGTGTGTTGACCCACTCCGTTGGTGGAAGGAACGCGCGATCCGGCATATCGAAGACGCCGTCAGTCGCTTGGGCAATGTGCCGGAGGACCACCTCATCGGGTGGCAAGCCAGGTTGTTCAGCTTGGCTCTCAACGTGACCGATTTGAATCCAGCGCCTTGCGAAGACCGGGGAGGGGGCCTGGCCTGCTTGCTTCGCAGCAGGATGCGATTCGATGATCACACGATGCCACCCACTGTCGACGTGGCCCACCGGAGCCTCCCAGCGAAAGCGGCGCTGCTGCACGAGGGCAAGCGGGGTCGTCGTGCGTTCGTCCTGTGAGATCAACGTCGCGGTGGGATCATCCAGCTGGCCCTCGATCACCAGATGCGGCACGCCATCGTGTTCATCGGTCCAGACGAACAACTCCTCGGTAGGTCGCGGACGCATCGTGTGCTCTACGACTTGGGCCCAGACGCTCTCGAATGAAGGCCAGCGGATCCACTCCGGCGACCAACGCGTGTCTGCGTCCGAAGTAAAGACAGCCACCTGTCCTGCCCCCACTGACCAATGCGCCAAGAGCGGATCAGTGGAGTCGGCCTGATGAACGACTAACTCGACAGTCGCTTCTGGCTTGGCCGTTGCCGTCAGATACCCTTTGAGCGATGGCCACTCTGGAATCCCCGGAAACCACTGCGAGGTTTCATGGGGAATCGGGCGAAAATATCCTTCCGCAAAGGGAAGCTCCCCGAGGGTCTTTTGCGTATCACGGGCAATGAGCTGAGGCAGCTCATCCAACGTCCTCATCTGATAAAACGCGCCCCCGGTCTTCGCCGCAAGCCAGTCGAGCAAGGTCGCATTGACAAAAACTTGGCCGATTCCCACCGTGCTCAAGGTGATCTGCTGCTGACGCAACTCGGCCAGGAGACGCTGATAGGCGTCAGTATTGACTGGGGTATTACCGTCAGACAGAAGGATCATGTGCTTCACCGTGGCCCCGCTGGCCAGCAGGCGCTGTTGGGCGGCCTTGAGCGCGGGAAAGATATCCGTCCCGCCTGTCGATTTGAGTCGAACCAGCTTGTCGATGAGGGTACTCGTCACCTGTTGGGCTGGCTGCACCTCCACGACCACATACGGCACCGTGTCAAACGCCAGCACCCCCACCAGATCTTCTGGGGCAAGCTGTTTGACCAACTCCACGGCGGCTCGCTTGGTGGCAGCGATGCGGGGCCCCATCATCGAGGCCGAGCGGTCGATCAACATCAAGATGCAGACGCGGCGCTTGGCTTCCTGCGCGCCCTTCGCCTCAAAGCGCACCGGAAGGAGCCGATCAAGGGGTGCTTCGTGCGCGAGTTCCTCGCTGAGCGTCCCGCCTAAGCCCACCATCACGACCCCGCCCCCAAACCGCCCCACATACTGGCTCAGCGCTTCAACCTGCGCCTCGCTGAGGGCGGACTTGGGGAGGTGGAATAACACGACGGCCTCATACTCGAGCAGTTTCCCAACGTCCGTCGGAACATCCCGAGCGGTGGCCACCGCAAGGCCCATCTGGCGACGCTTCAAGGCTGTCGCAAGGAGCGGGAGCTCCGTGGGGCGGTCGAAGACCATCAAGAGCTGGGGCGGTCCTTCGACTTCCACGTAGGCGGTTCGCCGCTGACGGGTTGATGATTGAGGAAACGTCACCGAGACGTCTAAGGGCATTGTCCCGACCTGAATCGCTGGCACTGAAACAGTGACTACCCGCCAACCGGGAGCCACTCGTGCACGTTGATGCGCGATCGGTACTCCCTTAAAGGTCACCGTCACGTCAACCGATTGTGCGCGGGTCGTTCCATTCGTGAAGACGAGCTTGATTGGCATGGAGGCGCCCTGCTGGATGACAGAAGGGACCGCGAGCTGTTCCCAGGCCAACCCTGTGGGCTCAGCCGGCGCCACGGGCACGGGATACACTTCAAGCCCAAAACGACGCAGATGCGGAAGGATGCGCGCCACGCTGCCGATGGTTTGTCGCCCGTCACTCAGCAGAATCACCCGACCAGGTTCGTGAATGGGCATCACGTTCCGGTACGCCAGCAGCGCGGCTTCGAGATTGGTTCCGTCGCGTTCCATGGACAAGGCGGTGAGGGCCTGTTGAATCGTGTGCGGGTCAGTCAGGGCGGTGTGCGCTACAGGGAACACCAGGTGTGCTTGTTTGCCAAACGCCATGACCGTGCGAGAGACGGCGGGTGGACGGATGGCTTCAAGTGACGCAAGGCGTCTGGCAATCCAGGCGGTCTTGTGCACGTCGATGCTCGCTGACTGGTCAACGAGATAGACCACATGCCGCGGGTGAGCCTGTCGATGAACCATCGACACGCCTTGCAAAGATAAGAGGACACCCACAAGCCCAGCAAGCCGAAGACCCACGACCCCAAGACGCCGGAAGCCTTGAAGAGGAACAAAGCGGAGAACTCCAATCACCATGCTGATAGCAAGCAGAAGAATGACGGTATTCATCGTCGAATTCCGAATTCCCCCGGCCCGCCTTTCGCTTCCGCCGGGGCGGGCGAATTCCCTGCCCGCCCAGCAGATTGCGGGGCAGGCGGGCGAACTCCCTGCCCGCCATGTGAAACACGGGGCAGGCGGGCGAATTGTCGGTGGCCTTTCCAGGCGTAGAGCATCCACTCGAGCAGCAGCACGACGACCAGGACACTCAGGAGCCAGTTCACCAGAGACTGACGGGGTCGTTCGGTCACAAGCGCTTGGGCGAGCGGCGTGGCATCAGTCCCCCACGTCGACACGCGCCGGATGGTGTTGGACTCAATAGGATCCAAGAAGTTCACCACGCGCTCAATCGCCTGCTGACCTTGCAGAAATCGATACCGCCCAGCGGAGGTCGTCGCATCATAGTGCAGCACCCCCCCATCATGGGCTTGGAGGATGACCGACCCGTCAGGCCGCTGGATGCGCACCAGGCCCTGGGCAAACGGGCCAACGGTCAATCGGTCCCCTGTGATGACCAATCCTTGCGACCCCGTCACCCATCGCAGGCTATTCAGGAAGACGACCACGAGGGAAGTTGAAGAAGGACTCGCGGTGGGGTCCACAAAGACGCTCACCATGCGTCGTCCCTGAGACGACGAGGCCCGAACCAGAGGCACTTTCTGGCCCCCCACCACTCCCCAGATGATCGGGTCGCCCCACTGCCCGTCAGCGCTCGATGGGGCGACGGCAGCCGCCATGCTCTGAAGTGGCTCCAGATACTCGCCGATGGGATGGGTCGACTCGACCATCCACTGCGTGGGGACGAGGTGCCAGCCTTCACGCGTTCGGACAAACCCGATCGACGCCTTGGGCCATTGCGCGGCAAGCTCCAACCGATCCGTGATCAAGATGTCAGAGGGGGAAGCTTCCTGGAGCGTGGCCGGTGCCTGACGCCAGGCGACCCGCGGGCAGGCATCAAGCCAACCCCCAACCGTCGCCACAAACCGCGCATCACCCGAGGCCACCACCACAGGAATCGTCTCGGTTCCTCGCAGGGTGACGGAGACGTGGTTATCGACGGCCAGGGCGTCGCGTTGCGCCAACAGCGTCACGTCAAACACGCCTGCGGCGCCCGGGGGCATGCTCAGAGGAATGGAGAGACGGCCCTGCGGAGCAAGCCGCCGGGCAACCTGCGTCATCGCATGACGGTCCTGGGAGACTGACAGGGTGACCTCTTGTTCAACGTCAGCATAGTTCTGGATGGTCACCACGAGCTGAGCCTCTGCAGGCGCGCAGAGTGGTTCGTTTGCATCAAGCCCCACGATGGCCACGTTTGCGAGAGGTTCCCCAACGGAATGGAACTGGGTCGTCTGATTAATCGGGTCAGTCGGAGGGGGCTCATCCGTGAACACCCACGTCTCATCTGGACGTCTGCCCAAGAAGGCGCGTCCAATCCGATTGGCGAGGGCAAGGTTCCCTCCCAGATCTGCCGTTGAAAGCCCCTGGATGATCTGGCTGAGCTGAACCCCATCGCCCGTCGGCTCAGCCGCAAGCGCGCTGACCGGGGCGGTCCTGACCACAAACCACTGATCCCGAAGACCCTTGTGGGTGAGGCGGCCCAGCACAGACCGCTTCACTTGATGAAGCGGAGAGCCGTGCTTCGTGCTGGCGGCCATACTCGCAGAGGTGTCCACGAGGACCAGGATGGTTCGTGCCTTGGGACCCACGAGAACCGGCTGGGCCAGCGCAAGGCTGATGAGCGATAACGCGGCCAGTTGCAGCCAAAAGAGCCAGTTGAGAATCAAGCGGCTGCGACGGGTGGGTGGGCGGCGAAGGAGGTGCTCAAACGGCACGAGGCTGGGAATAATCGTTCGCTGACGCGAGGCCGCAAACCGCCACAGCCAGATCAAGACGGGGATGCTCGCTAGCCACACTAAACCGAGAGGAGAAAGGAACGCCATGTCGGTTGAAAAAATCACCAATCACCAAATCCCAATGACCAAACAAGCACCAATAACCAATCACCGCATCACCAAACCAACAATTGGAACCCTGCGAGTTTGATTATTGGGTTATTGGTAATTGGAGCTTATTTGGAACTTGGAATTTGGTGCTTGGTTATTCATCGTTGCAACCGGAATTCACTCCAGGAACCCGCGGGCAGGCAACGTCTTCAACACAAACTCCTCAGGCGACTCATTCAACCGATACTGCACAAAGAGGATGCCGTGTCGTTTACAGAATCGCAAGAGGGATTCATTATGATCGAGAACCGCCTGGGCAAGCTCTGCAGGACGATACGCCAGCTCATGCGTCAAGCCGGTTTCACTGTCGACCAAGACCCCGCCCCGGAAGAGCCGGGCTGGGTCGAGCTCCTCGGCGCTGAGGACCTGAATGACTTTGACTTCGAGGTGTTTCTGCATGAGCAGATGGAGCGCTCGAAAACAGTCTGCCGGCGGATGCATCCCATCGGACAAAATGAGCGCCTGTCCCCCACGCATCCGCCACGTGGTCACGGCTTGATGCACCCAGTCGCTCAACATCACCTGGCCTTCTGGCGTGACACGCTCGCACTGCTGCCTGAGGGTCGCCAGCTCGGGGCGGTGCACACACCACGACGTCGCCAGGGCTCGCCCCGGTTTGATCCAGCTCATGCGGACTTGGTGGTGGGCGGCAAGGCCGATGTAGGCAAGCGCCAGCCCGAGGTGACAAGCCCGCTCGAATTTCTGGATGGTTGGTAACCCCATGGATGCGGTCGCATCGATGATGACCTCAACAGCCAGCTCAATCTCCTCCTTGTAGGTTTTGACAAACAACCGATCCAGCCGCGCATAGAGGTTCCAATCAATCGACCGGATGTCATCACCGGGGGTGTACGCCGAGTAATCGGCAAACTCAATGGAGGACCCCCTGCGATTGATCAGGAAGCGCCCGCCTAACCGGCTTCCCCATCGGACCCGGCGGACGGACAGCCGCAAAGCCTCCAGGCGGGAGAGGAACGCGGAGTCAAAGAGGCTGACTGCTGGCATGACTGAGGTGATTAGTGATGGGTGATGAGTGATAAGTGAGGAACACGGGCAAGATCAATGGCAGAGAACGAAGCGTGACCTGTTGCCGATCGGCGTCGTTCGGATAGTCTTCATCCATCACTCATCACTGATCGCTCATCACTGTTTTTCTAATTGGCTCGGTGAGTTCGTGGAGGATATCCGTCGCGGTGCGCCGTTCCGCTTCGGCCTCAAAGGAGAGGACGACGCGATGGTTCAGGGCCGCAATCGCCACCTGATCGACATCCTCAAAGCTCACATTCACCCGGCCTCGGATGAGGGCTAAGACTTTCGCGCCCATGAGGATCGCCTGCGCGCCTCGGGGACTGGCCCCGTAGCGGATGAAGCGCTTGGCAACCTGGTTGGTCGCCGCGCCATCGGGACGGGTCGCGCTCACCAGCTGGACGACATAGTCCTCGATCGGTTTAGCCACCAACACCTCGCGGACTAACCGCCTGGCGTTGAGAATCCACACCTTGGCGTGTTCGCTGGATAAGACGTGGCGCACGTCCGGCAGCGTGGCCACCGTGGTCTGACGCAGGATGCGCGTCAATTCCTCCGATGAAGGGTACGTCACGAAAATGCGAAAGAGAAATCGATCCAGCTGGGCCTCTGGGAGGTTGTACACGCCTTCCATCTCAATCGGGTTCTGCGTCGCAATGACCAAGAAGGGCTCTTCCAGTGGATAGGTCTTGCCGGACACCGTCACCTGCTGTTCCGCCATCGCCTCCAGCAAGGCGGATTGCGTCTTGGGGGTGGCCCGGTTGATCTCATCGGCCAGGAGGATGTGCGTAAACACCGGTCCCTGAGAAAACTCAAACACCTTTCGGCCGTCGCGGTCGACCACCAGCTCAGTCCCAATGATGTCTGCGGGCATGAGGTCCGGCGTACACTGCACCCGCCGGAACGTGAGCCCGAGCGTCTTCGCAAACGACTTGGCCAGCAAGGTCTTGCCAAGCCCAGGAACCCCTTCGAGGAGCACATGACCCCCCGCAAAGAAGGCCACCAGGAGCTGCTCGACCACGTCCTGCTGCCCCACGATGACCTGAGCCAGCTCCGCCTGGAGCGATGCGAAGGTCTTGCGGAACTCTTCCGGCTGCAAGGGGAGCGTAGAGCTCATGTTAAAAACGTCATCAGTAACCAGAGACCAGTAACCAGGGGTTCCTCTAATTTCTGGTTACCGGTTACTGGTTTCCATGGCACACATGTTCTCATCAACGGTCTTGACGGTGAGAAAGCCGCTCAAAGACCGGCCGGTACTCCGGCGGGATTGGCTGACGATGGGTTGCGTCCTCCTCCGTCGGGTGCTCAGCCAGCGTCGCATCTTCGGGCGTCTGCTGCGGCGTGGCATTGGCGATCTGTCCGGACGGCTCTCCGACTCCGCCGCCCCGTCGTGTGGTCGAGGTCGGTTGGGTATCGACATCCAGTTGGATCGGAAGCGGACTGCCGGTCGCGTTCTCAAGCGAGGTAGTCCCTCCATAGAGGTCCGGATCCGTACTCGTCCCTGGGGCAGGGCGTGGTTGGTTCGACCGATGCTCCGCTTCCAACTGAACCTGGAGTTGTTTCAGCTCACCCGAAAGCTCTTTGAGCAGTTGTTGGATATCCGCTTTTAAGAGCTCTTGTTGAGCCGACAACCCTGGGCTTGTTCCTGTTCCTTGACCCATCTGAGCCTGACTGGCCCCAAGCTGATTACTGCCTGTCTTTGTCATGTGTGCGTTGCCCTGGTCTTGAGGAGAGGGGTGTTGCGCGGCTGATGCGTTCGCTTTCGAGCCAGCACTGGTTTGTTCAGAGGTTCCCTGACCAGGCTGCTGCTGCGAGGTCTGGGATTCGCGTTGCGTCCCGTCGGATTGCCTCGCCTGGGAAGCTGGTTGGTTGGGCTGCGACGGCGAGGCGGACTGCGCTTGGGTCTGCTGGGCTTGACGTCCTGTGTGCTCGGCTTGGGCGTCTTGAGAAGGTGGCGATTGACGCGGCTCGGAAGATGACGCCGACGAAGACCCCTGAGCCCCTGAGGACTGGCCGGGGCGACCTTGAGACGCCTGACCTGATGAACCTTCTTTCGACTGTTGTTGATCTTGAGCACCCGACCCACCGGCTTGCTGACCCTGGGACGCGTGTTGCTGGTGCTGCGAACCTTGTTGTTGGGATGGCGTCTTCTGCTCATCCTGTTTCGGAGGTGGCAGATTAAGTGGAGACTGCAGAGGGGGAATGCCGGTAGGGATTCGCATGGCAGCAAGCTGGAGCCGTGAGGCATGAGGCCATGGCCACAGCAGGAGGAACAACAGCAGGACGACACACGCCACCGTCCACCGATCGGCCACGGGCGGAAGGCGTTTCGACGTGGTGGAAAGAGCGTGGGCCGTATCCTCGACTAAGAGGGGATAGAGCAACGGTGGGTTCGGAACAACCGCAAACTCCGTCGCCGTCAGGAGTCTCGCGTGGAGTCCCAAGGCCTGATCGAGTTGCTCTGAGTGATGCAGCCAGGTTCGTCTCACCGCTTGCCACTGCCAAACGAACAGGCCAGCGCTCCCCACGGATCCCATGAGGACGCGCCACGGCATACCAACGCCAAGCGCGTGCAGTCGCCACAGGAGAACGGCCAGACAGCCCACGCCCAACACGAGGAACATCCCGACCCGGGCGATGAGGCGGCGCTGATGCTGCGCCAGCACGTCTTGGACCGCTTGGTGAATCTCGCTCATGAGATATTTCGCGCTTCGAAGTGCCCCGGAATCACCTGCCCGTCTTTGAGCCATTCATCCACCCACACCCGGCTTGGTTGTCCCGAGGCTGGCGCGTGCTCCCCCAGCGATTGAGCCGGGGTCGGCATCTGAAGCTCTCTGGACAGCTCCACGCGTTCTTTCTGTTCCCGCACTTTGTCCAGTTCATGCTCAACCACCAAGCCAGCCAGCGTCCCGACAAGCGCCCCAAACGGGGCGCCGACCCCAGGCACAAGGGCCGCCCCTGCGATGGTGCCTGTCGCTTGTCCGACCTGCGCGGGGGACATCCCTGAGCATCCCACCATCGGCGCCATACCGACGAGAAGAAAAATCGCTAGGCTTCGCATCCGTCTGCTGGTATGCTACCCGAAACCGAGGGTCTTGACAAGAGAGGCGATTCTGAATAGAAATAGTAAAACACCATGCCGCTGGCCATTGAAGTCCAACAGTTGACGAAGCGCTATGAGACGGTCATGGCCCTCAACGGGATTTCCTTTGAGGTGAAGCCCGGTGAGATCATGGGCTTTTTGGGACCCAATGGGGCTGGGAAAACAACGACCCTGCGCATCCTCACCAGCCTCCTCGTCCCGACCTCCGGCTCGGTGCGCATCAACGGGTTGGATGTTGAGACGAAGTCGTTAGAGGTCCGCCGGCAAATCGGGTATCTGCCAGAAAGCGTCTCGCTCTACCCGGAACTGCGGGTTCAGGAGTACCTCGCCTACCGGGCGAAGATCAAGGGGGTTCCACGCAACCAGCAACGCAGCCGGCTTGATGAGGTGGTGCAGCGCTGCGCCGTCGGTGACGTCAGGCGGAACCTGATCGGACGGCTCTCCAAAGGATATCGCCAGCGCGTGGCCCTGGCCGATTGCCTGATCGCTCACCCTTCAATCCTCATCCTCGATGAGCCCACCGTCGGACTCGATCCCCACCAGATCCGACAGACGCGTGAGTTGATTCAGACACTTGGGCAGTCCACCACCATCCTGCTCTCCACGCACATCCTGCCTGAGGTCGAGATGACCTGCCATCGGGTCGCCATCATCAATAAAGGTCAAATCGTGGCGATCGATACCCCGGAGAATCTGCGCCGGCGCCTCACCGGAGGCCAGCAGGTCGTGCAGGTTGAACTGCGCGGTCCTGAGGGAATCATCGATCGAGCGCTGGCGGAGCTTAAACGCATCGAAGGACTGCAAACCGACGTCCGCGTGCCGCTGGAAGAAGTCTTTATCCACCTGACGACCAAAGAGGAATAACCTGTGGGATTTTAGATTTTCGATTTCGCCTGCCTGCCCCTCGGTCATCACGGCAGGCAGGGATTTTGGATTGAACTGAGTATCGCGAATTCCGCCTGCTGATCCAAAATCTAAAATCCGAAATCCAAAATTCGATGCATAATGTGATTGCCTTGACCTCACGAGAGTGGAAGGCGTTTTGGTACTCCCCCATCGCCTATGTCGTGGGGGCGTTCTTCCTCCTCCTCCAGGGCTGGGTCTTCTGGCTGCTCGTCGCGATCCTCAACGATCCTCGCGTGGATCCGTCGTGGAAGATGAGCCAGTTCTTCTTCGGCGGGACCTTCTTTTACTGGCTCTCGGTCCTCATGATGGCCCCGCTGCTCACAATGCGCACCTTCAGCGAGGAGAAACGCACGGGAACCCTGGAGCTCTTGCTGACGGCCCCGGTGTCAGACTGGCAGGTGGTGCTGTCCAAATTCCTGGGGGCGTTGTTGTCCTATTGCGCCTTGTGGGCCGCCACAGTCATCTATTTTCTGATCCTCCGACGCTACACGGCCCTGGATTGGGGACCGATCATCACCGGCTATCTTGGCACCTGGCTGTTGGGGGGCGTCCTCATCGCCGTGGGACTGTTGGCTTCCAGCGTGACGCGCAACCAGGTGATCGCCGCGGTCATCGGGTTTGTCGTCATGCTCCTGCTGTTTTCCGTCGGCTTTTTGGACATCTTCATCAAAGATCCCGAATCGAGCAAGGTCATTGCCTATCTTTCCCTGCTCAACCATTTCAGGGATTTTTCCAAAGGGATTATCGATAGCCGACCGATCGTGTTCTATCTGAGCATCACAGCCATTGCGTTGTTTCTGACCGTCCGCGCGATTGCCAGCCCTCGGTGGAGATCGTAATGCGTCGATTCCTGACTCAGTTAAATCTGGCCGTGACGCTGGTCGTGCTGGGGGTCTTGTTCATCTTGATCAACTTCGTGGCGAGCCGTCGTTACCTCCGCAGCGACCTCACCAAGAACAAAATCACCCAACTCTCCGGCAAAACGGTGCAGGTGCTCACACAGCTCAAGGATCCGGTCAATGTCGTCGTGTTCTATCAGCCGAACCACCGTCTGTACGAGCTGGTCAGGGATCTCCTCACCGAGTACGAACGCGTCACGCAAAAGCTTGCGATCGAATACGTGGATCCTGAGCAAGACATCGCCCGGGCGCAGCAGCTCGCCAAGCAGTTTGAGATCGAGCGGCTCAACCTGGTGATCTTTGAGTCGGGAACACGGCACAAGTACCTCTCGGATACGGACCTTGCGGAGTACGACTACTCCACGATGGCCTTCGGCGGGCAGCCGTCGGTCAAATCCTTCAAAGGCGAGGACGCATTTACCTCGACGATTGTCAGCGTCACCCAGACCACTCAACCGCTTGTGTGGATGACGAGCGGCCATGGGGAAAAACGGATTGATGACGTCGACCCGATGGGACTCTCGGAGCTGAAGAAAGCCCTCGAGCAGGAAAACATGCGGGTAGAAGCGGTCACGTTACTCGAGAAGGCAGAAATCCCCAACACCGTGGGGGCGATGGTGATCCCGGGACCGACCCGGCGGTTTGTCGAGCAAGAGCTGGTTCTCCTGGAAACCTATCTCGAAGGCGGCGGACGACTCCTGGCGCTCATCGATCCTATGCAGGACACGGGACTGGACTGGGTCTTGGCGAAATGGGGCATCGAAGTGGGGAATGACATCGTCGTGGATCCGGCTCGCCAACTGCCGTTCGTCTCGGCCGCAAACCTCTTCGTCACCACCTACAGCCAGCATCCCATCGTCGAGAAGATGCAAACGCTCATGACCCTCTTTCCATTGACCCGCTCCGTGCGCCCCGCCAAGGATCTGGGCGGGATGACCGCGACCGCCCTGGCGATGACCTCCCCGGAGGGGTGGGGGGAAACCCAGGTGACCTCCAAACCGTTTGAGTTCAACGAGGGACAAGACACCAAAGGGCCGGTGTCGATTGCGACCGCGTCTGAGAAAACGGCTTCGACCCCCCCGCGCGTGGTGGCGATCGGCGACTCGGATTTTGTCGCCAACGCCCAGCTTGGCAACGTGGGAAATCGCGACTTCATCTTAGGGTCCCTCCATTGGCTCGCAGCCCAGGAACAGCTCATTGGGATCGGCCCCAAGCCCCTGGAGTCGATCAAACTCAACCTCACGGCAGCACAACTGCGTGGCATCTTTTGGTCCAGCTTCGCGCTGCTGCCCTTCTTATGTGCCCTGGCAGGCGTTGGGATGTGGTGGATCAGACGGAAATAACGAGGAAACCAGAAACCAGTTGCCAGCAACCAGACCAAAACCTGTGGAACAATCAGGGAAATATGGAGCCCCCCTGGCAAGCCCGGGGTACCCTCTTGCCCGCCTTCGCTCTTCGAGCTTCGGCGAGGCATCCGCCTCCCCTCCAGGGGGCGACATCTCGCCGAAGCAGGAGTGCCGCATTCCTCCCCGGCCAAGGCCGGGGTCTCCTGCGGAGGCGGATGAGTTTGATTTTGAACGTCTTAAGAACTCGTTTCAAAACCCTAGAGAGACGCTGATCCCCGCTGATCGAAACGCTGATCGCCGCAGATGTCCGACGAGCCATCTGCGTGAATCAGCGTGGATATCAGCGATCATCAGCGACATCGAACGTTTTGAAACGGACTCTAAGATCTATCGCAGAGCCCTCGCATTCCTCCATAAGATCTTTGACTTAGCTGATCACTTACCCGCTCGATTACAAAGTTCCTTAGGAGACCAACTGCGTCGAGCGTCGCTATCGATTTCAAACAATATCGCAGAAGGTAACGATAAGAAGTCGAAGAAAGAGAAAGCCCAGTATTTCTCACGGGCCTCTGATTCAACGCGCGAATGCATCTCCATGTGTAATGTCCTGCGCGAACGCAACCCGATCGATCATGTCACGTGGAATACACTGCGGTCAGAGGGACGCCGGATGACGAGCATGATCCGCGCTCTCATCGATGGGTTGTAACTTGGAAGCGATGTTCCTACCGCCTCACCTCTTCTGGGTACTGGTTACTGGTTACTGGTTACGTCTTTTCTGATGACTCATTGGAAGACGACGCTCTTGCTCCTCCTCACCGCGATTGGCGCAGGGAGTTACGTCGCGCTGTATGAGATCAAGCAGCCCACCCCTGAAGAGCGGCAGGAGCTGGCCAAGCGCGTGGCGCGCTTTGCGCCTGATGACGTCACCAGCCTTTTGGTGGAGCTGCCGTCGCTGAACGTCACGCTGGAGCGCAAGCAGGGCGCCTGGCGCCTGGTGAGCCCCTTGAGCGCCAGGGCCGAGGATTCGCTCGTGCAGCGGGTCCTCGATGAGCTCGACCCCTTGGACGCCGAACGCATGCTCGAAAGCTCGAAAGACAAACCCCTGGCGCTTTCGACCTACGGCCTGGATCCTCCCCGGGGGGCGCTGACGATCATCGCGGGCACGCGAGCGACACAACTGCTCTTTGGCGAGAAAACGGCGGTGGGGGAGAACCGGTACGCCAAGGTGGTCACGTCCCCGAAGGTAGCCATCATCAGGGGAGGCTTTTTCGATACGGTGAATCAGCCGCTGG
Source organism: uncultured Planctomycetales bacterium (assembly GCA_964373175.1). Taxonomy (GTDB): domain Bacteria; phylum Omnitrophota; class Gorgyraeia; order Aquiviventales; family Aquiviventaceae; genus CAYJTP01. The sequence goes on from CAYJTP010000020.1 coordinate 22,907, forward strand.
AGGCCTACCGATCTCACGACCTCCTGGCATTCGACACGTGGAGGACGCGTCAGCTCGACATCACGACTCAAACGGTCTCGTATACGCTGGTCAAACACGGTGAGCGCTGGCAGCTCACCAGGCCCCTCACGGACGACGCGGATAGCGGCGCGGCTCCCACCACCTTAAGCACACTGCGGAACCTTCGCATCGAACGGTTCCTCACAGACTCACCCCAGGTCGAGCAGCTTGCCACTTGGGGGTTCGACGCCCCGTATGCGCACGTGACCGTCATGCTTGAGAATACTTCGAAACCGCTTGAGCTCTTCATCGGAAAGCCAACGCCCGACAACGCTGACCAGCTCTATGCCAAACGCGTGGATGAGCCGACCCTGTATGCGGTGGCCAAGTCCCGCGTGGATGAGCTGCTCCAAGACCCCCAGAGCCTCCGCTCAGAAATGGTGCTGGACGTTGTGGCCAGCCAGGTCTCCAAGGTGCAACTGACGTGGCAAGGCCAGACCTGGACGCTTGAGAAGGCGAATGAGCAGTGGACGCTGACAGAAGGCCGGCTCCCGCTTGAGACGTCAAAGGTGGAGGACTTTCTCGGAAAGCTGCGCGATGTGAAGCTGACGCGGTTCGTGGAGGATCAACCGAGTGAGCTGGCCCGCTATGGCCTTGCGCCGCCGAAGGGAATCATCGAAGTGTGGGAAGCAGCGCAGCAAGGATCAAAACAACTCCTGATCGGAGACCCGATCAATCAAGGCGCTGCGCCTGCCCGCCCCTCGGATGAGGGGGCAGGCGGGCGCTATGGCCGGATGACTGGGCGGGCGAGTGTCGTCGAGCTTCCTTCCAGCCTCAACGAAATCCTCGCCACAACGCCTGACTCTTT
>CAYJTP010000020.1:23874-25720 GCA_964373175.1 uncultured Planctomycetales bacterium
TCGTCGAGCTTCCTTCCAGCCTCAACGAAATCCTCGCCACAACGCCTGACTCTTTCCAAACCCAATCCAAGAACAACGCCACCAGTAACCGGTAACCAGAAACCAGATCAACCTCTGGTTACTGGTCTCTGGTGACGTTAAGCTGCGTTGCTCCGTGTGAGGATAAAACGTCGCGCGCGCACGATTCGCTGAATCGCTGTGGCGTGGAGGAGTCCGCCCAAGACCAGCAGCGTCCACCAGAAGAGATCCTGTCCAAGCGGCTTCCACGGCACCAGCCGACTGGCTGCTAACCCGACGATATAGATGACATCCCGTTCGGTTCGCTCCATGAGGTCTGGCCATTCGGTATTGGAGACAGGAACCTCGAGCGCCGCACGGGCCTTCGCATAGCTCACGACCATCGCCCCCACCAGCACGAGCATCGAGAGCACCCAGTATCCCGTCACCACAGCGACAGACAAGACGACGGCCGCTTCAGCATATCGATCACAGATCGCATCCAGATAGGAGCCAAACTTCGTGATCCGGTGGCTGACTCTCGCCACCGCGCCGTCGAGGGCGTCGAAGAGCGTCGCCAGCGTCACGAGCCAGCAGAACAAAAAGACCTGCCTTGTCATCAGGAGGAACGTACAGCTGGCCAAGACCAGGGCAAGCCCCAGGAGGGTCAGGGCTGAGGGAGCGATCCCGCAACGGCTGAGCAGACGAGCGGGAACGTCAAACGCCCGATTGAACGCAGCTTTGTAGTTCGTCGTGAGCATCCCGAGATTGCGGATTGGTGATGGTGGCTTGCGGATTGTCCAGTGTTCCAATCCGCAGTTCGCAATCCGCAATGTCCTGGCTATTGGGCTGAGGAAATGTCCACCACCTTAATCTTGAAGAGGAGCGCCTTGCCGGCTAAGGGGTGGTTGAGGTCCAACGTCACGGTGCGATCCTTCATCTCGTGAATGGTCGCGCGAAACATGCGGCCTTCAGGATCCATGCCGCGAAGCACCAACCCTACCGTGGGGGCCACATTCGTGGGGAGCTGATCTTTCGGCACCTCGACAAATGCCGACGGGTCCACCGGCCCGTAGCCTTCCTCTGGATTGACCGTAATCTCTCGTTCGTCTCCCGCATGGAGGCCGGTGAGTTGGCGCTCTAAGCCGGGGATAATCTGCCCGCGTCCCTGGACATACCGAAACGGCCCGCGGCCTTCCGTCGAGTCCACCACGGCGCCGTCGGCCGTCAACGTGTACTCAAGCTGAACGGCCATGTTGTCTTGAATGGCGGACATCACGGTCTCCTTGTCTTGAGCCTTCGAGGGTTCTTCTGCTCCCCCCCACGCCGCGCCAAGAAGTGTGAGCACAGCACTTCCGACCAGCACGGACCCCAGCGTTCTTCGCTGCCACATCCGTCTCATCATCTTCCTCCCCACAAGCGGGTGGCAAGGTATTCGCGAAGCCGCGAATTCATCCGCCAACTGGACTATGTGTGGGCGGATGCTGAGCGGCAAACGAATACCTTGACGTGCCGAGCATGCTCGGCACCGCAACCATAAAAACGCCGCTGAAGGTCTTCGTGCCTTAAGCGGCGTTCTATCCTCAAGCGTGTTCACCGGTGAATCCCCACTTATACTCAATAGGGAATTACCACCCATCAGCACGAGATACGAATCCGCTTTTGGTCGCCTCACCCCATTGGTGTGGGGGGTGAAACACCAGACGCTTCGGCGACGACTATACGCGATTCACGGCACCAAATCAAGCCCACGTATCGCCTGGGGTCTATTGTTTGAGAAGATCGGACAGGGCCTAGAACTCGTTTCAAAACCCTAGAGAGACGCTGATCCCCGCTGATCGAAACGCTG
>CAYJTP010000021.1:0-24974 GCA_964373175.1 uncultured Planctomycetales bacterium
CAATCACCAAACAATCACCAATAACCAAGCACCAATCACCAAACCGTTTAGAACTTGGAATTTGGTCATTGGTTATTATTTGGAATTTGGGATTTGGTTATTGGTGATTAGCTTCTTCCAGCTACCCTATTATACAACCAGCCAAACAGCCAGCCAGTCACCGCGCCATCGAAGAGCGCGTAGCCAGTACCCGTCAGGACATCCCCAAAGTTCCTCGTCGCATGATAGCCTGGATAGACCGACGAGAGACACTGAAGGAATGTCAGTCCGTACGGCGGGAACGCAAGATTGAGCAACCCAACGACTAAGACCGTCAGCCCCCAGAACGCCGACCCGGCAAGGGCCATGGCTTTCAGATCAAGACGCATCAGTTCCCTCCTTCAATGAGCCCCGCCCTTTATTCCGCCTTCTTAGCTATCAGCAGCTAAAGGGCGGGGCGAATTGAACCCCACACCCAGCAGCGAGTCGGTTGATGTCTGCTAAATCGTATGGTATCGATCAAGCGGTACGTGGTGCTGAAGCGGTTCGCCCTTCTGCTGGGTGTGGGGTCACATTCAGCCAGACAACTTACGTTCGCTTTCGCTCCGTAAGTTGTGGCTTCATGTGAGCCATGGGGCTCTTCCCTGCTTCATCTCAAATCGCCATTTCCATATCGCGTAGACCGCTGGATAGACCAACAGTTCCAGGATGAACGACGTAAACAAGCCGCCAACCATCGGGGCGGCCACTCGCTTCATCATGTCGGCCCCCGCCCCTGTTGACCACATAATCGGCAGCAACCCCATGAACGTAGCCATCACGGTCATCATTTTTGGGCGAATCCGTTTGACTGCCCCATGGATAATCGCTTCTTCCAGATCCCGCTCCGTGCGCATCTGCCCACGTTGGATCGCCTCGTGATAGGCCAGATCCAAAAAGAGTAGCATGAAAACCCCGGTCTCGGCATCCAACCCCATGAGCGCAATCATCCCCACCCAGACCGCGATAGAAATATTGTAGCCGAGGATCCACAGCAGCCACACCGCCCCGATGAGGGAGAACGGCACAGCGAGCAGGACGATGCCGGTCTTCACGGCTGACTTCGTGTTCATGTAGAGCAAGAGACAGATAATGAAGATGGTCAGGGGCAGGACGACCTTCAGCCGTTCCTTCACGCGGAGCATGTTCTCGTACTGGCCGCTCCAGGTCAGCGCGTAGCCAACCGGCAGCTTCAGCTCCTTCGCCACGATCTTCTTGGCTTCGGTCACGTAGCCGCCGATGTCTCGCCCGGCCATGTCGACATAGACGTAGCCTGCCAACAGACCATTCTCATTTCGGATCATGGCCGGGCCTGAGACCAGACGGATATCGGCGAGCTGCACCAGCGGAATGTGTTGTCCGGCAGGCGTTGGCACGAGGACCCGCTTAAGCTTCTCCACATCGTCTCGCAACTCCCGCGAGTAACGGACATTGACCGGGTAGCGTTCGCGGCCTTCGATCGTCGTGGTGATGTTCTCACCACCGATAGCGGTCATGATGACTATCTGCACGTCCGCCACGGACAGCCCATAGCGGGCCAACTCATCACGGTTGAGCGTGAAGTCCACGAAATACCCACCCGCGACCCGCTCGGCGTAGATGCTGCGCGTGCCGCGCACGTCCTTGAGGATCATTTCTAGGTGTGTGCCAATCTCCTCGATCTTCTTGAGGTCAGAGCCGAAGATCTTGATCCCGATGGGCGTGCGCACCCCGGTCGTGAGCATGTCGATGCGATTCTTGATCGGCATCGTCCAGGCGTTGGTCGTCCCAGGGATTTTGAGCGCCTGGTCCATCTCATCAATGAGCTGCTCGTAGGAAAGATGATCCGGCCAGAACGGACGCAGCGGCCCTTCCAAGATGTCCGGAAGCCACGAGTACCAGCGTTTCACCTTCCGCCACTGGCGCTCTGGCTTGAGGAGGACGACGGTTTCCATCATGGAAAACGGCGCTGGGTCAGTTGAGCTTTCGATCCGGCCGGACTTGCCAAACACTCGTTCTACCTCAGGAAAACTTTTCAGGACCTGGTCCTGCTTCTGCATGAGGGATGCCGCTTCGGTCACCGAGATGCCCGGCAGCGTGGTGGGCATGTACAAGAGGCTGCCTTCCCGAAGCGGCGGCATGAACTCTGAGCCTAACTGCAGATAGATGGGAATCGTCGTCAGCACGAGCGCGATCGCGGTCAGGATGGTCCCCTTGCGGTGCCTCAAGACAAAGCGACAGGCCGGCTCATAGAGCCGGAAGAGGACTTTGCTGACGGGATGTTTTTCCTCTGGATAGTAGGTCCCGACGGCAACCGTCGTGGCCAGTTTGGACGTCATCCCCCGAATGCGCGCCGGGATCCAGCGGGCTTTCAAGGTGATCGGCTCCATGCGGGTAAAGAGCATCCGCATGGCAGGATCGAGGGTGATGGCCAGAATCGCGGCAATCGCCATCGCCAGGTTCTTGGCCCACGCCAGCGGCTTGAACAACCGTCCCTCCTGATCCACCAGCGTGAAGATCGGCATGAAGGCGACGGCAATGACCAGGAGCGAAAAGAACACCGAGGGACCGACTTCTTTCAATGCCTTGAGCCGAATCGCGTGGTAGTCGCCCTTGCGGCCCCCTTCGATCCATTGCTCCAAGCGTTTGTAGGCGTTCTCCACCTCGACGATCGCTCCATCCACGAGGACGCCGATGGAGATGGCGATGCCCGACAAGGACATGATGTTGGAGGTGAGGCGCAACCCGTAGAGCGGGATGAAGGACAGGATCACCGCGATCGGGATGGTGACGATCGGAATAATCGCCGAAGGGAAATGCCACAAGAAGATGAGGATCACGATGCTGACAATGATCATTTCTTCGATGAGCTTTTCCTTCAGGTTCTCAATGGCACGAAGGATCAGCTCAGAGCGGTCATACGTGACTTCCACCTTCACGCCCTCCGGCAAAGATGGCTCGATTTCCTTGAGCTTAGTCTTGACGCGGTTGATGACGTTCAGGGCGTTTTCGCCGTAGCGCATGACCACAGTCCCACCGACCACATCGCCGCGCCCGTCGAAGTCAGCCAGCCCTCGGCGAATATCAGGGCCCAGGGCCACGGTGCCGATGTGCCCGACCAGAATGGGGGTCCCCTTCTGGTCGGTCCCGACGACGACCTTCTCGATGTCCTCGACAGACTTGAGATATCCTCGGCCTCGGACCATGTATTCAGCCCCGGAAAACTCGAGCAGGCGTCCGCCGACCTCTTGGTTACCCTTTCGGATCATCTCCACGACATTCATCAGGGAGATGTTGTAGGCGAGCAGGCGGTTGGGATCGATCGTCACCTGGTACTGTTTCACAAAGCCGCCGATCGAGGCGACCTCTGCCACGCCGGGAACGCTTTGCAGGTGGTAGCGGAGGTACCAGTCCTGGAAGCTGCGCAATTCTTGCAGGTCATGCTGTCCAGACTCATCGACGAGGGCGTACTGAAAGACCCACCCCACCCCAGTGGCATCGGGCCCCAGTTCCGTGCGGACCCCTTCGGGAAGTCTGGGAATGATCTTGCTGAGGTACTCAAGCGTTCGCGACCGTGCCCAGTAGATGTCGGTACCGTCCTTGAAGATCACGTAGACGTAGGAAAATCCGAAATCAGAAAACCCACGGATCGCTTTGACGCGAGGCGCGCCCAGCATCGCGGTCACGATGGGGTAGGTGACTTGATCCTCGATGATGTCCGGGCTGCGATCCCACCGAGAGTAGATGATGACCTGAGTGTCGGACAGGTCGGGGATCGCATCGAGGGGGATATTCCGCATCGCCCAGACCGACGCGACCAGGGTGAAGGCTACGACGATCAGGACCAGAAACTTGTTGTGGGCGGAGAACTCGATGATCTTTTCGACGAAGCCGCCTTGTCGCAGCACAGGATGCTCTGCGCTCTCCGAAGGGGCTCGCTCAGGGTAGCTGGGGTTATTGCCCATGTTGATGCCCTTCCTCACCCATGCCCTCCAAGGCGGCTTTGAGCCGGCTTTCTGAATCGATAAGGAAATTCCCACTCGTCACAACCCGCTCTCCTTCAACCACCCCCTGTTTCAGTTCGTAGAATCCGCCGGCCTTCATCCCGACCACGACGTCCCGCGGCTCAAAGAGTCCCTGACCCTTGTCCACGAATACAATCTGCCGTATCCCGGTATCGAAGACCGCCTCCTGAGCAATTGCCAGGACCTCTCCAAGATCGATGGTGATCGTGACATTGACGAACATCTCTGGTTTGAGCTGCCCGTGAGGATCTTCGAGTTTCGCTCGAATCCTGATGGTGCGAGTCATCGCATCCACCAGTGGGTCGATCGCGCGGACGGCTCCCTGAAACATTTGGCCTGGCAGGGCGGGAGCTTCGGCGGTCAACGGTTGCCCCACTCGGATAAGCGGAAGCTCATACTCGTACACCTTTGCATACACCCACACCGGTTCGCCCGGCTGGGTATAGAGTAAGCTGCGCTCCGGCTCCTGCCAGGTGGCCATCTCGGCGATGAGGTCCTCACTGACTCCCAGGTGCCGCAAGCGGATTGTCGCCGACTCCACCAACTGCGTCGCCTGCTCAACGACGCCAGCCAGCGCACTCTGCTGGGTTTGAGTCAAGGTCTTGAGGGCCTGGAGGTACTCGGCCTGCGCCTGATACAGCTCAGGATCATGCGCAATGGTCCCCACGGTGCGCATCGTTTTGGTCAGCGCCTTACGCTCAACCGCAGCGGTCTTGATGCCAATGAACTGCTGTTTCTGTGGGGAGACCAAAATCGGGGCATAGCCCTCCGGTGTCGGAGCACCACCAACAGGGGCGATGGCCATTTCCTCATAGACTGGGACCAGGTCCATGCCCATGGGCGATGTGCCAGGCTCGTCGGACTTGTAGCCGGGGATCATCGGATCGGTCCAGTAGAGAATCTTCCCCTTCGAGGCCTGGGCCGCTTCAGCAACATGCGTGCCGCAAATCGGGCAGGTGACCCGTTCCCCTTCCTTGGCGACCACTAACATCGGGCAGGGCTTGCCCGCATGCACCATGGGGCAGTTGTGCATGTAGCAGATATCTTTGAGGTTCTTTACCACTGTCGGCTGTCGGCTGTTCGCTGTCGGCTCCGACTCCCGCTTCACCAGTCTCATGTTGCAGATCGGACAATCGCCTGGTCGATCAGACGTGTAGGTCGGATGCATGGGGCAGTAATACGTGGGTTTGGCAGACACCTTGTGAGTGCGGAATGCGCCCGCCTGCCCCCCCTTCTGCAGGGCGGGCAGGGAATGCGGAAGGCGGAGTAAGACAACGCCTCCGAGAATCAGCACAACAAGGGCGAGGACCCCAACCACCAGTGGACGACGGGTCACTGGACTGCTCATGTTCCTCCTCCCGCGGCTAACACTTCATGCGCGTCCCGCAAGGGAACGCCAGCCGCCTGTTCCAACATCACCACATGTTGTTCGAAGGCGACCAGGTGTTGGTAGTACGTGCGCTGGCGGTCACTCAACGTCCTGAGCGCCTCTAGGAGCTCCATAAACGATCCGCGGCCACTTTGGTACGCGGCCATCGTCGCAGTCACTACTTGCTGTGCCAAATCGATCAACCCATCTTGGCAGAGCTTGGCGGTCGTGTAGGAGGCCATGGCCTCATGCCAATGCTCGTGAATCCGCTTGGTCAGATCGTTCTGCATCGCCTGATACGCCGCCTGCATGGACTCCTTGTCATACAACGCCGCCTTCACGCCATATTGGAGCTTCGTCCAGAACCAAAACGGGATCGCCAGCGCCAGCGTCAGATCCCATGGCCCGATTGGTCCCATGGCAGGATCGCGCAGTTCCAGCATCGTTTCCAGGTCGGGGAGCAACTCTCGCTTGGCCAATCGCCATTCAGCCTCTGCGCGCTCCGCTGCGTACTTCATCGCGAGGAGCTCCGGTTGTCGCTCAAGGGCGATCAACAACAGCTCATCAGGATGAAATGGAACGCTCAGAAGCAAAATCTCCCCAGGTTGGCCGAGGGGTGCGTGAGCGGGACGATTGAGGAGATGGTTGAGATGCGCGCTGAGCGCCTGACGTCGGTGGGCCAGCACGATGAGCGCGTTTTCGGCTTCGAGGGCTTCGCCCTGCGCCCGGAGCAGTTCGGGTTGCGAGATAGTGCCGGTAACGTAGCGGGCCTGCGCGATCGCCGCAGCCTGATGGAGCCACAACAGTTGTTCCTGTTGAATCGCTTGCTCTCGATCAACCAGGAACAGGTCATAGTAGGCGCTTTTGAGCTGGCTGATGATGTCCCACTCTGTCTGCTTGAAGGCCATGGCTGCGACTTGCGCATGTTTTACCGCCACTTGACGGCGCAGTGACAGCTTCCCTGGAAATGGGAGGGCTTGGATGAGTTGATACATGACAGTGGCTTGATTGACCTTAACAGTTCCGCGGGGGATGTCTTCAAACTCGACGCCAATCTTGGGCGCAGGAAGGGCTTTGGCTTGTAAGACCTTGGCTTGAGCAGCTTCCCATCGCTTGTGGGCTGCTAGCAGGGTGGGGTTTTCGCGTCGAGCTGCCTGGAGGAGTTGAGGGAGGGAGAGCGTCTCGTTGGCCCACAGCGATCGTGGGACGATCGCAAGGACCAGCGCTGGCACGAGGATAGCCCCGAACGCACGCCGGCACGCTCGGGGGATGCCCATCCGGCAGGACCGCGTGTTCGTTGTGCCGCCCCTCACCCCTGTCAATTGTAGCAACACCTGATCAAACCACCAACGAAATCTCTTCATCCACTCATCCTCCTGCTTGGAACGAAACCCACAAGCGCAAGAGGACGAGATTACAGACGCAGGGGTAAGGAGATCGCGTGCGGGAAACTGGTGACTGGAGGGCCACCGAACCACGCAAGGAAGGACGTGGCGTTGGTATCGTCGAGGTCGTCGATGACCTGACGTGACGTGAGCAGGGCGTGCGCGGTGCTCGTCGAGTCCTCTCGATGCCATGATTGAGGAACGACGGCTGTGTGGTCGAAGCCACGGGCTTGTGCGCAAGCGACCTGGGTGACTTCACATGAGGCTGGGCAACAACAGGTTGATTGGATGCGCTGTTCAAAGGAGAAGTCCTGTGACGGACAACACACACTCGCCAGCGCGCTGAATGGCATCAGGAACGCAACGGCCAGGACATGGATGAGTAGACGCCGGGGGGAGGTCATTTGATGAATTGGTTGATCGTGTTCATGAGCTCTGAAACCTTCGTGTGACCGTCCTTGGACCGAATTGACTCGGACACACAGGAATCGATATGACGCCGCATGACCACCAGACCCACCTGTTCCAGCGCCTTCTTGACCGCCGTGACCTGATTGATGATGTCGATACAATACCGGCCCTCGTGGACCATGCGCTGGATCCCCTTGATCTGGCCCTCAATGCGGGCCAGGCGTTTGAGGCTGTCGTGTTGAGTTGTTGGGTTGATCATCTATACCATATACCTGTATAGAGTATAACCGCTTTCGGGCACGTTGTCAAGGGGGATGGTTAGCTGACGACGTCCCCCACCACCGGCTCGACCTTGACGCCTTTCTTCTCAAGGAACGCAATGGCTTTCTTGAGGTTCTCCTCCGAGCCTTCAAGTTCCAGGGTCACTTCCCCAACGGTTTCGGTCACGCGGGCCCGCCGGATGTTGGGCATCACCTCGCATTCCCTGGCCATCGTGTACACCACGGGCTCCTTGATGAGATGTTGTGGAAAAATCAGGGTCACTTGTCGCTTCGCCATCGTCACCTCCCCTCTGTCTGACTGGTGTGGAAGAGTGCTGCCTCGTTGCGTGACCTCGCCTCGCCGCAGGTGGGGCATTGAGGATTGCGTCGGATTGGGACCTCGCGAAAGCGGCTCATGGTTCCGTCGAAGACGAGTAACCGACCAACCAAGGGGTCTCCGATTTCCAGCAGCACCTTCAAGGCTTCGTGCGCCATGAGGCTGCCGATCACCCCAGCCACCGACCCCAGCACGCCAGCCTGTTGGCAGCTGGGAATCGCGTCGGGACTGGGCGGTTCAGGAAACACGCAACGAAAACAGGGACTGCGGCGCGGCAGGATCGTCATGAGCTGGCCGTTGAGGTGCACAATCCCACCGTGCACCAGCGGTTTGTTGAGGGCCACGCAGGCGTCGTTCACGAGATAGCGGGTGGGGAAATTATCGGAGCCGTCCACGATCACGTCGTATCCCGCTAGATGGTCTAGCGCGTTGGCCCTGGTGAGGCGTTCCTGGATGGCCAGACACGTGACTCCAGGATTGAGCGCGTCAAGCCTCGCTTTGGCGGATTGGCTCTTGGCTCGTCCCACGTCGTTGGTGGTATGGAGAATCTGCCGGTGAAGGTTGCTAAGCTCGACCGTATCGTCATCAAGGATGCCAAGCGTCCCCACTCCCGCTGCCGCCAGGTAGAGGGCCGCTGGTGAGCCTAAGCCTCCAGCGCCGATGATCAAGACCTTCGCCTGTGCCAATCGCTGTTGTCCCTGGCGGCCAATCTCGGGCAGGATGAGCTGGCAGCCGTACCGCTCAATCTGCGCCTCAGAAAATCCCATGTCTTGGTCTTGTGTAATGTTCAAGGTGTAACGTGTAATGGAGGCAACGTTGCTGCACCAATATTTTTGCCTTTCACATTACACGTTACACATGACACATTCCACCGAGGAATTGTTCTAGACAGCTCGTTGGCCTCCGGCAATGGCGGGGATGATGGACACCTCATCGCCATCCTTGATCGGCGTCTGGTCTCCTTGTAGAAACCGGATGTCTTCTTCATTGACGAAGATATTCACAAACCGCCTGAGTTTCCCCTGCTCGTCACAGATGCGTTCCTTAACGCCTGGATAGCGTCGTTCCAGGTCGGCTAACAAGTCGGTGACGGTCTTGCCTTCACAGGTGACTTCACTCTGTCCGTCGGTGAGCCGCTGAAGCGGCGTCGGGATGCGGAGTGTCACAGCCATGCATACGCCTCCTGTTATCGAGAGAGACTCGCGCTTAACTGTTGCTGCAGGTGGTGTTCAAATGACGCCAGCGTCGGCTTGATCTGCACGGCGTGCCCCAACCGATCCATGATCGGTTCCTGGGTCTTGAGCCCATTACCGGTAATGCAGATCACGATCGATTCATCACGCGGGATAACGCGTTGTTCAATCAGCTTCCTCGCCGCCGCCACGGTCACCCCGCCAGCCGTCTCGGTAAAGATCCCCTCGGTTTGGGCGAGGAGCTTGACTGCATCGACAATTTCGTCATCGGTGGCCGACTCCGCCCACCCCCCAGAGTCCAGAGCCGTCTTCGTCGCGTAGTAGCCATCGGCTGGGTTCCCAATGGCGAGGGATTTGGCAATCGTCTTGGGCTTGACCGGCTTGATGATTTCCGAGCGGGCTTTGATCGCATCGACGATCGGTGCGCAGCCGCTTGCCTGGGCCGCATAAAGCTTCGTATCCGCCTCGCTGATCAGACCAAGGAGCTTGAGTTCCTTGATGGCCTTGCCGATTTTGGTGATGAGCGAGCCCCCAGCGGCAGGCACGATGATGTGTTGCGGGACTCGCCACCCCAATTGCTCAACAATCTCATACCCGTAGGTCTTCGAGCCTTCCGCGTAGTAGGGGCGGATGTTGATGTTCACAAACGCCCACGGATACTTGGCCCCGATTTCTGCGCAGAGGCGATTCACTTCATCGTAGGTGCCTTCCACGGCGACAACGGTTGGGTTGTAGATCAGCGACCCGACCACTTTGCCCAGTTCCAGATCCACAGGGATGAAGATGTAGCGCTTGAGGCCCGCGAACGCCCCGAGGGCTGCGACGGAGTTGGCGAGATTGCCGGTTGAGGCGCAGGCGACGGTATCAAAGCCAAATTCTTTCGCCTTGCTCAGCGCCACGGACACGACGCGGTCCTTAAACGAGAGCGTCGGATGTGAGACGGAATCATCTTTGATGTAGAGTTCCTCAACCCCGAGCGCTTCCGCCAATCGCTCCGCGCGGAAGAAGGGGGTGAAGCCTGAGAAAAAGCCGACCGTCGGTTCTCCGTCAATGGGGAGTAATTCTCGATAGCGCCAGAGCGACTTCGGACGGGTCGCCAGGGACGCTTTGGTGAGGACGCGGCGGATGGCCTCGTAGTCGTAATCGACCTCGACGCTCCCGAAGCAGTATTCACAGACGAACACGACCTCTTTGGGATAGAGGCGGCCGCACTCTCTGCACTTGAGACCAATGACATAGCTCATCGTTCAGATGTCGGATGACAGAAGACAGAGGCCAGATTGAAAAACAAGAGGCGTCTCATTCGGTCCTGACTTCTGACTTCTCCCGCCTGCCCTGTGATCCGAGGGGCGGGCAGGGACTTCTGACTTCCTGTTTGCGGATGACGACACGATACCCCGGATTGACCGGCTCGGTGACGAGAATCTCATGACCTTCATCCCTCAAGCCCGTCGGCAACCCGCGGACGGCTTCCCCGTCATCAATGAAGACTTCAAGTGTCCCCCCCGCTGCCAGTTCGTCCAGTTTCAGCTTCGTCTTGATGTAGTTCATCGGGCAGCGCACGCCCCGTAAATCGAGCCGAACATCTACGTTCGTCATTCGGTTGTCGTCTGTCGGTCACGCCGATCGTTTCGTCAGTCGGTGACGTCGTTCGTCAAAAGTGAAACACGCACTACGTCACCAAACAACGATACGGGCAGCGTAACCGAATACTGAAATTCGTTTGTCCGTTTAACTCTCAAAATACGCTTCCGCGCTATAGTAGCGCTCGCCGGAATCCGGAAAGATCACGACAATCGTGTTCCCACTCCCCAGCTCCTTGGCCACCTTGAGCGCTGCAACACACGCCGCCCCCGCCGAGAGACCCACAAACACCCCTTCTTCGCGCGCAAGGCGCTTGGCCGTGTAGTGCGCTTCTTCGTCGGTGACGGTAATCAACTCATCGATCACCGCCCGATTGAGGACCTGTGGCACAAACCCCGCCCCAATGCCTTGGATCAGATGGGGGCCCGGTTCGCCACCGGAGAGAACCGGAGAACCTTTCGGCTCAACCCCGTAGACTTTGATCTGCGGATTTCTCCGCTTGAGGACTTCGCCCACCCCCGTGATCGTCCCACCCGTCCCAATCCCCGCGACAAAGGCATCGAGCTCGCCCTCGGTACACCGCAAAATTTCCTGAGCCGTTGTCTGCCGGTGGACCTGGGGATTGGCCGGATTTTGAAACTGCTGCGGCATGAAGGCCCCGGGGGTCTGCTTGACCAGCTCCTCGGCTTTTTTTACCGCCCCGACCATCCCTTCATCCGCGGGGGTGAGAATCACGTCCGCCCCGTAACTCTTGAGGATGTGGATGCGCTCGGTGCTCATCACCTCCGGCATGGTCAGGATGACGTGATAGCCTCTCACCGCCCCCACCATCGCCAAGCCGATCCCGGTATTGCCGCTGGTCGGCTCAACAATGGTCGCCCCAGGCTTGATCAGCCCGCGCGCTTCGGCGTCCTCGATCATGGCCAAGCAAATGCGGTCTTTCACGCTACCGCCCGGGTTAAAGGACTCGAGTTTCGCCAAGATCGTCGCCATGGACGCGTTCGTCAGGCGCCTGAGGCGGACCATCGGGGTATTCCCGATCAACTCAAGGATGTTCTCGGAGATCTTGGTTTTCACGGCGTTTGGCATTTAGGTGCCCTTTCGAATGCGCAACCACGTCTCGGGAGCACGCTCTTCGACCTCAAGCACGGAATATCCAAGCTCCTTGGCCCAGATGAGCAGGTCGTCTTCCACATCGTGGGCATTGCACACGATCTCAAGCACTGCCTCAGCCGCGAGGGTTCGGCATGCCCGCCACACCACCATGATGGCTTGGGCGCAGAGCATATCCCGCACATCCACGATTGTTCCTGTCAGTGACATAGATTGTGGGCCCATCGGTAATTGTCAGTCGGTCACGCAACCCGTCTCGTCGTTCGGTGACGTAGTTCGTTGTTTGACGTCACCCGACAGACGAATAACGAAACGGGCCGCGTCACCGATTACCGAACACCGAATGACGATGTCGAACCATTATACCCGTCTACACAACAACCTGTAAATCGTCCTGGTTGATGATGCCGTCTTGAATCCGGTAGCTGTGCATCACGGGGCTGGTTCGGTCCTTCAAGGACACGAGCACGTAGGAGACATCCGGATACACCGCCAGGCTGACGTCCACAGGAGACGGATACGCCGCTGAAGCCGTGTGGGAGTGATAAATCGCCAGCCACTCCTGGTTGGCCTGCCGCATCTGCTTCATGAGGTGCAGTTGTTCCTTGGGATCCATCTGGTAGCTGATGGGGCTTGCGTCCATGTTCGTCATGGGATGCGCCTGCTGCACAACACCGTCTTTCCCGCTGAGGATCCCGCAGGCTTCTTTCGGATACTCGCGCTGACAGTGGGCGATGATCTCGTCGTACAGCTGCTGCGGAATGTGGAGCATGGACGTTCAGAAGGCAGAAGACAGAGGACAGAGGACAGAGGGGTTTTGATCCGCGATTCGTCCTGTCTGACTTCTGTCTTCTGCCTTCTGTCTTCTGTCCATTACACCAAGCCCCACCGCACGCGCACCGCGTGCTCAAGCCGCTTGAAGATGAGGCCGTCGATCGCCGCGCCCAGTGCTGCGATCACCACCATGATCGCCAGCAAATGGTCTAGCTCAGCAGCCTTGGCCACATCGCTTAAGATCCGTCCAAGGCCACTGACCGAGGTAAACAGTTCTCCTGCCATCAGCGCCCGCCAGCCGAATGCCCAGGCCAGGCGCAGTCCATCGACGATTTTCGGAATCGCCGCAGGCACCACGACGTACCAAAAGAACCGAATGCCCTTTGCCCCCATGGTTCTGGCTGCCCGCACAATCAGCGGCGGCACATCACGAATCCCCGAGTCGGTGTTGACCATGACGATGCCGGTGGCCCCGAGCACAATCGTAAACAGAACCGCCCGCTCGCTGACCCCAAACCATAACACGGCGAGCGGCACCCACGCCGCGCCGGGAATGGCATGGAGCGCAACTGCGAGGCTGCCCAGTAGTTCATCCAACACCTTGAAGCGGCCGAGGAGCATCCCGCTCGTGATGCCGAGCCCCGTCACCAGGACGTAGCCGATGGCCATCCGGCGCAGGCTCCCCATGAGCGCTTCCAGGAATGCGGGGGTCTGAAAATCGTCGGCGATCCGACTGGCCACGCGCATCGCCGATGGCCAGCCAGGAAACAGCCTAGATGTGCATTCCCAGATCGCGATCAGGACGAGGGCTGCCAGTAGCCTCCGGAACGCGTATCGCTTCACCCAGTTCATCCTGC
The DNA here is from genome assembly GCA_964373175.1 of uncultured Planctomycetales bacterium. Lineage (GTDB taxonomy): Bacteria > Omnitrophota > Gorgyraeia > Aquiviventales > Aquiviventaceae > CAYJTP01. Next base: position 13,306 of record CAYJTP010000021.1, read on the forward strand.
ATCACCTTCGCAATTTCTTCCCCAAGGGAGGTCAAGATGCGTCGCTGAATCGCGATCAGCGCTGGATCGGTGGCCAGGCGCGGTCGCGGAAGTTCCACTTTATACATCCGCTTGATCTGCCCGGGTCGCGAGGAAATCTCGTAGATGCGGTCTCCCAGGCCGGTCGCCTCCCGGACATTGTGCGTCACGAAAAACAGTGTCTTGCGTGTCGCCTGCCAAATCTCCAGCAGCTCTTGTTGCATAATGGCGCGAGTCTGCGCATCGAGTGAACCAAACGGCTCATCCATGAGCAGAATTTGTGGATCTATCGCCAGCGCCCGGGCGATCGCCACCCGCTGTTTCATCCCTCCCGACAACTGATGCGGGTAGGCGTTCACAAATTTCGACAGATGCACGAGTTTGAGATACTTGTACGCCCGGTCGCGCCGCTCGGATTTGGCAAGCCCCATCATCTGCAAGCCAAACTCAACGTTGCCTAAGACACTGAGCCACGGAAAGAGCGCCGATTCCTGAAACACGACAACCCGATCGAACCCCGGTCCGGTCACCGGCGCCCCATTGATCAGCACCTGCCCATCATTCGGCTTCTCCAAACCCGCAATCAGGTTCACCAAGGTGCTTTTGCCGCAGCCGGACGGCCCCAACAAACACACAAACTCGCCCTGCTCGATCGTGAGGCTTACGTCGTACAGTACTTCTAACGTCGAGCCGTTGTGTTGAAAGCGTTTGAAGACGTGCTGGATCTCAACCTGCATAGGGTTCATCTTAGAGGGATGCCACCAAGTCCATAGTCCATGGTCGATCGTCCATAGACAGACACCAATTAGCTACGGACGACGGACTGATTCCGCATGGCGTCGATGAGCGCCTGGGCCACTTCGGGCCGGGAGACTTCTCGAGGCGGCAGGTGTCCCGCCGCAAGCAGCTCGCGCACCTTCGTCCCGCTTAAGCTCACGCGCGCGGACTCCGGATGTGGGCAGGTCTTTGTAGACACCATGCTGGCGCAGGTGGTGCAGTAGAACGTGTTTTCGAAAAACAGCGGGGTAATCCCAAGCTCCTCGGGCTGGAACTCTTCGAAGATGCGCTGGGCGTCGTAGGTCCCGTAAAACTTGCCCACGCCAGCGTGATCACGTCCGACGATAAAGTGCGTGCAGCCGTAGTTCTTGCGAATGAGCGCATGGAAAATCGCCTCGCGCGGTCCGGCATAGCGCATCGACGCAGGATTCACGGCGAGCACGACGCGGTCCTTCGGATAGTAGTGGGTCAGCAACGCCTCGTAGCTGTTCATGCGCACGTCGGCCGGGACGTCGTCGTCTTTCGTCTCACCCACGATCGGATGCAGCAGCAGCCCGTCGCAGATTTCTAGCGCCACTTTCTGGATATACTCATGGGCGCGGTGGATCGGATTGCGCGTTTGAAATCCCACGATCCGCTTCCAGCCTCGTTCGGCAAACAGTTGCCTGGTCTTCACAGGGTCGAGCCGATACTGCAAGAAGCGAGCATGCACGGGTCGGTTGACGACGCTGATCCTCCCCCCCAGATAGATGTCTCCGAGAGTCTGCAATCGCTTCACGCCGGGATGCGCAGCATCGGTCGTGCGGAAGACCTGCTGGGCTTCCCTGGTCTTGTCCGGTTCGTACAGCTCTTCCAAATGGAGGAGTGCGATGATCTGCCCATTGCTGACAAGTGCCACGTCACTGTTGGCCTGCAGCGCCTTGGCCGTCTGCGGATCGACCGCCAACGTCACAGGAATCGTCCACACCAACCCGTTTGCAAGACGCCGATCGTTGACGACCGACTCGTACTCTCGCTTGGTCAGGAAACCTTCCAGCGGGCTGAATCCCCCAACCGCGATCATTTCGATGTCAGACAGCGTCCACGCATCGAGCTGCAGTTTGGGCAGACTGGCTGCCTTGGTAAGCAGCGTCTCGCGCTCCTTGCCGTCGACGATCCGGTTGACTAACACCCCGCCATGCGGTGCAATCATCTTCAATGAGCCCCGCCCTTTATTCCGCCCTCTTAGCTGTCAGCAGCTAAAGGGCGGGGCGAATTTCCGCCAGAGGCGGATCCGCCTTTGGCGGAGAACCCCACACCCAGCCTCACCCACGTCCCTCCGCTGGGACCGCGACGTCCCAGCTTGCCTTGATGGAGTGCTTCGAAGCCGACCGACGTCATTTGGCTGGGTGTGGGGTCAAATTCAGCCTGACCCTTTACGGAACGCAGTGACGTAAAGGGTGGCTTCATTTGACGTGCAGCCCACATTCCTTTTGCTCGGGACGTTCCCACCACCACCGCCCAGCGCGGAAATCCTCACCCGGTTTGATCGCGCGCGTGCAGGGGGCGCAGCCAATCGACGGATACCCCTGGTCATGCAGCACGTTGTAGGGCACGTGGTTACGCTTCACGTAGTCCATGACCTGATCCCAGCTCCAGTCGGCCAGCGGATTGATCTTCACAATTCCACCGTGGTCTTGGTCGAGATCGACTTTTTTCACGCTGGCCCTCGTGACGACCTGGTCGCGCCGCAAGCCGGTCACCCAGGCATCGACCGTCTTCAGGGCGCGGTTCAACGGCTCCACCTTGCGGATCCCGCAACAGAGCTTGCGGTTCTCAATCGAGTGATAGAACAAGTTGAGGCCGCGTTCGCGGACCATCTGCTCAACCACCTCGGCCTGGGGGAAATAGACTTCGACGGAGAGGCGGTATTTCTCGCGGATCTGATCCATCACGTCATACGTTTCCTGGTTGAGCCGCCCGGTATCGAGGGTAAAGACCCGCGCCTTGGGGTTGATCTTGACCAGCATATCAATAATCGCCACATCCTCTGCCCCAAAACTTGAAGCCAAGGCGATCTTTGGATGAAACGTGTCCAAGGCCCACCGGAGGACCTCCTCGGGCGATTGAGACTCCAGGGTCCCTGCGCTCACGAGTTCGCCCACAGATGCTCCCTTCATCCATCCTCCTTCAATGAGGCCATCAGTTACGGAGTCCCGAAGGGTGCTCCCCAGACACCACCCAGCCGATGGCGGGGTGGTGTGGGGGTTCACGTCTCCAACACCTCTCAACGCCACTTAAGGATGCCTTATTTGACAAAATTTGTCAATAAATATCTCCTAAATTCCTCTTATATATTACTTATTTAGTACACTATAAATCCAACAAATACCCACAGTTAGCCTTGCTTGAGACGCTTCAGCCAGTCTTTGATCGTCTTCTCGAACCCAAGCTCGGTGGGCTCGTAATACACACGCTTCGCTGGCAGATAGTCCTGTTTGACGTAATGGTCCTTGTAGCTGTGGACGTACTTGTAGCCCTCCCCTCTGCCCAGTTTCTTGGCGCTGGCATAACTGGCATCCTTGAGGTGGGCGGGAACCTCAAGCGTTCGACCTTCCTCGACATCTTTCATCGCTTTCTCGATCCCAAGATAGGCCGCGTTGGACTTGGGAGCGCAGGCGACATACACCGCGGCTTGGGCCAGCGGGATACGGCATTCCGGAAGCCCGACAAACTCCGCCGCTTGCATCGCGGCTGTCGCTAACACAAGGGCGTGCGGGTCGGCGTTGCCGACGTCTTCGGCTGCACAGATGATCATGCGCCTGGCAATGAACCGGGGATCTTCCCCGGCGTAGAGCATCTTCGCCAGCCAATAGAGCGTCGCATCGGGATCCGAGCCGCGCATCGACTTGATGAAGGCTGAGATCGTGTCGTAATGGGCGTCCTCGTCCTTGTCATAGACCACGGCCTTTTTCTGGATGGATTCTTCGATGACGGCGCGCGTGATGTGAAGACGTCCTTTTGTCTTCGGCGTGGTGAGGGCCGCCACCTCAAGGGCATTGAGCGCGCGGCGCGCATCCCCATCGCAGACCGTTGTCACGTGCTTGAGGGCTTGCTCATCGACGTCGATGGGCAATGTCCCAAGGCCTCGCTCCTTGTCTGACAACGCCCGTGTGAGGACCGCCAGGATCTCCTCCTGGTTGAGCGGTTTCAGCTCGCAGACGAGCGACCGAGACAGGAGCGCGGGCAGGAGCGCAAAGAAGGGATTAAAGGTCGTCGAGCCGATCAGGATCGGATTGCCGGATTCGACATCCGGCATGAGGACATCTTGCTGGGCTTTGTTGAACCGGTGAATCTCGTCGATAAAGAGGATGGTGCGCTTGCCGTCGAGCCGCACGCGCTCTTTTGAGCGAGCGATCGCCTCTCGCAACTCCGCGACGCCCGTTGCAGTCGCGTTGAGCTGCTCGACGTGGGCCTGCGTGCGGTTGGCAATGACATGGGCGAGTGCGGTCTTGCCACAGCCCGGAGGCCCGTACAAAATCAACGAGGTGACCCGATCCGCCTCAATCGCCCGTCGGAGCAGCTTGCCGGGGCCTAAGAGATGCGTCTGGCCGACAAACTCCTCCAACGTCCGAGGCCGCATCCGCGCCGCCAGCGGCACGTTGGCTTGTTGAGTAGCTTGAGTGGGTGATTCAAACAAGTCCATTTTGCTTCTCGCTACCCCTCAAGTGGGTGGATTAAGGTCGGCAAGCTGCACGTTCGGAATTTTGAGCGGGCACGGTACCGAGCGCAAGCGAGGTGAGCGAAAAATTCCGCCGAGCGAAGGCGCGCCTCGGTGGGGCGCGCCGAGCGATCTGCTGAACGAACCCCTCGACGGGCCCCGCAAGCCAATCTTCTCTTCTCCACCTAAGCGGGTGGCAAGGCGTTCGCGCAGCCGCGAATTCAGATTTTTCTCTTCTCCTCCCACCCAAGCGGGTGGAGAGGGGTTCGTGAAAGCGGACGTCTGGATTTTCGAGCGACCACGGTGCCCCGAGCGCTAGCGAGGGACGAGCGAGAAAATCCACCGAGCGAGGGCGCGCCGAGCGATCCGCTGAACGAACCCCTCGACAGGCCCCGCAAGCCAATTTTCTCTTCTCCACCTAAGCGGGTGGCAAGGCGTTCGCGCAGCCGCGAATTCATCCGCCATCTGGATCAGGCGTGGGCGGATGCTGAGCGGCAAGCGAATGCCTCGACGGGCCCCGCGCAAAAAAGAGCCCCGCCTCTGCCGTGGGTAATCCGTCAGCGATGAACCCAACCCTCAACAGGTGGGTACCCTCTCCGATGGTTTGGCGTTTCCCTCAACGTGCTTGAAGGTCTACGCGCCCCAACGGAAGCCGGATTCCCGGTCACGTGGTGTTGGCTCACGTTGACTGGTCCCTCACGAGCAGTGCAGGGCAGTCGTTAGCTTACCACACCACCCAAAGTGACGCAAGTGTCAAGGATTTGTGTAATGTGAACTGTGTAACGTGTAATGAAAAGAGAAACCCCGCAATCGCCCCATTACACATTACACTTCTAACATGACACAAATTCGGCGTTTGACTAGCGCAGCTGCGCGCCGAATCGTTGGGCGAGCGCCTCCCTGATCTTGCGGTGGAGTGCGTCGACTTCGCCTGCCGTGAGGGTCCGGGAAGGGTCGCGGTACTCAATGGAAAACGTCAGGCTGTGCTTCGTCTCAGGGACTTGGGATCCAACGTAGCGATCCACCAGTTCCACGCGATGGGCAAGCGGCGAGCCGGTCGCGCGGATGAGTTCAAGGAGCTGGGTATAGGGGGTGCGCTTGTCGATCAGGAACGACAGGTCTCGCTTCGCTGGTGGAAATGGGCTTGGAGAAATGCTGGTTGCGGACGTTTTTGGATACCCCAGCAGCGCCTCGACGTTGATCTCGCCAAACCAGACCGGCTGTTCGATGTCATACGCTTCGCGGATTCGGCGGGCGACTTGCCCAATGACTCCAAGCGGTTTGCCGTCAAGTTGAAGCGTCAGACTGTGCCCAGGCTCGGCCCACGCCAGTGGCGCCACCTGCACGTGCCTCGAGCGGTCGGTGCAACGGTTGAGAAGCTGGTCGATCACGCCTTTGAGTCGAAACACATCCGCAGGCTGCTTGCCTTGCCAGCTTCGCTCCCACAATCCCGCGATCCCGATCCCAAGATAGGCAATCTCTTTCGGCGTGAACACGTGTCCGAGCTCAAAGAAGCGCACCCCAGGGATGCCTTGTGCCAGATTCTTTGAGATCACTTGCAACAGACCAATGAGCAGCGTCGGACGAAGAATCAGATGATCGAGGCTCAAGGGGTTTTGAAGCTGCAGGGGTTTGTCTGGCCAACAGTTCGCCTTGTCCAGCTGCGCCTTTGAAACGAGCGCCCAGGTGATCGTTTCGGACAGGCCGAGGCCAGTGCACCATCGGCGAAGCTCCTGGATTTGCGTGTAGGGTGATTCGTCGCGTGCGCTGGGACCCAACAACCCGCATGGATGCGTCGCTGGCAAGGCGTCGTAGCCAGAGAGCCTGGCGATCTCCTCGATGAGATCGACGTCCTGCTGCACGTCGCGCCGATACGATGGAACGGATACGCGCCACGTCCTTGCCGACGGCTTGACCGAGAACCCCAGCTGCTCAAGCGTCCGCTTCGCCGTCGCAGACGGCACGGAGACCCCCAGCCATCGACTCGCTTTACTCGGTTCAAGCAACACCGTTGTGGCGGCGGCAGGACGGCCTCCCGCATCCTGAGCAGCCGTTTCAACGCCCCCGGCAAGCTCCGTGAGCAACGCCGCGGCTCGCTTCGAAGCGCTCTCGACGCCAATCGGATCCACCCCGCGCTCAAACCGGTACGACGATTCGCTGGCAAGTCCCAAGGCCCGAGCAGTCCGGCGCACGATGGTCGGATCAAACCAGGCGCTTTCGAGTAACACGCGCTTCGTCGCCTCCGCGACTTGCGTGTCGCGTCCGCCCATGACCCCCGCAACAGCCACCGGACGCTTGGCATCGGCGATGACCAGCATCTCCGGGGAAAGCCTGTGGGGTGTTTCATCAATCGTCACGAGCTCTTCGCCGACTTTCGCCCGACGGACCAGAATCGCTCCGCCCAGCAGCCGGTCGTCATCAAAGGCGTGGAGCGGTTGCCCGTACTCTAATAAGACGTAATTCGTGATATCTACGACGTTGTTGATCGGGCGCAGGCCACACGCGACAAGACGCTTTTGCATCCACGCCGGGGACGCTCCAATCCGAATCCCCTCGATCAGCCGTCCAATGTAGCGACGGCAGCCCTGGCGATCCTCAATCCGAATGAGGAGGCGGGGGGCGTGAGACAGGGGGCGTGGGTGTGACTTTCCCCTCGCCCCTCGCCCCTCGCCCCTCGCCCCCTCTGACAACGTGAGTTTGGCGCCAGTGATGGCCGCCACTTCCCGGGCGATGCCCATGATGGACAAGCAATCGGCGCGGTTCGGCGTGATCTCCACGCTGAAGACCCACTCGCCATGAACGCGTTCGATGGCCGTGACCTCAAAGCCCGCCATCGTGAGCCGATGCGCGAGTTGCTCAGGCCTCAGGCGAATCGTGACGAACTCCTGCAACCACTCAAGTGGGACTTTCATAGATTTTTAGAAGGCGTCAGAGGGCTTAAGAGGGCTTCAGAGGATTGAGAGGGCAAGGAAGGCAATCGGACATCGCCCATAACGCTTTCTTTGCCTTCTTTCACTTCTTAAGCCCTCTCAAGCCTTCTTAAGAGTCCATTTCAAAACGTTCGATGTCGCTGATGGTCGCTGATATCCACGCTGATTCACGCAGATGGCTCGTCGGACATCTGCGGCGATCAGCGTTTCGATCAGCGGGGATCAGCGTCTCTCTAGGGTTTTGAAACGAGTTGTAAGCCTTCTCGCTCCTCTAAAACTGCTCCAAAAACCGCAAGTCGTTCTCAAAGAATAACCGAATATCTGTGATGCCATATTTCAGCATCGCGATCCGCTCCACCCCCATCCCAAACGCAAACCCTTGGACGCGCGCGGGATCATAGCCAACAGCCTTGAACACATTCGGATGGACCATGCCGCAGCCAAGAATCTCCAGCCACCCTTTGTGCCCGCACGTCGAGCAGCCACGCCCCCCGCATCGGACACAGGAGATATCGACTTCCGCAGACGGCTCGGTGAACGGGAAAAAATGCGGCCGAAACCGCATGTTCGTCGAGGCGCCAAAATACTGCTGCGCAAAGGCGGTGAGCGTGCCTTTCAGGTCGGTGAAGCTCGTGTGCTCATCCACCATGAGCCCCTCCACCTGATGGAACATGAAGCTGTGGCTGGCATCAAGCGGGTCAGGGCGAAAGACTTTTCCAGGGACGACGATCCGCAGCGGGGGCTTGCGGTGTTGCATGATCCGAATTTGGACCGGCGAGGTATGGCTGCGCAACAGGAGTTTGCCCTTGCGCGGCTCTGGGGAAGGCGCCTCGACGAAAAAGGTGTCAAAGGATTCGCGGGAGGGGTGGTCGGACGGGATATTGAGCGCGTCAAAATTATTCCATTCAAGCTCAAGCTCTGGTCCTTCGATAATCTCAAAGCCCATCGGGACAAAACACGCCACAATGGCCTCCATGGTCTGGGTAATCGGATGCAAACGGCCCAGGGGCGGGGCAACGCCTGGAAGCGTCACATCGGTGGGAGGCTCGGAGGGACGTTCTCGTAACTGATGTTGCTTTTCGCTGAGTTTCTGCTCAAACGTGGTTTTCAGGGTATTGAGGGTTTTGCCAAACGCCGCCCGTTGATCCGCCGGCAACACGCCGAGCTGCTTCATGGAGGATGCCAAGGGGCTTTTGCGACCGAGGAACTTCACGCGCACCAATTCAATCTCACCAGCCGTATTGGCACGGGCGAGCTGCAGTTCGAACTCCTGATCGAGTTGATCAATCTGCTGTCGAAGTTCTTCTGAGAAAGGATCACTCATGCTTTTCCAGTAAAGATCCAGACGCGGCAGGGCGCGTTCTTCATCACATGTTCCACTGTCGTGCCGAAGGTCGAGCGACCTGGCGCAGTCGCTAAGATCCGTGGCTTATCGCTTAAGATCACCAGATCACATGTAACGTCTTTTGCCAGCTCCACGATCGCTTCCCCCGCAAATCGGGCTTGTTTGACTTGGGCCTCGACCGGCACTTCATATTCACGGCCGATGGCCTGCGCCTGTTCCATGATGGAATCGGCCAGCGCCAGCTTCTCGGGAAAAAACGTATCGAGGGGAAGCGAGGGAGGGATCTCGATCACATGCAACGCGGTCAGTTCAGCCCCGTGCAGTTTTGCGAGCTTCGCAGCAAATTGCACGGTCTCGCTGGTGGCGGTGTTGATGGTGGGCACTAGGATTTTCCGAATGGTAATCTCTTGATACCCGGGGACTTGGAGCTTCTCGATCTGGAGGCGTGCGGTCGGGGACAGGTGTTGCTGCCGTCGATACCAAAAGTAGAACGCCAGGCCAAGCCCCATCCAGGCAAATCCCAGATTTCGTCCGGCCGGTTTGGTGAGAATCACATCGACCCACACAGCCGCAGTCCCCAACAGCCCCAGGACGGCCGTCACCGGCCATTCGTGGCGCCCAATGCGAACGTTCCCTCCCACCTTAAAGGGCCGTGCGAGGTCTGGCTGACGAACGCGCAATCCGAGGAGGGACAAGTGCGCCAGCGCGAAGGACAGCATGGCCCCAAAGTTATAGAGGTCCGCAAGATGGGTCAGGCGCCCCGCCCACAACACGACCACCCCAGCCAGTACCGTAAATGTAATAAGAGCAATGTACGGGGTTTTAAACACCGGGTGGAGTTGGTAGAACACCCTGGGCAAGGTAAAGTGCTCGCTCATGGAGAAGGTGAGGCGCGAGGCCCCAATCAGCCCGGCGTTAGCCGCGACGAATAGAATCGTTGCGCCCAACAACCCGACCCACGGGGCGAGGATCTCGCGCCCAATGGGCATCGACGCGGCGATCCCCGCGAGCGGGTTTTCGAGATAGCCAGTGGTCAGTTCTTTCGGATGCAGGGCGGTGAGTGCGATCGTGGACGTGCCGAAGTAGAGGATAAACAGGGTGACCATCGTGGCGAGCATCGCTCGGGGGATAGTTCGGTTCGGGTGGCGCGCCTCCCCCGCAAGCTGGGAGATGGATTCGATCCCAATGTAGGCCACCATCGCCATCCCGACGCCTTTCCAGAATTCCGGCCAGGTCGGGGACCACGTGCTGTCCGGCAGCCCCACCTGCAGATGAAGCCACAGCTGTTTCAGATGCATGACAAATTGTGCGGGCTGGGTCAGTTGCATCAAGAAGACCGCACCGACCGTAATAATCACCAGCTGGGTCGCGACCCCAAAGATCGCTAACAGGAGTGAAACGCGGGTGGATTCCTTGATGCCGATGACGTTCAGTCCCAGCAGACTGCCCAGAACCAGGAGGGTAAACGGGACGTTCCCCATCGAGGTCTTCAGCACAGGGAGGAGATTGCCGAGATACGGACCGACCGAGTAGGCTGAAATGGCAATCGTCACGATGTAATCCAAGAGGAGGGCCCAGCCGGCAATAAATGAGACGAGGTCGTTAAACGCATGACGGGCGAAGCTGCAGGAGCCGCCCGACTCTGGCATTGCAGTCGAAAGCTCCGCATAGGTGAGGACAGTGCAGAAGAACACGATGCCAGCAAGTGCAAGCGCTAGGGGAGCCGCGCCCAGGGCATAGAGGGTCGTGACGCCAAGGGCGTAGTAGATCGATGAGCCGACGTCTCCAAAGCCGATCGCGAACAGCTGTGGCGTGTCGAGCACCCGGTGGAGCTTGCCTTTCTCGAGCACGGTGACCCGCGAGGAAGGCTCCCGGGAAAAATCGATGGTCTTATCGTTCGGCATGCCTACTAGGCTGAAGCAGACACGGACGCACGCTGGGATTCGTTGCGGCCAAGGGCGGTGGCGACCAGTGTTTCGAAGGCGGGTTGGTCATGGATCGCCAGCTCGGCGAGCTGCTTGCGGTCGAGCGAAATCTTGGCCCGTTTGAAGGCGGCCATCAGCTGGCTGTACGTCAGCCCCTGCGCGCGGGCCGCCGCGTTGAGCCGGATGATCCACAGCGAGCGAAACTCTCGCTTGCGCACTTTCCGGTCGCGCGTCGCATACGCCATCGCCCGCATGACGGTTTCTTTGGCTCGACGGATATGCCGCCCTCGAGCACCCCAGTAGCCTTTGGCTTGCTTCAGCAAGCGTTTGCGCCGCCTCCGAGAGGCGACTTGCCATTTCACTCGTGCCATGTGTTACTCCTTTGTATCAGTGGCGCTGTCTTTCGATGTTCGGTTATCGGTCACGTTGCCCGTGTCATAGTTCGGTGACGTCGTTCGTCTTCAATGCTGACGAACAACGTAACCGATTGCCCGCCCCGGCTTGCAGACATCAAGGCGGGCCGGGGACGAAACGTAAAACGTGACGTTGGTCACGTTTTACGTCACCGATCACCGACCTCCGATCAACTAGACGGAATTAGACGACGGAGTTTCTCCGCGTTGACCGGGGACACGAAGGCCGGTTTGCGCAGGTACCGGCCTCGCTGAGCCGATTTTCCGGTCAACAGATGGCGTCGACCTGCGCGCGCATGGCGTAACTTGCCTGTCCCCGTCACGTGGATCCGTCGTGCGACCCCTTTATGCGTTTTGAGTTTGGGCATGGGTGATTACAACTCGTTTCAAAACCCTAGAGAGACGCTGATCCCCGCTGATCGAAACGCTGATCGCCGCAGATGTCCGACGAGCCATCTGCGTGAATCAGCGTGGATATCAGCGACCATCAGCGACATCGAACGTTTTGAAATGGACTCTAGGCGTTTGGCGCCGACGCCGAGGGGCTCGAGGCTGCTCCCC
>CAYJTP010000022.1:0-15283 GCA_964373175.1 uncultured Planctomycetales bacterium
TTTTCGACAGAGCAGAACCGGTACCGTTTTCCGGTACCGTTTTCCCCGTTTTCCTTCCCCGTTTTCCTCCTGCCGATTCCCCTTGACAAGGTGTATGGAATACACTATCTTTTAAAGTGTATAGAATACACTTGCTGATGGACAACGGTGCCGCTCGCATCCCACGAACCTCGCGGGTGAGTCCCGCGCCGGCGCACATGCTGGTTGACCGCTACGCTGTGGCGGTGGATGTGGCACTCTTTACCATCCAGGATGATTCGCTCAAGGTGCTGTTGGTCAAGCGCACTTCCCCGCCCTTCCGAGGGGCGTGGTCGCTGCCGGGTGGGGTTGTCCGGCGGGATGAATCGGTCGATGAGGCGGCGCTGCGAGAGCTCCAGGAAGAGACCGGCATCACGAGCGTCTACCTCGAACAGCTCTACACGTTCGGCGATCTGGATCGCGATCCGCGCGGGCGGGTGATCGCGGTGAGCTACTACGCCGTCGTGGACTGGGGGAAGTTTCAAGTAAAAGCCCATCCAACCGGTGCCACCGCCAAGTGGTTTTCGGTGAACCGGCTGCCGAGTCTGGCGTTTGATCACAAGAAGATTGTGGGCTCGGCGCTAGAGCGGCTGCGCAACAAAGTCAACTACACGAGTGTCGCGTTTCAGCTGTTGCCCAAGAAGTTCGCGTTCTCTGAGCTCCAGCGGGCGTATGAGGTCATTCTGGGCACGTCCTTGGACAAGCGCAATTTCCGCAAGAAAATGCTGCAGCTTGGGATCCTCCGGGATACGGGCGAACAGAAACTGGAAGGCCGGCAGCGGCCTGCGCGGCTCTACTCGTTTACCGAGACGCGGGTGATCAAGTTGCAGGAAAAAGGGATCATTGTGCCGTTCTGAAACACAGAGGACAGAGAACAGAAGACAGAAGTCAGAAACAGAACAAAGAGAGACTCAGGACACAAGACTCAAGTAAACAATGATGGAACACCAAGTCGAAATAATCGAGACAAACGGGGCCCAGCACACAAACGGCACAAACGGTGCAAACGACCATGAGCCGGCCTGTCTGCCGTCCCGTCCGGAACGGGACAGGCAGGCGCACTATGCCCTGCTCAAGGAGAAGGTGCGGCAACTGGCGCGCGAGCGAAACGCCGTGATCCTCGCGCACAACTACCAGGAAGGGGCAATCCAGGACGTCGCAGACTTCGTGGGAGACTCGTTGAATCTGGCGCGGTGGGCGAAAACGACGCAGGCGGACGTCATTGTGTTCTGCGGGGTCCACTTCATGGCGGAAACCGCCGCCGTGCTGAATCCCGGAAAGCTCGTCTTGATGCCAGACCTTGGGGCGGGCTGTTCCCTGGCCGATATGGTGCTCGCGGAGCAGATTCGCCAGTGGCGGGCAGCACACCCCAGCGGGGTGGTGGTCTGCTACATCAACACCTCCGCCGCAGTGAAAGCCGAGTGCGACTACTGCTGCACCTCGTCAAACGCGATCAAGGTCATCGAGAGCATCCCGCAGGACACGGAGATCTTGTTTGTCCCGGATTACTATCTGGGCAGCTACGTGAAGGCAAAAACGAAGCGTCAGATCCATCTCTGGAAAGGCTACTGCCCGGCCCATGCGGTGATCCTGCCGGACCGCATTGATGCGCTGCGCGAGCAGCATCCCGACGCGGAGTTTTTGATGCATCCGGAGTGCGGGTGTTTGACCAAGCAGATGGACCTGGCGGATCAGATCCTCTCGACGGAAGGGATGGTCCGGTATGTGAAGGATGCACCCGCCAAGACGTTCATCATCGCCACGGAAAACGGGATTCTCCATCGAATGCGCAAGGAGAACCCCGAGAAGACCTTTCTGCCTGCCAGCGAACATGCCAGCTGCCACCACATGCAGCGCAATACCCTCGACAAGGTCTTCTGGTCGCTCGTCAAGTTGGAGCACAAAGTCACCGTCGACCCTGCCATTGCCACGCGCGCGCTGATCCCCATCGAGCGCATGCTGGCGTTAAGCTAACTTCCTGCTAGGACTCAAGACACAAGACCCAAGACACAAGCCTTGAGTCTTGAGTCCTGAGTCTTGTGTCCCTGCTTAAGATGCGACTTTGGGGTCAATCAGGCCGGCGAGTTTGTCGAAATCGGCAGGCTCGTCGATGGGGATGCTCTTGACGGAGTTGTCGATCCGACGCAACAGCCCAGTCAAGACCCGGGCCGGCGGGAATTCAAAAAAGACCGTTGCGCCATCGTTGATGAGCTGTCGCATCGATGGTTCCCACAGGACGGGGCTGACGATCTGTTTGACCAGGAGCTCCCGAATGTCCTCAGGATTGCGCACCGGTTGGCCGGTGACATTGCTGATCACCGGAAATAGAGGTGTCGTAATCTCAACCTTCGCAAGCGCCTGGTGAAACTTGGTGGCTGCCGCTTGCATCAGCGAAGAGTGGAACGCCCCGGCGACCTCAAGCCGAACCGCCCGCTTGGCTCCCTTGGCTTTCACCAAACCTTCCGCTTGCTCAATCGCAGGAACCGCCCCGGAGAGGACCACTTGATCCGGGGCGTTGACATTGGCCATGACGACATTGGCCGCTTGGCAGATTTGATTGATCACGTCCGTCGCAAGGCCAATGACCGCCAGCATCGCTCCCGGGTTGTGCGCGGCGCACTCCGCCATCGCCTCCGCACGCGCCTGCACGAGATAGAGCGCATCCGTAAAGCGCAGCGCATCCGCCACCGCCAGGGCCGTCAGTTCTCCCAGGCTTAAGCCCGCAGCCCCTAGGGGTTTGAAGGTCGGCGAGAGGGTGTGAAACGCCGCAAAGGCAGCGACCGACGTGACGAACAAGGCGGGTTGGCACTTCTCGGTCTTCGTCAGTTCTTCCAAGGGCCCCTCGAAACACAAGGCCGTGAGATCAAAGCCCAGATGGACGTTGGCCCGTTTGTAGATGTCCCGTGACTCGGCAAATCGGTCGTAAAACGCTCGACCCATCCCGACGGCTTGAGCCCCTTGTCCAGGAAGCAAATACGCAATGCTACTAGCCATACCTTACTTCTCAACGATCTTGGTAAGCACCAAGCACCAAATCCTCCGCCCTCTCGTTCAAGGCGAGGGGCGGATCCGCCTCCGGCGGACAATAACCAAATAATGACCAAGCACCAATGACCAAGCACCAAACGTTTGGAACTTGGAATTTGGTCATTGGAGCTTGTTTGAAATTTGGGATTTGGTAATTGGAATTTGGAACGAAGGTTACCACTGCAGTAACACAGAACCCCACGTGAGGCCGGCGCCGAAGGCGACCATCACGACATGATCGCCGCGTGTGATCTTGCCTTCCTGCACGGCTTCGTAGAGGGCGATGAGGTTGGAGGCAGAGGAGGTGTTACCGTAGCGCTCGACGTTCATAAACACTTTCTCCATCGGCAGGTTGGCCCACTTGGCCACCGCCTGGATGATGCGCGTATTGGCCTGGTGCGGGATGAAGCACTCCACGTCCTCAACCGCCAACCGAGCCTCCTTCATCACGGTTTTGGCCGATTCGGCCATCCGCCGCACGGCGAGCTTGAAAATCTCACCGCCGTTCATCCGCAGATAGTGGAGCCGTTGGTCGACGGAGGTGTGGGACGGTGGGTACTTGGATCCACCGCCCGGCATGTAGAGCAGTTCCGCGGCGGAGCCATCCGACCCCATGTCGGTCGCCAAGATGCCGCCCCGAGACACGGGCGTCATGACGCACGCCCCCGCCCCGTCACCGAACAGCACACAGGTCGATCGATCGGTCCAGTCAATGAAGGGCGAGAGGACTTCCGCGCCAATCACCAGGGCGTTCTTGTAGCGGCCTAACAGGAGATACTGTTGCGCGGTGATCATCGCAAACACGGACCCTGAGCAAGCCGCGGAGAGATCAAAGCAGACTGCGTCTTTTGCGCCCAGGCGGCTTTGCAACAGGCAGGCGGTCGAGGGAAAGAGCATATCGGGGGAGGTTGTCGCAACAATGATGAGCTCGAGATCCTTGGGATGGAGCTTGGCGTGTTTGAGGGCTTCTTTGGCGGCTTGATACGCGAGGTCGCTTGTCGTCGTGCCGGGTTCCACGACGTGCCGCTCGCGAATCCCGGTTCTGGTGCGGATCCACTCATCGGAGGTCTCGATCATCTTCTCGAGATCAAAGTTCGTGAGCACCTTCTTGGGCACGCTCATCCCCAAGCCAACGATCCCGATGCGCTTGGTAGAGGCGTGGCGGGCTGTCATGGAGCCGGGACTTGCGCGTACTGCTGAATGGCTTCAATCAGGTGGCGATTCACATCGTGACGGGCCGATTCGTAGCCGACGCGGATCGCATTCTTGATCGCTTTGCCCGTCGAGGCGCCATGGGCAATGATGCACACGCCACTCACACCTAACAGGAGTGCTCCCCCGTGCTCCGCGTAATCGATCTCCTTGCGCAGCGCCTGAAACGCGGGGCGAGACAACCAGGCCCCCAGGCGGGTGATCGGGTTCATCGCGAGTGCCCGTTTCAAGACCTGGCTGATCGCGTACGCCAGGCTCTCCGCCGTCTTCAACGCGACATTCCCGGCGAACCCATCGCAGATGATCACATCGCAATCCCCGGAAAAGATATCGCGCCCTTCGACGTTCCCCACAAAGTTCACCCCGGAACCTTCCAAGAGGCTATAGGTCTGGCGAATAAATTCGGTGCCTTTGGTTTCCTCCTCCCCCACGTTGAGCAGGCCGACCGTGGGCCGTCCTCTATCCATCACGAAGCGGACATAGGCCTCGCCCATCAACGCATACTGGAGCAGATGGACGGGTTTCGGATCGATATTCGCCCCGACATCGATGAGGAGGGTTTCCTTTCGCAGCCCCGGCAACATGATGGCAATCCCTGGCCGCTCGACGCCTGGCAACAACCCCAAGTTCAAGGTCGCCGCACAGACGACCGCGCCGGTGTTGCCCGCCGAGACAAACGCATCCACTTTCCCATCGCGCAGGAGTTCGATGCCGACGTTAATGGAGGAATCCTTTTTCTTCCTGACGCTGGCCACCGGGGACTCATCCATCCCGATGACTTCGGAGGCATGCATGACCGAGAGGTTTTCGGGTCGTCTGTGGTAGCGCGCAAGCTGTTGTTCGACCTGCGTCCGATCGCCGACCAAGATCACGTCAATGGGAAGCTCTCGAGCCGCCCGCACGGCGCCCGCAACGGTCGTCTCAGGGGCGGTATCGCCCCCCATCGCATCCACCACAATCTTCATCAGGAGGCTGCTTCTTTGTCCTTTGCCACGGTGATGGCCTGCCGTCCTCGGTAGAACCCGCAGGAAGGGCACACATGATGCGACCGAATCACGCGAGCGCACTGAGGGCATTTGGTGAGACTCGCCAGCGTCAGTTTCCAGTGGGTGCGGCGTTTATCGCGACGCGCGTGGGAGAATTTCCGTTTGGGGAGAGCCATGATTACCTCGCAGGATTTGGCAAGTCTTCATCAGGAGCCGGCGGGAGCAGCGATCGGCTCGTCCGGTCTGATGTCTTCGACCCGCAGCGACAGGGACCGTCGTTCCAGTTCTGTCCACAGGCGGGACACAGGCCTTTGCAATCTGGTCGGCAGATCGGGATCATCGGATAGGCGAGCATGAGTTCTTGGCGAATGTCCTCCGTCATATCCACGACATCGGTCGGGGCCACCTGGTAACTCAGCACTGCCTCAGTCTGAAGCGGCGACTCAAACGACCCCAGACATTTCGCACAGGAGAGCTTCAGGACGCAGCGGATGGCCGCCTGGACCACGATTTCCCCCTCGGCTTTGGTGATCAATGATGACACAACAATCGGGGGCTCGATCTGCAGATCAAACCGATCTATGTCCAGACTCTTGGGATCGTAGGTCGCCTCTTCCGTGAGGCCTTCAACCGGGATTCGATTCACGTGGATTTTCATCCCACCACCTGTTGTGTCGCCGAAGGCGACCTCTCGGCTTGCCTGCCGAGAGTGCCGCGTTGCGGCACAGCGATAGGTGGTGGGATCATGGGACTCGCCTCCAGGCTTCTGCTCACCATCGAGTGCCTTTTACTGAGAGCTTCTGCTTGAGGGCTGTTTCAACAAAGGCCGGGACAAAGGCCGAGAGGTTCGCCTCCAAGGCCGCCGCTTCCTTGATGAGCCGTGCAGAAAGGTACGTATACGATTCCTTCGGCATGAGGAAAATCGTCTCCACCTGATTGGAGAGCTTCCGATTGGTGAGCGCCATCTGAAACTCATACTCAAAATCAGAGAGCATCCGCAACCCCCGGATGACGACCTGCGCCCGTTTGCGTCGGACGTAGTCCACCACGAGGGAGTTGAAGTCGTCAATGACCACTCGACGCCAGCCTCGCGTGCCTCGTTTGAGCATCGCCACCCGCTCCTCAACGCTAAACAGCGGTTCCTTGCCGGGATTGTGGGCCACCGCGACAATCACTTCATCGAAGATCTTCATCGCTCGTTGGATGAGGTCCAGGTGCCCATAGGTGACTGGATCAAAGGTTCCTGGATAGACGGCACGAATCATCGCTCAAGAGCCCTCGACTGCCTGGTGGTGACGCGCCGTCTGCGAAGCCTGCCCGCGACCGACCCGATACACCGAGAGGACCGTGTCCCCATAGCGGTAGCGTGTCATCAAGATCAGGGGGCCTATGGCTGAGGGCGGCTCGTGTCGACGGACGTGCTCCACGCAGACAATACTAGTGGGCGCAAGCATACCACACGTCGCCACGACGTTCAAGGCTTTTTCCCCCAACGAGCCCTCATACGGGGGGTCTAAAAGGAGGAGGTCAAAGGGCTCGGTCTTTCGCGCAAGGGCTTGAAGGCTCCGAAGGGCATCACCACGCATCACCCGCCAGCGACCTGGAAGGGTTCCCGGGTGGATGCGGGCGAGATTCCGCTCAATCGCGTTCACGCAGGCTGGATGGGACTCCAGAAACACCACGAGCCTGGCTCCGCGGGAGAGCGCTTCAAGGCCAAGCGCCCCGCTTCCGGCAAATCCATCAATGACTCGGGCATCCGCAATCTGACCGCCCAGGATATTGAAGAGGGCTTGCCGAACCTTGTCGGCCGTCGCGCGGATGTGGCGCGGCACCACCAAGACCTGGCCCTTGAGAAACCCCGCGGCAATCCGCGCCATGATCACGAGGCTCGCAATCGAGAGCCCCTGACCTGCTGAGCGAGCGGCGCCAGGTCAGGGTGAGTCAGCTGCGGGTCGCGCTCGATGAGCGCAAGCGCTTCTTGCCTGGCGGTATCCAGCAACGCCCGATCCTGAATCAGGTCGGCGACGCGAAACTGCAGCAAGCCTGATTGCCGTCTGCCGAGCAATTCCCCTGGGCCGCGCAGCGTCAGATCAGTCTCTGCCAGCCGGAACCCATCCGTGGTATCAGCAAACGCCAGCAGCCGCTGACGCGCTGTCTCATCGCTCGTGTCGCTGAGCGCAAGACACGTCGAGGGGTGGGGGCCTCGTCCGATCCGCCCCCGCAACTGATGCAACTGGGCTAAGCCGAACCGCTCGGCGTGCTCGATCAGCATGATGGTTGCGTTGGGGACATCGAGCCCTACTTCAACAATCACCGTCGAGACCAAGAGTTGAATGCGCCCTTCCACAAATGCGTGCATGATCGCCTCTTTCTGTTTGGAGGGCATCTGGCCATGCAGCAGCTCCACCTGAGCCTCAGGGAACACCTGCGTCTGAAGCACGTGGGCCATTTTGGTCGCCGCTTTGAGAACAAGGCGTTCGCTCGTCTCCACCAGGGGATAGACGACATATCCCTGGCGACCCTGCTGGAGTTCTTTACGGATCAGCTGATAGGCGTCTTGACGCTGCGATTCCTGGAGGAGCCGCGTGCGAATGGGCAGCCGCCCGCTTGGACACCCCGTGATCGTCGAGCACGCTAAATCCCCGTACACGGACAACGCAAGGGTCCTGGGAATCGGGGTGGCCGTCATGACCAGCACGTCGGGCACCTGGGCTTTGCGGGCAAGGGCGCGACGCTGGATGACGCCAAACTTATGCTGCTCGTCGATAATCACCAACCCCAGGTTGGCAAACGTCACCGGATGTTCAATCAAGGCGTGCGTTCCCACGACAAGCTGCGTTGTGCCTTGGGCGATGCGCTGGAGCAACCGATGACGCTCAAGCATCCGCACGCCGTGGGATAACAGCTCCACACGAACCCCCAGCGGCTCGAAGTACTGCCGTAACACCCGATAGTGCTGCTCAGCGAGCAGCTCGGTCGGCGCCATGAGGGCTCCTTGAGAGCCGCTCTGCACGACAACGGCCATCAGGCAGGCGGCCACGATCGTCTTGCCGCATCCGACGTCTCCCTGGAGCAAGCGAAGCATCGGAGAAGGCTGACAGAGATCGTCCACCAATTCCTTGAGGACCTCACGCTGGCTTACCGTCAGGACAAACGGCAGCCGGCGGAGGAAGTCTTGGATCAGAGGCCCATCCGGCTGATAGCATCGAGGCTTGCGCTGCGCGACCATCCGCGCGCGCCTGAGCGCAAGCCGCAGTTGCATGATCAAGAACTCCTCGAATGCCAGACGTCGGTGAGCTTCCGCAAGCGCCTCCCAGCTCTCAGGGAAATGCATCTGCTGGATCGCCCACGACGCAGGCTGAAGGTGGTGGCGCGCGCGCATCGAGGAGGGCAGCGCCTCACGAATGGGGTCGGCATATCGGTTGAGGGCCTCATGCACAACGCGGCGAAACCAACGCTGATTCACGCCCTCGGTGAGGGGATAGATGGGCACGATCCGTCCCATATGGAGGGTGGCGTCGCTCGAGGCGCCATCCACCTGTTCGATCTCGGGATGAATCAACTGGAGCCGACTGCCCGCCTGCGCTGAGCGATGCGAAGCAGGCAGGCCAGGCTCGACTCGCCCATACAGGATGAGTTCGTCCCCAACCCGAAGCTGTTGATGCAAGTACGGCTGGTGAAACCAGAGACAGTACAGAATCCCGGTCGGATCGCCCAGCGCCGCTTCGACGATCACCTGTCCCCGTTTCGTCCGACGCAGACTCTTCGCCAGCACCTGACCTCGGACCGTGGCGACCTGGCCTGGGACGAGCGCCCGAATAGGCACCAGGTTGCTGCGGTCTTCATGCCGGCGGGGGACACAGAAGAGCAGTTCCTCAACGGTGTGGATGCCGAGGCGCTTCAACTGTTCGGCCCGTGCCGGACCCACACCCTTCACATAGCGGACGGAGAGCTGATCGAATGGGACTTGGCGAGTCATGGGGACTTCAGTATAATAAGCCCCTCATGCAAACAGCCATCAAGGTCTGCATCATCTGTGGGAAAGGTCCCCTCGCCGGGCGGTCGTACTCCCGACGGGGGATGTTGAAGAAAAAAGGCGGGGTGGGCCGCCGGACCACCCGGAAGAATAGACGACGCTTCCTACCCAACCTCCAGCGGGTCAAGATCCTCTTGGATGGGACGGTCACCCGTGCGCGTGTGTGCACGGCGTGCCTGAAAAGCGGTCGTGTCCAGAAAGCCCCGTAGCGAACGCCGGCTAATCTGTGCACGAAGTCGTAAGCGGGTCCTCACGCACCGCAGAGGCGCACAGGTCGTGGATCGACAGCGCTGGCTCTCCCCTCACGCACCCAACACTGGTCACCACGTCATAGCGTTCGGTCCGTGAACAGTCAAACCGTTTTCCACGAATCGCAATCCGCGCTCGCTCATCCACGAGGCTCACCCCCCCCAACGCATCCGGTTCTACGGTCAGATGCCGGAGCAGGAAAAGCGGTTTCGGATTCCCTGCTCCAAAGGGGGCAAATTGTTCCAGGGCACTCAACAGCCGTTCAGTCAGATCATCCAATGTCACTTCCAGGTCGATCAACATTCGCGGCACAAAGTCCCCGCGATCCCAGGTCGCCCGCGCGTGTTGATTGATCTGCTCCCGAAATGCTTCCACGTGTTGTAAGCTCAGCGTCAACCCGCATGCCGCGGGGTGCCCCCCATAGCGAAGCAAGACGCCCTCACAGGCGCGCAGGGCCTCAAAGAGGTTAAAGGCCGAGAGGGATCGTCCTGAGCCCACGCCCGTGCGTTCGCCCAAAGCGAGCGCAATCGCGGGCCGCGCATAGCGATCGACGAGGTTCGCTGCCACAGGGCCCATGAGACCCGGATGCCACCCGCGCCGCCCAACGACCATGACATACTGATCCTTGAAGTGAATCCGGTTGGCCTGCTCGTGCGCTTCGGCGAGGATCTGGCGATGGAGGGATTTGGTTTTGGCATAGGCCTGCTCAAGCTGTTCGGTCAGCCGCTTGGCCCCTTGGACCGAGCGCTCCACCAAGAGTTTCCACACTGACCGAGGATCCCCTAGCCGCCCGGGAGCATTGAGACGAGGGACGAGACGACGGAGAACCTGCTCTGGAGTCGGGGTCGTGAGGTTGACTGCCTCGCACAACTGCTGAAGACCAGGCCGCTGTGCGTGGGGGAGCCGTTTAAGACCTTGGGTGACCAGAATCCGATTGTCTCCCACAAGGGGTGCGTAGTCGGCCAATGTCCCGAGGGCCGCAAGGTCAAGATACTGACTGAGTCGATCAGCCTCATGAGACCAGATGGCCTGGGCCAGTTTAAAGGCTAACCCGACGCTGCAGAGTCCCCTGCCCGCTCCGGCGCCCCGATACGGATTCACGAGGGCACACGGCATTGCCACCTGGGCTGCCGGGACATGGTGGTCGAGGATGATCGTGTCGATCTGGTGTTGAGCCAGTGCGCGAACCTCCTCAACCTGGTTGGTCCCGCAGTCAACCAGGATGATCAATTTGACCCCAGCACGAGCGAGGGAGCTGACAAGCCGTCCGGGGAATCCGTAGCCATCGTCAAGACGATTCGACAGGCGCACGGAGACCTGGGCACCCAGCTCAGTCAACAGTTCGTACAGCAAGGCAGAAGCCGTGATTCCATCCACGTCCGAATCCCCGAAAATCACGATCGGGTGCTTGACGGCGATGGCGTGGCGGAGTGTCAAGACGGCTTGCGCCATGTCGGGCAAGCGCAGCGGATCGTCAAGCGACTCAAGCGCCGGGGAGAGAAAGCGTCGCGCCTCAACCGGCTGACTGATCCCACGGTTCAAGAGAAGCTGTCCAATGAGCGGGTCAATCCCACAGCGACTGGCCAGACGCCCGGCCCTGGTGGGGTCAGCAGGAAAGAGTTTCCACACGAATTTTGGCCGCATCGTTAGGCCGGTTTAAACAGTCTGCGCCAAGTGATGACAAAGGCTGAGGCGATATACACGGTGGAGTAAACACCTGAGAGAAATCCTACTAACAGACAAAACGCGAAGTCGTGCAAGACCTCCCCGCCGAAGAAGAACAACGCTAGCACCTGGAAAATCATAGTCAGCGAAGTCAGGAGGGTCCGGCCGAGGGTCTGGTTGACGCTGAGATTGATCACCTGCGCCAGATCGACCTTGCG
This sequence comes from uncultured Planctomycetales bacterium, assembly GCA_964373175.1. GTDB lineage: Bacteria > Omnitrophota > Gorgyraeia > Aquiviventales > Aquiviventaceae > CAYJTP01. Next base: position 11,412 of record CAYJTP010000022.1, read on the forward strand.
ACTGAGGCGGAGGTTCTCCCGCACCCGGTCATAGAGGACAATCGTGTCATTGATTGAATACCCTGCGATCGTTAACAAGGCTGCCACAATGACTAGATCAATCGGCCGGTGGGTCAAACACAACAAGCCAGCTGCCACCACGACGTCATGGATCAACGCAATCACCCCGGCCAAGCCAAAGTCGAAGTGGCGAAAGCGAAACGCCACGTAGATCAGAATCCCGAGTATCGACCACGCGATGGCCAGCCACGCCTTTTGTCGAAGGATCTTCCCAACCGTTGGACCCACCCGATCCAAGCGGACGAGCTCAGGCGCAGCCGCTTGTCCGAAATCGGCGTAGATAGCCTCACGCGTCCTGGTCAAGGTCTGTTGGATCTCGACCTCGGTGTCATCCGGCGTGCGAATCAGCCACTCGGTTGGCGCCCCGAACTCCTGGATCGTCGCATCCCCTAACCCGACCTTGCCTAACGTCGTCCGAAGATGATCGGCGGTCAGGGGATGACTGAATCGATACTCCTGCAAGAGCCCCCCGGTGAAATCGACCCCGTATCGCTGCGAACCGCGCTCGACGAAGGCCCACCCGCCGAGGACAATGATCAGGAGCGAAGCCCCGTAGCACACCCGGCGCCACTTGATGAAATCGATTTGGGTCTGGCGGATCAGATGCGCCATAGGGAGCCCCTTCAGCCGTCCTGAGGCGAGCATGCCCTCGACGATCAGCCGGGTGACGAAGATCGCGGTGAACATGCTGGCAAGCAACCCGGCGATCAGTGTTGTGGCAAACCCCCGGATCGAGCCGGTGCCGAACCAGTAGAGAAAGACCGCGGCGATGATCGTCGTCACGTTTGAGTCGAAAATGGCCGAGAAGGCTTTGTCATACCCGGCATCGATCGCCAGGCTCAACGGTCGTCCCGCCCTCAACTCTTCACGGATCCGTTCGTTGATCAGGACGTTTGCATCCACCGCCATACCCAGTGTCAGCACCATCCCCGCAATGCCGGGAAGCGTCAACGTGGCATGGAGGTACCCAAGCGAGCCCAGGATCATCAAGAGGTTCAAGGCCAGGGCAATCACCGAGACCACACCAGCTACCCAGTAGTAGCCCACCATAAAGAGGACGACCAGCATGGCGCCGCACGCCAACGCCGTCAGACCTGCCTGAATAGAATCCCGGCCCAACGTGGGACCAACGGTGCGTTCCTCCTCCACCAGAATCGGAGCCGGCAGGGCACCGGCTCGAAGCACAATCGCCAGGTCATGGGCCTCTTCCCTGGTAAACCGACCCGTGATGCGTCCCGCGTCAGAGATCCGGCTTTGAATCACCGGCGCCGATTGGACTTTCCCATCCAGGACAATCGCCAGACGCCGACCGATGCTCGCCCCCGTCAAGCGGGAAAATGCTTTGGCCCCCTCGCGATTCATCTGAAAGCTGACCTCGGGAAGTCCCAGGTCTCCAACGCTGACAAACGCATCGGAGAGGATCGCTCCGCTGAGCGTCCCTTCGCGTTCAAGCAACAGCGGACTTCCATCCCGCTCATCCACCAACTCATAGCCGGCTGGGACCTCCCCTTTCAGGGCCTGTTCGAGGAGGCGCTGGCTCTCGGACACCAGCCTGAACTCTAAGAGGGCTGTTTGGCCGATCAGCTTTAATGCGCGCTCCCGATCCGTCACCCCGGGCAGTTGGACCAGGATATGATCCGTGCCCTGGCGTTGGATCAGCGGTTCCCGCACCCCAAACTGATCGACGCGGTTTCGGATAATCTCAAGGGCGACACCGGTCACGTCGCGATTCCCCGCCTCCGGGGGCAGCTTGCTCGTATCGACACGGAGGACCAGATGCATCCCCCCCTGCAGATCAAGCCCGAGGCTGATCCGTTGAGACAAGGGAAAAGCAAACCACGCCGATAGGACAATCACCCCGAGGGTCAGGGGAAGTCGCCACTTAAAACTGGCGGGCATCATCCCACCACCTGGCTGAGACCGCAGGAGGCGGTCTGGGACGCCGCCTCCACAGTGCTCCTGAGCTCATCTATGTTGTTGCTTCGGTGTCCCATGATTGAGGCGTGACGTCCCTCAAGACGGCCCACCACCAGACCAAACCGAGACTTTCCGCCTTGACAGCCAGGTGGGGGGATCAGGACTGTTTCTCCGACGACGGCGAGGCGGATTCGACGCCTCGCGATTTGACCAGACGCGTGATCGACGATTTCTCCACTTCGATGCGCACGTTTTCGTCAATACGCAGCGTCACCGCGTCCGGCTTGACGTTCAACACGGTTCCAAAGATCCCCCCTGCGGTTGCGACTTCATCATGTTTTTTAAGATTTTTCAGCATCGCTTCGTGAGTTTTCCTGGCTTTGGACTGGGGACGAAACACGATGAAGTAGAAAATGGCAAACATCGCCACAAACGGAAACAACAACGCAAGCGGGCTTGGTGAGGGTTGCTGTGGCATCATCCCACCACCTGTTTGGGGTCGCCGCAGGCAACCCCGACGGAACCTCTGACCATCACTGCATTGCTCATGGCTCTACCTCTCTACCTCCCTCCGTCGATCAAGGCGGTCCGTCACGGCGATCGCTCTAGGACCGCCTTGACAAAGAGGTGGTGGGATCACGGACCTCCCTGATTGGTCTCCACGAGAATGGGTTGAAGGGGTCTTTCGCCCAAACGCACAAGGTCAACCTCGGGGTAGTAGTCGGCGAGGATTTCGCGCGCCAAGAGCCCGCGTCGAGCGAGTTCCGCAGTGCCCCACTGGCACAGCCCCACCCCATGACCCCATCCCCGGCCCTGGAGGATGAAGGCGTCTCCCTCTCGAACAATCGCAAAGGCGGTTGAGCGAAGCTGGTCAAATCCAAACAGCTGACGAAACTCATACCCGCTGAGGACCACGCTTCGCCCGCCTCCCCGAATGCGAATCTTGGCCACCCGGCCGGTCGGGGAATACCCTGCGATCTCCATATCTTCCACTGGCCAGATCGACCCTCGGCCTTGTCGCTTGACCGCCCAGGCCACATCCGCCTTGGTCAGCTGCCGCTGCCACCGGTAGAACGGCGAGGCCACACAAAACGAGCAGGCGAAACCCCCCTTCAACGGATCGAGATGAAAAGGACCCATGACCGACGCGTGCTCGGTCAACCCCCCACAGGTCGAATGATAGAATGCTGGAAACACCTGGCCCTGGTAGGTGAGAATGAGCCCGTCGGTGTCTTTGACGGCTCGGCTCGTCCGCCCCCGCTCAGCGGTCTTCCCCCCATAGACTTGCGAAAGCACGTCGCTCGTCACATCGTACTCGACAGAGGCTTTGGACAGCCGTTGGAAGAGGGCGTAGGTTCTCGCCGCAATCGCCAAGGCCTTCAAGGCTTCGATCGGCCAGTAGTGCGGAGCTTCCTTACTCAACACCCCGCGCAGATAATCTTCCAAGTCCACATGATTGATGACGAGGAGCGTTTGATCGTTCTGTTGCAGGATGTCCAGGACCCCGCGCAGGCGCTTGCCGTTCAGATCAATGGTGGCATCCCGCGTCGGTTCCACCCGGAGGCCGTCACGGGAGAACGCTTCCCCATCGACGACGATGCCCTGTTGGCTCGCCCGCACCTCCACCTTCGGAAGCCGTTGTCCCTCTCGCACAGCCTGCGCGGTGCTCAGTGACACGATCCGGAACCGACCGTGGACCGCCAGATCGACGTGAGGCTCGTTGCGCACCACGGCCACGCGCATCCCCGTTGCAACCGGTTGCGCGGTGGTCGGTGAGAGAGGAGGGTCGGGGTCCCCAGAGGAAGGCGTTACGTTCCAACACCATGCAAGAAGAATGGCAAGCGGGAGGAGCAATCCGCGACTGAAAGACGCCGCTTGTCTCATCCCACCACCTG
>CAYJTP010000022.1:15383-24748 GCA_964373175.1 uncultured Planctomycetales bacterium
CAGACAGGTGGTGGGATCACCGGAGTCGACCAAAAAGCCATAAGGCTAGGCTGAGGAGCAGGCTCGCCGCCAGACAACTGGCGAGTGGAAAGTAAAAGGTGACTCGCGGTCGCTCAATCAAGATATCCCCTGGCAAGCGGCCAATCCACGGAACCTTCGGGACAAGCAGCAAGACTAACCCCGCCCCAGCCAAGATGACGCCGAAAAAGATCAAGGCGCGAGCCAGTCCTTGTAGCTCAGAGCCCATGGTCACTGGGTAAACAACTCCAGCGGCTCGCTCTTCAGATTAGCCAGATGCTGGTACGCCAGTCGCGTCACCTTGCGCCCCCTCGCGGTGCGTTTCAAGAACCCAACTGAAAGCAGGAACGGCTCCACGACATCCACGATCGTATCCCGCTCCTCGTTGAGCGTCGCGGCCAAGGCCTCGATCCCCACCGGGCCGCCGCCATAGAACTCCATGATCGTTCGCAAGACTTTCCGGTCAATTAGATCAAGGCCAAACCCGTCAACCCCTTGGGCCGCCAACGCAATCTCCGTGAGCTCTTTCGTGATGGGCCCGCGGCCTTTAACTTGGACATAATCTCGCACCCGACGCAGCAGGCGATTGGCGACCCGGGGCGTTCCCCGAGCCCGCCGAGCGATCTCGGCGCAGGCCCCGTCATCCACCTCGATTCCTAAGATCTTCGCCGAGCGCCGGACAATCTCTTCAAGCTCTTGAGGCTGATAGAACTCCAGATGATACACCATCCCAAAGCGGCTTCGCAACGGATTCGAGAGGAGGCCGGCACGGGTCGTGGCCCCAATCAAGGTGAAGTGTTTCAGACGGAACTTGATGGTCTTGGCATAGGGACCTTTATCCACCACGAAATCGATCTCGAAGTTCTCCATGGCCGGATACAGGAACTCCTCCACGACTTTGGACAGCCGATGGATTTCATCGATGAAGAGGATGTCGCCGCGGCCGAGATTCGTCAAAATGCCGATGAGATCGCCTGCCCGCTCAATGGCCGGCCCACTCGTTGCGGTAATCTTCGAGCCCATTTCGTGGGCGACGATGTGCGCGATGCTCGTTTTCCCAAGACCCGGCGGGCCCGCGAGCAGGAGATGTTCGAGCGGTTCCCCGCGCCGCGTGGTTGCTTGAATGGCGACTCGTAAGTTTTCTGCCACCGCCTGCTGTCCTACGAAATCGCCAAAGCGCTTGGGGCGAAGGCTGAGGTTCAGGATCTGATCTTCGTCGGTCTCTTGGTTTGGATGTTCCACGGCGGCGGGGAGCGGACTGGGAGGGGGTTGGAGGGTTGCCCGGGCTGATTTCTTCATGAAGTCGCAATCGGCTGTTGACTTCGCTTGACCTGCTCAACAGACTCAGATGGCTCTCCTAACCGCTGACGATACACTTCGTTCAAGAGCTCCTCGGCTGTCTTCAGCTTTGGGTTCCTGGCTAACGCCGCGTGCACCATTTGCTTGGCTTCATGTTTCTTATACTCCAGCTGGATGAGGACCGCGACGGCTTCCTCTTCAATTGCCTGTTGCTCACCGGATGGGGCCGACTCAGTGTCTCGCTTGGTCTGGATCAGGGCGAACTTGCCGACCTTGCCTTGCAGTTTGGCAACGATATCCTTGGCTCGCTGTTCCCCAATCCCTGGCAGTGATTTCAACAGCCCTAAGTCCCCTTCGTCGATGGCGCGGGCGATCGTCGGGATGGGCAGGGTCAGCGCTTTGAGGGCCGCCTTCGGGCCCACCCCCGAAACCGTGATGAACCGTTCAAAGAACTCCCGCTCAATGTCGTTCGTAAACCCGATCAACACGGGAAAGGCCTTGCCGACTTCAAGCTGCTGGTAATGGAAGGTGACGAGTTCCACCTCACCCTCTTCGGCGGTTTTCTCCATGACCTTTTGCATGATGGACGGCGGCACAAACACCTGGTAGGACACGCCGTTGACGTCCATCACCACATGCGTCTCAGCATGCTCGCGCACGACTCCGCGAAGACGACAAATCATCCCGCCCTCCGCTGGATTTGCCCATCCCCAAGTGCCGCAAGCACACGCCGCCGGTGGTGCTTACGTGACGGCTGGGTGATCCCGTGTTGACTCGCGTGCACATGCGTGATGGCCAAGGCCAATGCATCCGTCGCATCAGATGACCAGGAGGCATCCGAACGCCCAAGCCACTGCCCCACCATACGGGCCACCTGCTCCTTGGACGCGGTCCCGGTGCCGGTTAAGGCTTTCTTCACACGAGTCGGCGGGTATTCAACAAGTGGGAGGCCCCGTTGCGCGCTGAGCAAGCACGCGACCCCTCGGGCATGGGCCATCAAGGTGGACGTCGTGAGATACTGGTGATGCGTGTACAGCGATTCGAGGACAGTCAGGGAGGGTCGGTGCGTGTCCATCACCTGGGCCAGCGCGTTGTAGAGCGAGAGGAGTCGCTGGGCAAGCGCCTGGCGAGCGGAGGGACGAATCGTCCCGGCCTCCACAACAACCAGACGAGTCCCCTGGGCCTCAATGACCCCGTAGCCGGTGGCGTTGAGACCGGGGTCAATGCCCAGAATTCGCATGGATACGCGCCGTTATGCCACTGCGGTATGCTCAGCTAAAATGGAATCCGGAATATCGAAATTCGCAAAGACATGCTGGACGTCGTCGTGATCTTCCAGCTTATCCAGCAACGTTAACAAATGCTTGGCCTGACCTGGATCGTCGACCCGCACGGAGGACGAGGCCACGAGGGTTAAATCTGCCGACTCCCAGGCAATCCGGTTGGTGGTCAGCACCTGCTTGACCCGTTCAAGGTCCTGGGGAGTGGTCGCAATGACGAAACTTTCTCCATCGCGCGAGATGTCTTCTGCACCGGCATCGAGGACGAGGTTCATCAGGCGATCCTCGTCAATGAGTTTCGCAGTGACGACCACTGAACCTTGTTTCTGAAACAGCCACGAGACACTCCCGGCACCCGCGACGTTGCCGCTATGACTGGTAAACACATTACGCAGTTCCGAGGTCGTGCGATTCTTATTATCCGTCAAGGCTTGCACCAGGATGGCCACACCACCCGGCCCATACCCCTCCAGGACCATCTCTTCATAGGAAACACCCGGCAGCTCCCCTGTCCCCTTCTTGATCGCCTGTTCGATCTTGTCCTTGGGCATGTTAATGTCGCGGGCCTTGGTAATGGCCAAGCGAAGTCGGGGATTGCCCTCAGGGGAGCCGCCACCATGCTTGGCAGCGACCATGATCTCGCGGACGACCTTGCTAAAGGCCTTGCCTCGTTGGGCATCAACGACGGCTTTCTTATGTTTGATGCCCGCCCACTTGGAATGACCGGCCATGTCGGAGTCTCCGTCGGAAGGTTGTCGGTAGTATAACAGACTTCGGACTCAAGACTCAAGACCCAAGGAGCCACGAGCCTCAGAGACTGACCACGAAAATTCACGCTGATCGCAAGGTGCGCTCCGGCGAAAGGTGGAAGGTTTGGGCGGTTGCGCGTCTTGATCAAAGCCCAGCCGTTTCGTCCAGACGTCCCAGGTTCGCTCGATCAGGTCCCAATACTCGCCCTCCCCGTGATGCCGATGCCCAAATCGGCTGTCGTAGAGCTTGCCCTGCCGGACTTCGCGGATGCGATGCTCGATTTTAGCCGCCTGCAGCGGCAGGCGCTCCTGCATGGCGTGAAAGAACACCGCCTTGACGCTACCGGGCAGGCGCAAGAGTGTCTTGAACGCAAATTGGGCGCCGTGGCGTTTTGCCTCCTTCAGCAACCCCGGAATAGCTGAATCATTGAGACCAGGGATGATGGGTGCGATCCCAATCCCCACGGGCACGTCTGCCGCCGCAAGAAGGCGCATCGTCTCAAAGCGCCGCTTGATGGTCGGCGCACCGGGTTCAATCAGTCGCGCCACATGCTCATCCAAAAATGGAATGCTGAGACTAACGCTGACATCCGCTTCTTTCGCCAGTTGTGCGAGCAACGCCGCATCTCGACGTACCAGCAGTGACTTCGTAATCACCGAGGCTGGGTTGCGAAACGACAGACAGACTTCAAGACATCCGCGCGTCAGCTTCCAGGCGGCTTCCAGTGGTTGATAGCAATCGGTCACGCCGGAAAACACAATGGGCTCACCGTGCCAGGACGGATGTCGAAACGCATCCTCTAACAACTGAGGAGCCTTCCGTTTCACAAAGAGTTTTCGCTCAAAATCGGTGCCCGCCCCGAATCCAAAATACTCATGTGTCGGCCTCGCGTAGCAATAGGCGCAGGCATGAAAACAGCCTCGGTAGGGATTCACGCTCCAGCGAAACCCAAGATCAGGACTGTCGTTTCGCGAGAGGATCGATTTGGAGTGATCCTCGTAGAGTTCAAGTTCTGCGACGGGTGGTTCACCCAGCAATTCTCGATGCTCGGTCAAATACGGATTGGGCGGGTTCCAGATTCGTGTGGGCTCCATGGTTCACCCATCATATACTAGACATCTGTCTACGTTCAAGTACAAAACAAATCCGCCAGCAAGAGTCTTCTGGCGGGAATCTGTTCACATATTATTCTTGCGGTAAATCCCCTGTATCGACGGTAAAATTTTCGGTATCAATTTCAGAGGCCTTCCCACAATCCACGCATTGCACGACAATCACGTCGCGAGTTTCATAGGAGGAGACCACGGTCACATTCGTCGAATAGCAATAGGCGCACTTGACCTGATTCATCGCCAACGTCTAACCCGCTCCTCCCTCCCAACCTGTATTGTACCCCTGGGTGGAATGAAACAAAAGCCGTCCCGGCAAGTCTGCTACCGGGGCGGCTTGTGACCACACTCCCACAGCCATGGTCGTGTGTCGTTAAAATTCGTAGCGCACGATCAGTCCTTTCGAGTGGTCCTGTCCTTGGCGTTGATGAGGACGCTGGTCTGGCTTCACGACATCCCACAACTCTTTGGTCGTTGATTGCACCATGACCGCAGTCCCTTTGGTCGGGCCCCAGGTCAACGCGGCAAGCGGGCCATCTTCCTGACCCACTTCATACATCTGTTTGGGGATATCCATCCAGAGGGTGGACCAGCGCAGGAGATCTTTCGGGAGTTGCTCAAGGGGCCGACTCTCGGCAAATACGAGCGGCGGTCCGATCATCATTCCGCTGAGCACCACGCTTGCAGCCATTCCAACGCGTCGCATCGTCCTTCCCTCCCTCTGCTACCTTCGACCCCACTGTACCGTCCAACAAAAACGCTGGACCGGCAGCCCAGCCACCCCACATCCAGCGCCATTCGCATCCGCCTTCCAACTGCGGTTACGAACGCACGTACCCTAGCGCTGCACAGATCCCAATCGCTGCAGCGCTGGGTGTGGGGTCTGTGGTTTTGCGTCCCCGCCTTGCGGCGTCCGCCACAAACCGTGGCGGATCAGCCAAGAAATGTGGCTGAGGTTTGCCCGCCACCGCCGTTGACGGGGTCCCGCCGCAGGCGGTGATTCGACCAGCTTACGAAGACTTCTTAATTGGACACAACGCAAGTATGCCTGACTACACTCCTGAACGTCAAGCCATGCAACAAAAAGCCGCCAGCGGTTGCTGGCGGCTCCTCCGACACACGACCTTTCCTCACTGCTTGACTACAGAGAAGCGTTTCCTAGTCCATTTTGGCGAGGGCTTCTTGCAAGAGCGGCAAAATTCCCTCGAGCTCTTCTTTCGTCAGCCGTCCCAACTTCGCAAACCCGCCCTTGCCTTCTTCAGCAATCAACTCCCGGCTGATTTGAACTTTCTTGGGTCCACGATTATAGGAATACACCCCCACAGTAATCGTCGTCCCATGGCCTTCCCACGACTTCGCGAAGAGCTGCTGATCTAAGCTGCTGTCATACGCCATGGTTCCTCCTCTAGTTGATGGCTTCGAAAGGCGTATCTTAGGGGATTTGCAAGCGGGTGTGCAAGCACAAAAGAAACGCCGCCAGCTTCCGCCGACGGCTTCCAGATTTGGACTCAAGACTCGAGACCTAAGACTCAAGTCAACCTGGTCCCTCCGTTTTCAGTACCTCTTCGGTCAATCAGGGCGTGGGTTTGGAGGGCTTCTCCACTGGCTTGGGACTTTTTTTCCAACCGGTCTTCTTCCCCTTCGTCCACCCCTGCGGCGTCTTGTGCTGTTTCTCTAAGCCTGTCGGAGTCTTTTCCTGCTTGGAAAGCCCAGGAGGCGCTGTCGCCTCAGGCACGGCCCTCCCCGCATGCTCCTTCCCTGGGTGCTCCTTTCCGCCGTGCTCCTTCGCCTCCCCCACCCCCGCCAATCCCACCCCAACGGCCAACGCCAACAATACTACCATCCGCTTCATAATCCCCCTCCTTGTTCTTGTTGAAGAAGAGAACCGGTACCCATTTTCTCGAACATCGACCCGTCGCAAATGTGAAGGATTTCCTAGCGGGGGAACGCTTCTCGCAGCCCCCCATCGACCGTGAGCATGCAACCGGTGGTTTTGGCGGCCCGTTGGGAGATGAGAAAGCACACGGCTTCCGCGACATCGGCCGGAAGGACACGTGCCTTCAAGAGATTGCGTTGCTGGTAGTACCGTTCCAGATCGCGTGGCGGGATCCGGTAGGTCTTCGCGCGATCCGCGCCAATCGCTTTCCATAAGCCTGAGCCCTCAAACACGCCATCGGGGTTCACGAGGTTTACCCGAATCCCATGCTCACCGTTTTCAATCGCCAACACACGCGCCAACTGGGTTTCAGCCGCCTTGGCCGCGCTATAGGCCCCGAACTCCCTCCCAGGTGCGGTCACGTTTTTGGAGGAAATGAAGACCAATGAGCCCCCCAGCCCCTGAGCGCGCAGCCACCGGACCACTGCCCGGGCTACGAGGAAGTGGCCGGTGGCATTCACGGCGAGGTTTCGCTCCCACTCGTCACGTCGGAGCCGCTCAATCGAAGCCACCGTCGCGATCCCGGCGTTTGAGACAAGAAAATCGAGGCCCCCAAAGGTCCTGATCGTTTCATCCAGAACCCGTTCGATGCTCTGCTCATCCGTGACATCCATGACGAGCCCAAGCGCGCGCCGACGACCCGCACGCTGGTTCAACGAATCGGCCAACTGCTCAACCGCTTGCCGCTTCAGATCGGTGACCACCACACTCGCTCCACGATCCACCAACAGTTCCGCAATGCCTCGTCCGATCCCGCCCGCTGCCCCGGTAATCAGCCCCGCCTCCCGTGACAGCTCCGCCTCGGGAAGCGCCAGGGAGAGCTTATAGAGTTCCAGGGGCCAGTATTCGACGCCGAACGCCTCCCGTTCGGACACCGAGGTATAGCGCCCCACCGTCGAGGCGTTGCGCATGATGGCCATGGCGTGCGTATAGATCGTGGCCACCATCTCGGTGTCGGTCGCATCGTTGCCCACGGTGAGCATCCCCACGCCAGGAATCAGGAGGACCCGCGGATACGGATCCTGCATGACCTGCCCAGGGTGGTGGTATGTGTGGAAATACCGCTCATGCGACGCGGCGTAGGCCTCGAGTTGCTTGACGATCGACTCTGGCGAAACCTGCTCAGGTGAGCGGCCGCCCAGCGCTACCACCAGCGGCAGCCGCTTGGTCCGCAACATATGATCCGGCGTCGCAGGCCCGATCCGGGCGACCTGCGGCATGCGCCGAGCATTCACGAATTCCAGGATCTGTGGGGTCTCGAAGAACGTCAGGCAGACTTTTCGTCGACGGCTGAGGGTCCGACGAATAGCCGGCAGCCAATGACGCAACAGTGCCATCCGTCGCTCAGGCGCAAGCGGCGACCGGGCATGGACTGACCACCTCCTGCGGCGTCGCTGCTGCGCCAGAACGCGCTCAGCCATGGAGACGTAGCGGATGGTCCTGGCATAACTCGTGCTCCCGTCAGGGCCCCAGGTGATCAGCCCGTGTTTCTCGAGGACGGCGCCATGCGCGTCTGGATGGCGGTGGTAGGCTTCCGCGACACGCTTGGAGAGCGTAAAGCCCGGCTGGAGATAGGGAATCCAGAGCAGCTGCGGTCCCAGGACCTTGCGGACGAGTGCCTCGCCCTTGTCGGTGTTGGCAAGCGACAGGATCGCATCTGCATGGGTATGATCGATGTCACGTTCCGGGAGAAAGGCATGCAGCAAGGTTTCCACGGATGGCCGCGGCGCCTTTGGATCGAGCAGGCATTGCTCCAGGCACGCCACCATCTCCTCGTCACTCATCGAACCCCGCGAGACCAACCGACGCAACGGCTCCACGCGCAGGGGAGCAAAGTGACGGGGCCCACAACCTTTCAGCGTGGCGCCGCTCCCCTTGATCCATAGGACGTCCTGCGGCTGGCCAAACAGATCCGGTTGCACGCACTTCGTGGAGGTGTTGCCTCCCCCAAAGAGCCCCAGCGTTTCTTCCTCCCCGATGAGGCGTGAGCGATACGCGAGCGCCTCTAACGGACCGTGGCGCCTTGCGATCCTTGCCTGCCACCGACTCCGCATCCCCTCACCCCAACCCGATTGCCCAACAACAGACCCGGTACGATTGTTCCATCGCTTAACCTGTCCCCTCGGAACCCGGTACCGCTTTCCTCAGCATGGACCGTCAGCCTGGCACTCCCAGTAACGCCTCCGATTTTGCTTCGTATGGATGAAGTATGTTTTCAGACCAGTGTTCAGCTTCTTTGCCATCATCACCAAAGGGCCGTAGCAGCTTGAATTCAAGAGCCCATTCATCTGGAATTACAAGATCGCACCTCTGAGAAGTCTCCGGATAACGAAATGAACCAGCTTTGCCATATAAGTTTGGTTCGCTTTCCTTCAACTCTACAAGCGCCAATTTTATGGCGAAAGCCTCTGAAAGTGGACCGATGCCAGGCTTGTATTTCGTTTTCTGAACAGGCGCATCTGCATCAACTGCTTTGAAAGCCTTAGCAAAGCCACTAATAATCTGACTCAGTGAAATTGCCAGCTTTGCCTCTCCAAAACTAGGAACAGGTCTTTCGCGGAAAACTCGGGAAAAACCGTACCGGGTACGGCAGGGACACGTCCGGGGACAAACTTCGACTCAACGGTGGGACTGATCTTCGGACTTCCCACGCTACACCTCCGGGTAGGTTACGCTGGGATTGGCAGGATTATAGCAGATTCCCGGTCAAACAAAAACGGCGACCCCTCTCGGCTCGCCGTTTTTCTTTTTTCTTTCTCTCCCCACCAAAGCGGGTGGCAAGGGGTTTGCGCAGCCGCGAATTCAGATTTTCGCGCAGCGAAAATCTGCTGAGCGGCCAGCAAACCCCTTGACGGGCCCCGCGCCAAACAAAAACGGCGACCTTGTTGGTCACCGTTCTTTTCTCTTTCCCCCACCCCAGCGGGTGGCAAGGGGTTTGCGCAGCCGCGAATTCAGATTTTCGCGCAGCGAAAA
>CAYJTP010000022.1:24848-24950 GCA_964373175.1 uncultured Planctomycetales bacterium
TCTGCTGAGCGGCCAGCAAACCCCTTGACGGGCCCCGCACAAAAAATAACCGGAGCGCCGTCCTACTCTCCCAATCCCTTGCGGGATTAGTACCATCGGCCC
>CAYJTP010000023.1:0-24925 GCA_964373175.1 uncultured Planctomycetales bacterium
GCGGTGGCGCATCTGGCTGTTGGTGAACAGCCCATACGGCTTCAGGCGTTTCTGCTGGATCGCGCGGGCTCTGAGGATCCGCGGCTTGATCAGACCCGAGGACTCTCCATCCACGTGCCGACTGAGGACGTCGTAGGGCACCGCTGGGACCTCGATGTGGAGGTCGATGCGATCGAGCAGGGGTCCTGAGATCTTCGCGAGGTACTGCTGGATCTTCGGCGGGGTGCACCGACAGGTGCGCGTTGGATCGGTCAGATACCCGCACGGGCAACCCTGCGGTACAGAATACAAACTTTGTAAGCCCTTGTCCCGTCTACACCTTCGAATTCACGGTCAACCTGCTTGAGTTCAATCCGGCCTATCCGAAGGACCCCAAGACCCTCGGCGAGCAAATCCGCAAGGCCCGCATGGATCAGCACTTGATGGTCAAAGAGCTGGCCGAGCGGGTCGGTGTGGTACCTGAAACCGTGATCAACTGGGAGAAGCGGAACCTGAAGCCGATCCGGAGACACTTGGAACGGTTGTAAGCGGTGCTTGGACTGGATGGTGAAGCTACAGCGCCAGACCAAGGCTGATACAGATGGCTTGGTCAACCTGCTTGAGGTAGGAGAGCGGCAGATGGCCGATCTTGCGGTCGAGGCGGGTCTTGTCAATGGTGCGGATTTGAGAGAGCAGGATCGTTGAGTCTTCTTTCAAGCCAGCAACGCCACGAGAGATATGCACGTTGATCGGATAGTGCTGCGTGAAGCTCTTCGTGGTGAGCGGGGCCACGATGACCGTTGGCGCGGCCTCGTTGCCCACGTCGTTCTGGATCACGACGACCGGACGACGGCCCGCCTGTTCTGAGCCCTTGACCGGATTTAGGTCGACCCAGAACAGATCGCCCCGCCTAATCGGCATACTTCAGCGATTCAGCATCCAGGCGGGCAAATTCACGTTCTAACTGCTTCGCCTCGGAAGCCAACTCCGCATATCCTTCTTCCAGCAGGGCTCTCAGGGCCTTCTTGCGTGACAGCCCCAGATAAACCCTGACCGCTTTTTGGATCAAGGTGCTACGCCTCGTTCGCTCCCGCTTGGCCTGGTGATCCACCGCTTCCCGCAAGTTCGGGGGGATCGTAATGTTAATGTGCTCGACTTTCATCACGTCGCTCACCTCCTCACAGGAGAGTATACACTTATAGTATCTATTTTTCAAGCAGGGATAATTCTCACACCCACAGTTGCCGATCGAGGCTGCGGTACTGGATCGCTTCGGCGAGATGTTCCGGCAAGAGTTCGTCTGTCCCCGCCAGGTCAGCAATCGTCCTGGCGACCTTCAAGATTTTGTCGTAGGCACGAGCGGAGAATTTCAGCTCCTCCATCGCAGTCTTGAGGAGGTCCTTGGCCGCGTCGGTCAGGACGCACAGCTTCGTGATCTGGCGGTGGCGCATCTGGGCGTTGGTAAACAGCCCGTAAGGTTTGAGGCGCTTGTGTTGGCGGGCTCTGGCGCTGACAATCCGGCGTTTGATTGAGGCGGAGGGTTCGCCGTCTTGCGGTTGTGTCAGCATCTGGAACGGGACGGCCGGCACCTCAATGTGGAGATCGATCCGGTCCAGGAGCGGTCCGGAGATCTTGGCGAGATACTGCTGGACTTTTGGTGGGGTGCAGCGGCAGGGATGGGCGGGGTCCGTGAGGTACCCGCACGGGCACGGATTCATGGCGGCGACAAGCATGAAGCGGGCCGGGAAGACCGCCGCGCGTTTGGCCCGCGCGACGCTCACCAACCCGTCTTCGAGGGGTTGCCGCAGGCTTTCCAGCACGTCCCGATGAAACTCCGGCAATTCATCGAGGAACAACACGCCGTGGTGCGCCAGGGAAATCTCCCCAGGACGCGGATTGGGCCCGCCGCCCACCAGGGCAATGGCGGAGCTGGTATGGTGGGGCGATCGAAAGGGGCGCTGAGTGACCAGGGGTCGCTCAGGGGACAACAAACCCAGGATGCTGTGAATCTTGGTTGTCTCTAAGGCTTCCTCCAGGGAAAGATCTGGCTGGATCGTAGGAATGCGCTGGGCCAGCATGGATTTGCCTGATCCTGGCGGACCAATGAGCAGGACGTGGTGCCCGCCGGCCACCGCCACCTCCAGCGCGCGCTTGGCCAGGGCTTGCCCTTTCACCTCGGCAAAATCCCACTCATACCGATTCACGCGTTGGGAAAATTGTTTCGGGTCGTGGCGGACGGCGGATAGCTGGGATGTTCCAGAGAGATACTCAACGGCCTGGTGGAGATGTTCAACGGCGATGGCGTGAATGCCGTTGACGACTGACGCCTCGGCAGCATTGGCTGCTGGAACGAGGAGGGTGCGTCGCCTGCCGGTTCGCATCGCCATGGCGATGGGTAAGATGCCAGGGACTGGTCGGAGGCTTCCATCAAGCGCGAGTTCCCCCACCACGACCACCTCGGCCAGCCTCGCAGGATCCAGTTGTTCAGAGGTTGAGAGGATCCCGAGGGCGATGGCGAGGTCAAACATCCCGCCTTCTTTTTTGAGGTCGGCGGGCGCGAGGTTCACCGTGATGCGTCGTGGGGGAAGCTCGTACTGGCTGTTCAGGATTGCGCTGCGGACCCGCTCGCGGGCTTCCTTCACAGCTTGGTCTGGAAGACCGACCACGGTCAGGTTTGGCAGACCGCGGCTGGTGTCGACCTCGATTTCAATCGGGATCGCTTCAAGGCCGACGATGGCATACGAATACGAGCGGGCCAGCATGCCCCTACACCAATTCGCTCACGTTGCTACAAGCGGAAAGACCATAGGCCGTATCCTTGAACAAACCTCGCGTTCGAAAATTTTAGGTTGACTCGGAATTGGTGTTGGGGCATGCCCCGTTAGATGCTTCGAGCACGGATCTGTCGCAGGAAACCGACCATTTCCGCTACCAGGTTAAGGTCCCGCCTTCCATGGACAAATATCTAACGGGGCTTGCGTTTTCGACACACCAAGCTTATACTGGAACCTACCACGACCATTCCCATCCGGTCAAGGAGAATCCCGCAATGGCACAGCACACTGATCGACGAGCTCTGCTTTGGTTTCTGGTCGTCGCCGCGCTGGTGAGCGGTCTGCTGGCCACCAAGCTGGCGCTCGACAAACAGCAGCTCGCCTCGGCCTATGCCAAGACCCAAGCGATGCTGTCGCAGCTTCAGCAGGAGCAGACACACCTCAACCAGGAACTGACCCAGGCCCGTGAAACCACCGATACGCAAGCGAGCGATCTGGCCGCGCTCCAGATGCGGCTGGCCAAGGCCGAGCAGGAGATCAGTCGGCTCCAACGTGACCATGAGCAGCTGCAACAAACGAATCTCACCCTCGCCCAGCACTTGACCGCCGTGACCCAACAAAACGCGCAGCTGGAAGCGAAACTCTCCTCCCTGAAGGAACTTAAAATAGCCATCCGCCTGGTCAACCAGCGCATCCAACAGGAACATCGGCAAGCGTGGCTGGCCCGCATCCAAGCTCGCCGCGATGAAGATCAACGCCAACTCGCCCAAGGCAACCAAGGGTATGTGGTTCGCGATGGCGTGCCCACCATCGGATTCGTCACCAAACTGCAGGTGCGCGTCCTCGAACCGCAGACCAACTAGCGATTGTCCATGCCATCGGTACTGACCGCCTGGTTCAGTAACCGGGTGTTCCTCACGTGGTTGCTTGCCTGTTTCCTCGCCCAAGCCATGAAGATTATCATCGGATCCCTCCGCCAGCGTCGGTTTGATTTTCGCTGGCTGGTTGGGACCGGCGGGATGCCCAGCACCCACGCCGCGGGCGTGACGGCGTTGAGTACCACCGTGGGACTGCACGTCGGCTTTGATTCCACCCTCTTTGCCGTGACGGCCGTCTTTACCTGTATCACGCTCTTTGATGCCCAAGGCGTGCGCCGCTGGAGCGGCCGGCAGGCCCAGATTCTCAATAAGATGCTGGAGGACATGTACTTTAAGCGGCGGATTCAGGAAGAACGCCTCAAAGAGTTCCTCGGCCATACCCCAACCGAGGTGCTCGCAGGGATGGGATTGGGGTTGGTGACAGCCTTAATGATGCAGTAGTCACATGAGGCCCAGACTTACGGAGCGTAAGCGCCCGCCACAAGGCTTAGCGGGTCCGCCAAGAAGTTTGGCGGAAACGTAAGTCTGTTGGCCGAATGTGACCCCACACCCAGCAGGGAAACGAATGGCTGTCCTGAAGCGTATCGTCGTAGGAATGGGGAAGAGCCTCGCACACGTGGAGCGGACGTTCTGCTGGGTGTGGGGGTCTCCGCCAAAGGCGGATCCGCCTCTGGCGGAAATTCAGACAGACAAGTTATGTCGTCCTGACGGACTCCATAACTTGTGTCTTCATTGAAGGAGTGCAGATGCGTCGGCAGGTACTGGTGGCCTTAGCAGTGGGTGTGGGGGTGGTGCTGGGGGTTGGGTTTGTCGTGTGGGCTGGGACGCAAGGATTCTTAGGCCCTCATGGCAGGGAGCGGCGGCTCTTGGCCGTGGCGGAACAAGCCGTTCAACGCGGGGCGTTGCCTGAAGCCCAGGCGAAGCTGGAGGAACTGATTGGGAATTTCCCGAATTCGCCATGGACTGACAATGGACTCCTCGCCCTGGGTCACGTGTACGAACAGGAACAAAACCTCCTCGCAGCCCGTGCGATGTACCGGATGCTCCTTGAGCAGTTTCCGAGTTCCCCCCTGGTCAGCCAGGCCCAGGAGCGGCTAGGGACGGTCAACGTCGCACTGCTCTTTTCCCCGACGGTGACTGAATCGGACCTAGCCTACGAGGTGCAACCCGGGGATACGCTGGGTCGGATCGCCGCGACGCAACACACCACCGTGGACCTCCTGAAACGGGCCAACGGACTTAAGGGGGACGTGATCCGTCCCAAGCAGAAGTTGAAAGTCCCCAAGGGGCACTTCAGTATCGTGGTCGACCAGTCGCAAAATCAACTCCTGCTCACCCAGGACAATCACTTCTTCAAGCTCTATTCCGTGGCGACCGGCAAAGACGGCTCAACACCCGTTGGGACGTTTACGATTATCAACAAGGTCCCCAATCCGGTGTGGTATCGCCAAGGTGCCGTGGTTCCTCACGGAAGCCCCGAGAACATCCTGGGAACCCGGTGGCTGGGATGGGATAAACCAGGCTACGGGATTCACGGATCCGTGGATCCCTCCGCGATGGGGAAGCAAGTCACCGCCGGGTGCGTGCGCATGACCAAGCCCGATGTCGAGGAGCTCTTCGCGATCGTCCCCACGGGAACTGACGTGACTGTGGTGGATTGACCCCCACACCAAGTGGCAGCGGCCGTTGGGCGTGGACATTGCATTGCGCTGTTGCAGAAACGTTACGCATCTGCACTCCGTGGCGACTCAGCCACTTGGTATGGGGGTTGACGAATCCCAATGACGATGGACGGACTCTACCGGTACGATTTTGAGAAACCCATTGCTGAGCTGACGCGGCGTCTCCAGGAGCTGCGGAAGGACAATGAGAAGGACCGGCACACGGGGATGATCCGGGGCCTTGAAGTCCAGCTAGAGCAGCTCAAGCGGCGGGTGTACGGCCACCTCACAGCGTGGCAGCGGGTCCAACTGGCCCGCCACCCCCTGCGGCCGTACACGCTCGATTATATCCGGCTGATCATGAGCGAGTTCATGGAAGTCCACGGGGATCGCCTGTATGGCGATGACAAAGCCCTCGTCGGAGGCTTCGCGCAGCTGGACGGACGCCGGCTGCTCGTCCTCGGCCACCAAAAAGGCCGGGATACCAAGGAAAACCTCATGCGCAATTTCGGTTCCGCGCACCCCGAGGGGTATCGCAAGGCCCTTCGGCTCATTCACCTGGCTGAGAAATTCCACCTGCCGGTGGTCATCTTCATTGATACCCCAGGCGCCTACCCAGGGATTGGCGCCGAGGAACGTGGGCAGGCCCACTCGATTGCCTATAACATGCGCGAGATGGCTCGTATTCGCAGCCCGATCTTTATCTGTGTGATCGGGGAGGGTGGCTCGGGTGGGGCCCTTGGGGTGGGGGTAGGGGACTGGGTCGGGATCCTTGAGAACGCGTATTACTCGGTGATCTCCCCGGAAGGCTGTGCCGCCATCTTATGGCGCGATCGGGCGAAAGCCCCTGAGGCGGCCGAAGCCCTCAAATTAACCGCGAAAGATCTCCTGGGTTTTGGCCTCGTGGATGAAGTGATCGATGAGCCGCCCGGCGGCGCCCACCACGATCCGGAAGCCGTGGCGGCGCGTATGAAAGACGCGATTGTGCGTTTTTGGAAGACCGTTGAACCGCTCTCCACAGAGGAACTGCTCCACCATCGCTACGAGCGCTTCAGGCGCATCGGTGTCTACACGAGTCAACTGCCTCGCCCCACCGCCATCGCCTCCCTCGCGCATCCTCCCGCCTCTTAAAATCAGTGTAACGTTCAAAGTGTAAAGTGGAAAGGGCTCCTCCCTTTCCACTTTCAACTGTTTTTTGGAATGCCGAGGGAGAGAATCTCCGCCCATGCGGAAAAGCCTGGGGCGGATCCGCCCCTCGCCCTTTACCAGAGGGCGGAGAACCCACACGGCCTTGCGGCCATCCCGCACCAAAATTGAGCGGTGCCGAGTGGCTGTCAGGACGTGTGTGCAAGAAACTGCCGGGGGTGGGAGTCGAACCCACACGACCTTTCGGTCATCGGTTTTTGAGACCGACGCGTATACCGGTTCCGCCACCTCGGCACGAATCGATCTATTTTGTGCGGGACGTGTCTACCAATTCCACCACCCCGGCCTGATTGGCCGATTTGGTGCGGGGCGCGTATACCCCGGCCCGCCTTGAGGACTCAAGCCGGGGCGGGCCGGTTCCGCCACCCCGGCGAGAGTAAGGCAAGCGTCAACTCGACTTACTCTTCTCGAGGAACGGCTTGATGAGGTCAATCGGAATCGGAAAGATTATCGTGGAATTCTTCTCCGTGGCGATCTCCGCCAGCGTCTGCAGATAGCGCATTTGCAGCGACATCGGCTCTGTAATCATCAGGCTAGCGGCATCAACCAATTTTTGGGCGGCCTGAAATTCCGCATCGGCCCCAATGATTTTTGCACGCCGGATCCGTTCCGCCTCAGCCTGCCGTGCCATCGCCCGTCGGATTTCCTCCGGCAAGTCCACCTGCTTGATTTCCACCGCGGAGACCTTGACGCCCCACGGCTCGGTTTGCTTGTCGATGATGCTCTGGAGGCGTTGGTTGAGTTCATCGCGATGAATGAGGAGCTCATCCAACTCCACCTGCCCCAGCACACTGCGGAGTGTCGTCTGGGCCATCTGCGAGGTCGCAAAGAGGTAGTCTTCGACCTGCACCACGGCTTTGTTGGGCTCGATGACGCGAAAGTAGACGACCGCATTGACCTTCAGGGACACGTTGTCTTTCGTAATGACATCCTGTGGCGGGACATCGAGGGTAATGGTGCGCAGGCTGATTCGCTGCAACTTATCAATCGGGAAGATGATGAACTTTAACCCTGGCCCGAGGGGTTGAGGGATGAGCCGCCCCAGCCGGAAGACGACCCCCCGCTCGTATTCCCGGAGGATCTTGACACAATTCACCACCCAGAGGACCACGAGGATCACCGGCAGGCTGAATCCAAACCCAAAGAGCGGCATCAGTTCCTCCTTTCGTGTTCGCTAGAGTTTCTCGACGGTCAGTTGCAGACCCTTTACACTCGTGACTCGGACCCGCTCTCCTCGGCGAACCGGCATGGCGCTGATCGCATGCCAAAGCTCGCCGTACACAAAGACCTTGCCCTCAGGATTGAGGTCTGTCGAAGCCGCGCCAATTTCTCCCACCAGCCCCTGGGAGCCGGTCGTGACGGGCTGTGTTTGCACGCGAAAGGCCCGTTGCAGGACGAAGAGGACGATCGCTGACAAGGTCACCACGGTGGGCACGATGATCCGCAGGGACACGCGCAGGCTTGGCTCAGGGCTTTCAATCAACATGAGACTGCCCAGGGTGAGGGCAATCACTCCACCCAAGGCGAGCAACCCATGGCTGATCACCTTGATTTCAGCAATGAGCAAGATGATGCCGAGTCCCATCAAAGCCAGCGCCGCGTAGTTGACTGGCAGGGTCTGGAACGCATACATCGCCAGGATCACGCAGATCAGCCCTGCAATGCCGGGGAATCCGATGCCGGGGTGCGTAAACTCAAAGACGAGCCCCAGGGTGCCCAGCAGCATCAAGAGGTAGGCGATGTTCGGGTTCGTGATGACGGCGAGAAACCGCTGCCGCGGCGTCATGGGGAGTTGCTTCACCTCGGCCTTGGCCGTCGCTAAGGTCCGTGGGCCATCGGGCAGTTCAAGCGGCCAGCCGTCAATTTTCTGCAGGAGCTCAGTCAGATCCTTGGCCACAAGATCGACGACGTGATCCTTGACCGCCTCCTGCTCCGTGATGGAGAAGCTTTCGGTGACCGCTTTTGTCGCCCACTCCTCATTCCGGTGACGGGATTTGGCGATCGTCGTGACCCAGGCCACGGTGTCGTTCATGATCTTCTCGGCCATGGGGTCTTTCTCTTCTTCCTCGACGACCTCCTCTTCCTCAGGCTTTTGAGGTTTGCCAAACTCGTCTTTGGCCGCCCGCTTGACCCGTCGGATTAACTTTTTGGCTGGTCCGCCCCCTTGACCGACCACCACCGGATGGGCCGCACCAATATTGGTCGAGGGCGCCATGGCCGCGATATGCGACGCGAGGGTGATGAACACCCCGGCGGAACCCGCCCGGGCGCCTGAGGGCGCAATATAGACGATGATGGGAATACGCGCGTTCATCATGCGTTTCACGATGGCGCGCGTAGATTCCAGCAATCCGCCTGGGGTATCGAGCATGAGCACCAGGCACTCTGCCTGTTCGGTTTCTGAGCGGTCGATCGCGTCAAAGATGTACTGCTGGGTCACTGGGCTGATGATCTGGTTGTCGAGTTCAATGACGTTCACATATCCAGCCCACGCCACCGCGGGACATGCCCAAAGCAGGAAACACGCAATCCACCGATTAGCGCGAGTCATGTTGGAAAGCCCTCTCGTTCGAAGGTGGAAGTTCGGTGTTCGAAGCTGTGTCTTCGAACTCCACCCCTTGGGTTCGATCCCCGAAGTAGAGAATCTGGTGGAGCAGAGGGGGATCGAACCCCTGGCCTCCACAATGCCATTGTGGCGCTCTCCCAACTGAGCTACTGCCCCAGCCGTCCGTAACGATGCGTCTAACATAACACGCGCCCTCATACAGTGTCAATGCAGCCTTCCGGGGTGCCGACGTTCGTTGACCCCCTGAGAGACCAATGATAAGATACAGCTTTCCATGAGGTTAGGGGTTCATGTCTCCATTGTCGGAGGGGTGTTGGAAGCCCTCAAGCGCGCCACGCGACTGTCCTGCACAACCATGCAGATCTTCAGCCGAAGCCCGCGCGGCGGATCCGCCCCCACATTCCCGGCAAGCACGCTCAAGGCGTTTCATCAACAGCGAGCGCACGCGGGCATTGACCCCTTGGTCGTCCACGCCCCGTATATCATCAACCTCGCGTCCCCAGACCGTGTGGTGTGGAGCCAATCGGTGGTGCTCTATCAGGAAGAATATCGTCGCTGCGTCAGGCTTGGGGCGCAGTACCTCGTGACCCATGTGGGCAGTCACCGAGGCACGGGGGAGCGAGCCGGGATCGCGCGGGTTGCGGAAGCGCTTAATCGCACGCTGAATGGTTCCGACGGGACGGTTCGGATCCTGCTTGAGAACACTGCAGGCGCTGGGCAGGGGCTCGGGGATCGGTTTGAACACTTGGCGGCGATGCGCGATCGGGTGACGCGCCAGGACCGCCTCGGCGTCTGTTTGGATACGGCGCACTTGTTTGCCGCCGGATTTGCGATTCATACGGAAGAGGGACTAGAGGACACGCTCGAGCGGTGTGATCGCCTCATTGGTCTTGAGTCCGTGCACGTGATCCATCTCAACGATTCCAAGACGGTCTTTGACAGCCACGTGGATCGTCACTGGCATATTGGACAAGGCCACATCGGCCTTGAGGCGATGGGGCGTATTGTCACGCATCCGCGCTTGCAGCGTCTGCCCTTCATTCTCGAGACGCCGAAGAAGACTGAGGAGGATGATCCGCGCAACCTCGCGACGGTCCGGAAACTTCTCCGGCGCAGCCATGGCACTGTTCAGGCCGTTCGGACCTGATCACTGGGTTGTACTGGGGATCACGGTTGCGACGGCCTTCACGCTGGTGGCGCGCGCGCCGCGCCTTGCAGGTTGTGAGAACGATCGACGCATTCGCGTGGGGCTTGCGATCGTTTTGGTTGGCAACGAGTTGGTCTCGTGGATCGTTTACTTGGCACGTGGCATCTTCACACTTCCGTTTCAACTCTGTGATCTGGCCCTCTGGTTGGTGGCCTGGGCACTCATTGGCAGGCATGGTGTTGTCGCAGAACTGGCGTTTTTTTGGGGATTGGCGGGAAGCTCGCAAGCCGTGCTGACCCCCGATCTGCATGAAGGGTTTCCCAGTTATCCGTGGTGGCAGTTCTTTCTCGGGCATTGTGGCGTGGTCGTGGGCGCAGTCTATTTAGCCGCCAGCGGGCGTCTGCGCATGACCGCGCGGTCAGTCTGGCGGGTATGGCTCATCAGCAACCTCTACGTGGCGGTTGCCGGACTGCTCAACTGGACATGGGGAACGAACTTTGGGTATCTGGCCAGGAAACCGTCGCATCCCAGCCTCCTGGATTATCTTGGGCCCTGGCCGTTCTACATCGGAGGGATGGAAGTCATCGCCTTGGGGTTATTCTTCCTGTGCTACGGGTTCAGCCGGGCTGTTGACCGTTGGGCTCGTTATCCGTCAACCGGCTAACTGGCAAACCGGAGAACACACATGTCTAAGCCGCTTGAGATCCTCGTTGAAGGAACCCCGAATCCCAACGCGGTGAAATTCACCTTGAACCGCACCGTGGCGACCAAAGGGGAGACGTACCGCGGGGATCCGACGAATATCCCGGCGCCCTGGGCCAAGGCGTTATTGAGCATCCCTGGAGTGATCGGTGTCTTTGGAATCAACAACTTCATCTCAGTGAACAAAACGCCAGAAACCGACTGGGACGCGATCGTCCCACAAGCGGAGGCCGCGCTCAAGGGTGTGTTCCTGGGATGACGGGACACCGACATGCATCGGCGCGTCTTACAGCGATATCTCGTGGGCTATGTGCTCATCAAATTTGCGACGTTGCCGCTTGCCCTTCTGTGCTGGAACCGGTTCCTACGCGATTCGCTTGGGCGGTTGATGACGGTGAATCAGATTCACATGGCTGAGTACATGGGCGTGGGAGTACTTGCAGCCTGGTACGCCCATGCGGGTGTACGACCTCGGCGAACGCTCATGAAAGTTGGGACTTTCCTCCTCGTTGTTGGGTTTGTGGATGAGGTGATTCAAGCGGCTCTCCCGCAGCGGTTCTTCCAATGGTCGGATGTAGCTCTAAACTGGAGCGGGGCCATGGTAGGCCTGGGATTGACCTGTCTGCTTGCGTGGATGGTTAACCTCCGTCGTCCGACGTCTCATGTCTGAACTTGAGTCTTGTGTCCTAAGTCTTTTTTCTGATATCTGTCTTCTGTCATCTGCCTTCTGATGTCTGAAAAATATCCCTTCGCCCAGATCGAGCCGAAGTGGCAGCGCTATTGGGAAGACAAAAAACTCTTCCGAGCCGTGGATGGCGATGCCAAGCGCCTGCCTGCCCCGCACTCTTCTGGGCAGGCAGGCAAGAAGTTCTATGTCCTCGATATGTTCCCGTATCCATCGGGAGCGGGCTTGCACGTGGGCCACCCAGAGGGCTATACCGCGACAGACATCTACTGCCGCTACAAGCGCATGCGCAGCTTCAATGTCCTGCACCCGATGGGCTGGGATGCGTTTGGCCTTCCTGCTGAGCAGTATGCGATTGAAACCGGCACGCATCCATCCATCACGACCCGCAAAAATATTGATGTCTTCCGTCAGCAAATTAAGCGGTTCGGGTTTTCCTACGACTGGGACCGCGAGGTCGATACGACCGATCCGAAGTATGTGAAATGGACCCAGTGGATTTTCCTGAAACTCTACGAGCGGGGTCTTGCCTACACGGCGGATGCACCGGTGTGGTGGTGTCCGCAGTGTGGGACCGTCCTGGCGAATGAGGAAGTGGTGGATGGCGCCTGTGAGCGCAAAGGGCATCCGGTTGAGCGCCGCCCCATGCGCCAGTGGATGCTGAAAATCACGGCCTACGCTGAACGATTGCTGACGGACCTTGAGCAGCTTGACTGGCCCGAGCACATCAAGGAAATGCAGAAAAACTGGATCGGCAAAAGCGAGGGGGCGGATGTGTGGTTTGCGTTGGCCAACCCGCCACAGACTCTTGCAAACGGGCTCATTGATGGATTCCGGGTTCGCCGTCACGATGGGAACATCGAATTGAAGGTTTTCACCACCCGTCCTGACACGCTCTTCGGAGCGACCTATATGGTCCTTGCACCTGAGCATCCCCTGGTCGCTCACATCACGACGGAGTCGCATCGTCAGGTGGTAGAGGCGTACCGTCAGGACGCTGGACGAAAAAGCGAGCTGGAACGCGCGGAGCTGGCGAAGGAGAAAACCGGGGTCTTCACGGGGGCGTACGCCATCAACCCGGTCACTCATGCGAAGATGCCCATCTGGATTGCGGATTATGTGCTGGCGACCTACGGCACGGGCGCGATCATGGCGGTGCCCGCGCATGACCAGCGGGATTTGACATTCGCGCTGCAATTCGGCTTGGATATCCGCATTGTCATCGTGCCGGAGGATCGCCCGCTTGAATTGGCGGGGATGACCGAAGCCTATGCGGAACCTGGTCGAATGCACGACTCAGGCCCTTTCACCGGGCTTTCCAGCGACGAGGCCAAAGGCAAGATCGTGGAGTGGCTTGCGGCCCGCGGGATGGGCGAGCGGGCGGTGAATTACAAACTGCGCGACTGGCTCTTTTCCCGTCAGCGGTATTGGGGGGAACCGATTCCCATCGTCCATTGTCGTGCGTGCGGTCCCGTGCCGCTTCCGGAATCTGCGCTGCCGCTTCTCCTGCCAAAGATGGAAGACTTTAAACCGACGGGGACGACGGAGCCACCGCTCGCGAAAGCCAAGCCGTGGATCACGACGAAGTGTCCAATGTGTCAAGCGCCTGCCGAACGCGAGACGAACACCATGCCGCAGTGGGCAGGCTCCTGCTGGTACTACCTGCGCTACCTCGATCCGCACAACGACCGCAAGGCGTGGGACCTGGCCAAGGAGCGGTACTGGATGCCTGTCGATTTGTACGTTGGGGGAGCCGAGCATGCGGTGCTGCATCTGCTCTACGCCAGGTTCTGGCACAAGGTCCTGTACGATTTGAAGCTGGTCTCAACGTCAGAGCCATTTCAGAAGCTCATCAACCAGGGGTTGATCCTTGGTGAAGACGGTGAGAAGATGTCCAAGTCCCGTGGCAATGTCGTCAATCCCGATGAGGTGATTGACCAGCATGGGGTGGATGCGTTCCGGCTCTATGAGATGTTCATGGGACCGCTGGAGGCGGTCAAACCATGGAGCACGCATGGGATCGAAGGGGTCGACCGGTTCCTTCAACGATTGTGGCGGCTGGCGATGAGCCAAGAGGGTTTGCTGAATCCAACCATCCAGGATCGCTCCGTTGGGGATGAGTTGAACGTCGTGCTGCACCAGACAATCCGTGACGTCACCACTGATCTCGAACGCTTGGAATTCAACACGGCGATTTCCAAGCTGATGGTCTTGCTCAATCATCTGGTCGATGAATCGGTCATTCCTCGGAAGGCGCTCGAGACACTCATCCTGCTGTTGTCACCATTTGCTCCACACATCAGCGAGGAGCTGTGGCAGCGACTCGGCCACAAGGAAAGCCTTGCCTATGAGTCGTGGCCCCCGTATGATCCAGCAGTCCTTGAACAAGCCGAAGTCCTCTTGATCGTCCAGGTGAACGGCAAAGTGCGAGCGCGACTCACTGTCCCGGCCGAGTTAAGCGGCGAGCAACTCAAGCAAGCCATCCTGTCCGACGAACGGATCAAGAAATACGTCGATAACCAACCAATCAAACAATTTATCATTGTGCCAAAACGGTTAGTGAACATCGTTGTGTGAGTTCAAGCAATTTCCGCCGAAGGCGGATCCGCCCTTGGCGGACATCGTCGTTCCCAAGCGCTTGGTGAACATCGTCGTGTAAGCGTGAGGGGTGGTGCTAAGTTTCTACAAGGTTTTCCTTGAGTCTTGTGTCTTGAGTCTTGTGTCTCGAGTCCCATGTCTGACATCTGTCCCTCTGACTTCTGTCATCTGTTAACATGATCTCCCTGACAGACAAGGAACGGCTCACGTTGACTTGGCTTGGGGTGCTTGCGCTGATCGGGTTTGGTGTGAACATCTGGCTGCAGCAAAGGCCGCCCATCACCGTGACCGCGGGGCCGACACCGCCGTACGCACAGTGGGAAGCGAAGCTCAAGGAAGCCAGATTGGTTGATCTGAATCAGGCGACCGCTGAGGAACTGGAGCGCTTGCCAGAGGTGGGACCGTCGCTCGCAACACGAATCGTTGAGTATCGTCAGCGCCATGGGCGGTTTCGGATGCCAGAGGAGTTGCAGCAGGTTCCAGGGATTGGACCCAAAACGTATGAGGCGTTGAAGGATTACATCACAGTGAGGTAAGCATGGAACGAACCATGACGGTGCTGACTGATGTGAAGGATCTTGGCGAGTTGTTGAATGGCTCGCGCGTTGACCAGGCGCAGCTGATCCCCTCAGGCGGACGGCTCCAGTTGGTGCTGGACTTCACGCGCGCGATGATTGAACAGCAGCAGGTGATCAAGCGCGGGCCGTTTCGTCGGCTGAAAACCCCATGGACCAAGTGCCGGTTGACACTCAAAGGGATCAAGTCGGCGACGGTGAAGCGGCTCACCGACCTTGCGCCGGATCAAACGCCCCTGCTGTCCTGTGACGCGGTCAGTGGGGGATATCAACTCATCGTGCAAGCCCCCGATGGGTTGCAATTCGTGCTGAGTTTGGAGCAGCTCGACGGGTCGTTTACAGACCTCGGCAGTCCCATTGACGCGCCTTAAACATGCAGCTTAGTGGCAAAGTGGCCAAGTGGCGAAGTGTTTTCCAGCCACTCAGCCGCTTCGTCACTTAGCCACTTCTAAGGATGGGCAACCTCGGCTTTCAAGAACTCCTGGTGATTTTCCTCATCGCCTTGTTCGTCATTGGTCCCAAACGCTTGCCGGAAATTGCCAAAGCCCTTGGGGGAGCGGTTCGGGCATTCCAGGACGCGCTGAAATCTCCTCCTTCCGATGACGCTGACAAGCCCAAAGACCGCAGCGTGGACTGATCCGCGACACGCACTGTGGTGGTGGGCGCTTGCCCTGGGGGTGTGGTCCTTCCTCGTGGCTCGTGGATACCTGGTGACAACGGATGAGTCTTTCCGCGCTTGGAGTGCGGCCATCCATTCACCCAGCCTTGACGGTCTGATGCGTAGGGTGACGTTTTTCGGGAGTTCGTCGTGGACGATCCTTGCGCTTGTGGGATTGGGGCTGTGGACGTGTCGCCACGGCGGGGTTCGCGCAGTGGGGGTTCTCGCTGGCGCGTTTCTGGTTGGAGGTATGTTGGAAGTGGTCTTACGGCTCGTCGTCCCACACTGGCGCCCGGATGCGCCGCCCATTCCTGCGTCGATGGATCTGATCAGCCGTTTTGAGCTGTCTGGTTTTCCCAGCGGGCATGCGTTCCGTTCGGCGTTCGTCTTCGGTGGACTGATCCAACGACTCAAGGGCGTACGATGGGGGAAGTGGGGAAAGGTGGCCTGTCTGGTCATGATGACGTTGGTGGGATTCAGCCGCGTGCATCTCAATCGTCACTGGGCCTCTGATGTGCTCGGCGCGTGGCTCGTCGTGCTTGTGACATTCTCCATCGCGCGTTGCTGGCAAAAGAGGTTTTACAAACAGGTTTCTTGACGCTAACATGATCACAGGGACCAAGTCCATAGGCTGCCGTTCTCTATGGACGATCTCCGCCAAAGGCGCCCGCCTGCCCCGCAGCATGAAGGGCGGGCAGGGATCCGCCTCCGGCGGAGACGATTGACTATGGACTGTTGTTCATGACCCGCACGTTTGTCATCGACCGCAATCGCGAGCTCCCGCCCACGCTCAACCTGGAGCGAGACCTCAACGACCAACAGCGCGCGGCGGTGACGTGTGGGGACGGCCCCAAGCTGGTGATCGCAGGCGCAGGCTCAGGTAAGACCCGGACGATCACCTACCGCGTCGCCTACCTCATGGCCAGGGGCATCCCGCCTTCACGGATCCTGTTAGCGACCTTCACGAACAAAGCGGCCCACGAGATGCTCAGCCGGGTTGAAGCCTTGACGGGCACCAATGTCGGCCTGCCCGTCCAGAGTCTTACGGGGCAGGCGGGGAAGGTGTGGGGCGGCACGTTCCATGCGATCGGCAATCGCCTCCTGCGCCAGTATGCGAAGCTGGTGGGCTTTACCTCAAACTACTCCATCCTGGATGAAGAGGACCAGCGCGATCTCATCAAAGTCTGCGTGACGGAAGCGAAGGTCAAGCTGGAGGAGAAGCGGTTTCCCGCCCCGTCTCTGCTGCAGGACATGATCAGCTTTGCGTTTAACACCCAGCAGCCCATCGCCGCGGTCATCGAGCGCGCCTATC
Organism: uncultured Planctomycetales bacterium; assembly: GCA_964373175.1. GTDB lineage: Bacteria > Omnitrophota > Gorgyraeia > Aquiviventales > Aquiviventaceae > CAYJTP01. Next base: position 16,742 of record CAYJTP010000023.1, read on the forward strand.
CCCACTTCGTCCCGTGGACCGGCGAGATCCAAACCATCGAAGAGCGCTACACCACGAAGAAGCGGACCTCGAACCTCATGGATTACGATGACCTCTTGCGGTATTGGCTTGCGCTCCTCCAGGAGCATCCCGAGGTCGCCAAGCGCTTGGGCGAGCAGTTTCGCTACCTCCTGGTCGATGAGTATCAGGACACCAACATCGTCCAGTCGCACATTATCGAGCAGCTGGCGTCTGACAACGGCCGAAACCTCATGGTCGTGGGCGACGACAGCCAGAGCATTTACGCCTTCCGCGGCGCGAATTATGACAACATCCTCAACTTCCCGGAACGCAATCCAGGCACGGAGATCTTCAAGCTGGAAATCAACTACCGCTCGACCCCCGAGGTGCTCGAGTTCACGAACGCGAGCATCCATCATAATCAGCGGCAGCACCACAAAACCCTCACCGCGACACGGGCCTCCGGGGTGTTGCCGGTGGTCGTGCCGGTCAACGACGTCTATCAGGAGGCGGCGTTTGTCGCGCAGCGACTGCTGCAACTGCGCGACGAGGGGATTCCGCTTGAGGAGATGGCCGTGTTGTATCGGGCTCATGCCCACTCGACGATCCTCCAGGCGGAACTGATCCGGCGCAACATCCAATACGAGATTCGCTCCGGCGTGCGATTCTTTGAACAGGCGCACATCAAGGATGTCGTGGCGCATCTGAAAGTCTTGGACAATCCGTTTGATGAGGTCGCCTGGCGGCGGTTGTTCCTCATGATCCCGCGCATTGGCAACGTCACGGCCGCCCGTCTGTGGCAGGCGATCGCCACGACCGCCAATCCAATTGACGGACTCCTGAGCCCTGCCGCGCAGGAGCACGTGCCGGCGAGTGCCAAGGCATTTTTCACGCGATTCCAACGTGACCTGCGCACGCTCAAAGAAGCGGTAGCTGAGCAGCCCCCTGTGGCGCTGGTGACGACGGTCCTTGAGACCGGGTATGCCGACTATCTCAAAGCCAAGTACGACGCGTCCCAATCTCGGATCGAGGACATCCAGCAATTGGCGGTGTTTGCCCGGCCGTACCGGAGCCTGCAGGGGTTGCTCTCAGAGCTTGTGCTGCTCGGGGAACTGTACGGGCAGGATGTGGTGGCGGGCCCGACGGCGGATCGCGAGCGCGTGTGCTTAAGTTCGGTCCACCAAGCCAAGGGGTTAGAATGGCGAGTCGTCTTCGTGATGCGGATGTGTGAAGGCGAGTTTCCCTCGCCGATGGCGCTACGGGAAGTGGATGGGGAAGAGGAGGAACGGCGGATCTTCTATGTCGCCACGACCCGCGCACAGGATGAGCTCTACCTCATCCATCCCTTGATTGACCTGGGACCACGGGGCGCAAGCGGGCTGCTCCTGCAGCCTTCGCGGTTCCTGCAAGAAATCCCCTTCAGTTTGTATGAGCAGGGAACGGTTGAGGAGCCGGCATGGCCATCTCCGGAATTGGGGTGAGGAGGGACGCATGGAGGAACGACGACGGTTCGTCCGGTTGGATACACGATTACCCCTGACCTATAAGGTGCTGCCCTCAGCTCAAGCCCGCCAGTCGTTCACGAAAGATATTGGGGGTGGCGGGGTGTGTCTGTTTGTCAGTGAGCCGGTCAAGTCAGGGACGCAGCTCGAAGTCGTGATTAAACTGCCAGACCGCGAACGCTCGATTGTGTTTACGGGTGAAGTCGTGTGGTGCGAACCGTATGAGATTATCGGCAAAACCCGTCGCGAGCGAGCCATCGAAGCCGGGCTTCGGTTCCTCCAAATTGCCCCCCAGGATCAAGAGGCCATCTTGCGTCACGTGATTTTGAACCTGCAGCCCCACCATCCTGCCTAAGAGTCCATTTCAAAACGTTCGATGTCGCTGATGGTCGCTGATATCCACGCTGATTCACGCAGATGGCTCGTCGGACATCTGCGGCGATCAGCGTTTCGATCAGCGGGGATCAGCGTCTCTCTAGGGTTTTGAAACGAGTTCTAAGTGGTTCCCTGTGCGTGAGCACGCGCAAGCCCTCGCCCGATCTGCCGCGTAACCCTTCAGCCTCGATGACCGCTCCCCTCGTGCCTCTGGCGGTCGCGTGTTCACTGGGGATCCTCATCAGCTCGTGGGGATTCCTTGAGCCGGGCATGATGGCGGCCATCGGCCTCGGCAGTGCCCTCCTGAACCTCAAGAAGTTCGCGCGCCCTAGCCTGAATCTGATCGGGTGTTGTGTCCTGTGGTTCTGCGCCGGCACGCTGGCGTTCTTGAGCTGGTCCTTCACAGCGCCTCACGAGATCGCTTCCTTCTTAACCGAGGAGCCCCGCCAGGTGCTTCTGCGCGGCCTGGTCGTGGATGACCCGATGGAATTCTTTGCTCCCAATGAGCCTGAGCGTCACGTATGCGTGGTTCGCGTGCATGATCTGCGGACGGATCAGGGCTGGCGTCCAGCCACCGGATTCGCGCGGGTGCGATTGGTGTCTCCTCGGCTGGCGCTCGCGTATGGGGATGAAGTGCTTCTTGAAGGAGCGCTCTCGCAGATCCCGGCGGCTGGCAACCCCGGACAGTTCGACTGGCGGGGGGCATTGGCTCGGCAGCGGATCCATGCGTTGGTGGCCGTGGCGCCCTTTCAGGGGGTCGTGCGGCTGCGGGTCCATCAAGGGCGGTGGTGGTTGCAGGCGATTGCGTGGCTGCGCCATCGGTTGGAGCAGTTGATCCGCGAGCACTTCAGCGACTCCCACAGCGGTCTGTTGCGCTCGTTTCTCTTGGGCCAGCGGGTTGCGCTCGATGAAGAGCTCAAGCAGGCCTTTGTTGAGACCGGCACGATGCATCTGGTCGTCATCAGTGGATTCAACGTGGGGCTCATCGCTGGCGTGTTGGAACTCTTCTTACGCCTGATTGGGTTTCCCCTGCGGGTTCGCTTAGTTCTGTCGGGTCTGAGTCTCGTGGGTTACTGCCTCCTCACGGGGATGCAGCCACCGGTGACGCGTGCCACCATCATGGCGCTCGTGGTCCTCGGGGCTCTCTGGCTCGATCGGGTGATCAATTGGCCCAACACCTTGGCGGTGGCCGCGTTGGTGATCTTGGGAGGGAGTCCTGCTCAGCTCTTTGATCCGGGATTCCAACTGTCCTTCGGCGCGGTCATCAGCCTGTTGGTGTTTACGGCCAGGCTGCGAACCAGTTGTGAATCCACTCTCCCCATCCAGTCGGATTGGGTGAGACGCTACGTCGGCATCAGCTTGGCCTCAACCCTGGCGATCTGGATCGGGTTATGGCCGGTCCTGGCGTGGTATTTTCATCTGGTGTCGCCCATCTCGATCCTGGCGAACCTCGTGTTAGTCCCGCTGGTCAGTCTCTTGGTGAGCGTTGGGACCGTGGTGCTCATGCTTGGGGTGGTCGTGGCCTCTGTGGTGACGTGGACCGCTGGCAGCTTGTCGTGGCTCGTGGATCTGACTGTTCGCTGTGTCCAGTGGTGCCATCAGATCCCAGGGGGGTGGTGGCCCATTGGCCGGCCTTCCTGGATGCTCATCGGTGGGTACTATGGGTTGGTGGCGCTGTCGCTTGCTTGCCGACGACTGCGCTTGACCGTCGGGTGGGTCATCGCCTGCTGGCTCGTTGGGCTGAACGTGTGGCTGTGGAGTGGGGTTGGCGCCCACGTCCTTGCGTCGCGCTGGCTTGAGGTGACGATCTTGGACGTCGGGCATGGGGATAGCCTGGTGATCCGGACACCGAGCCAGCACACGCTTCTCGTCGATGCCGGGACGCTGGAGGCCGGTCGGTATACCGTCGTGCCGTTTCTCCAGTTTCGAGGATGGCAAAAGCTTGATGCCCTCATCCTCACGCATCCGGATGAGGATCATGTGGGCGGGGCGCTGCCTGTGTTACGTCGCGTGCACGTCAAACGGCTCTTGACGAACGGCGCCACGGGGACGACGCAGATCGCTCATCGAGTCCTCACGCTGGTTCAGGCACGCCATGTGCCCACAGAACGACTGGCCGCAGGCATGGTCTTCACCGGGATGCCCGGTGTCGCAATCACGGTGATGCATCCGCCACCCGGTTGGGTTCCCGGAACGCCGCCCCACTCGAACGATAACTCCGTGGTTCTGAAATTGACAACAGGCGACGTGAGTGTCTTATTATGTGGGGATGTGGAGGAATACGGCGTGCCGTGGCTGATGGCCTGGGGCCCCGCGCTTCACTCGACGGTCTTGAAAGTTCCGCATCATGGAAGCGCCCTGGGACGTGCCCAGCGACCGTTTCTCGAGCAGGTTCATCCCTCGCTGGCTGTGTTGAGTGTGGGCTTCCTGCATCATCTGCCCACCAAGGAAGTCATGCAAGACCTGGTAGCCGTCGGGGCCAAGGTGTTGCTCACTCGACGTGACGGAGCGATCACCATCCGCACAGACGGCACGCGGCTCATCGTGCACACGGGTCGATCGGGTCGATAGGGAAGATGCTTGGACGCGCGGGCATTGGATTGGGGTTGTTCGTGGGGTCTCTGGCGGCTGGCTGGTGGCTTGGTCGCCGGGGATGGTTGACCGAATCCCAGGCCAAAGGCACGATTCGCGTGACGGTGAAATGGATCTCGCCTGTGGTGTTGTGCCTTTCGTTTTGGTCATTGAACCTCGCGGGTCGGGATGTCTGGTTGCTGCCGTTGATGGGATGCCTGGCGTCCCTCTCGACGCTGCTCCCGGCGTGGCTCTACGCGCGCGCGGTCCGCTTGACCCGTCCACAGGCCGGGACATTCCTGGCGTGCGCGGTCTTTTCGAACCTCGGATTTTTTGGCGCGTTTATCGCGTTTGCGCTCTTCGGGGAGGTCGGCTACGGCTTGTCCACGTTGTATCTCGTCTATTTTAGTCCCTGCTTCTATCTTGTCGGCTTCACGATCGGCAAACGGTATCAACAGGAACCCCATCCCGCGGCCTCCTCGACGTGGTTTTCGGATGAATTGCGCTGGTATCCATTCCTCGGCTTGCTGGTGGGGATGGCCTTCAGCCTCGCCCGTCTCCCTCGGCCATCCCTCTGCGAGTCACTCAATCATGTGCTCATTCCCCTCAGCACCGCCGCGTATCTTGTGGCGGTCGGTTCCCAACTGCACGTGGAGACGATGTCCAAGGAGGTGCTGGGGGCGGGACTGGCGATGAGCGCCATCAAATTTTGGTACACCCCGCTCGTCGGATGGGCGTTGGTGTCGCTCTTCCGTGTGGAGGGCATCGCGCGGTTTATCGTCCTCCTGCAGACCGCGATGCCGGTGGCGATCTCCCCGCTGATGCTGGCCATGGTGTTCGGGTTGGATCGTAGGCTCGCCAGCGCGCTGTGGCTGTTCACCACATGCCTGGCGATTCCGTGGCTGTTGGTCTATCTGCCGTTGATCCGTTGAGCTCAAGTGATCGCGAGGTGTGTTTTGACTTTCTCGATGAGTTTTGGTATCGTGTCGCACATGATCTCACGATGGACGTCCTGTCTGATTGCGCTTGCCGTCCTCTCAGGTGCAGGATCGGTGGAGGCGGGGTGGGTGTGGTCGCCGCAGACCGGCTGGATCGGGCCATCCGGCGCCGTCAAGGATACCCCGCAGGAACAACTCGCGTATGCCCTGACGTGGTTTGAGAAGCCGGATTACCGGCGGGCCCGCCTGGAGTTTCAGAAACTGCTCAAACGCTATAAAGACTCCCGTGAAGCCCCTGATGCGCAGTACTACCTCGGTCGCTGCCGCGAAGAACAAGGCGACTACTACGAAGCCTTTTTGGCCTACCGCAAGACGATCCAAGCGTATCCCTCCACCTCACGATTTGAGGAACTCATGGAACGGATGTATCAGATTGGGAATCTCTTCCTGAGCGGCAAAAAACGACGGCTCCTCGGCACGGCGGCCCTCATTCCGGCTCGGGACAAGGCGGTGGAAGTGTTCCAGGCGATTGCGGATGATGGGCCGTTTAGCAAATCCGGGGAACTCGCCCAGTATAAGCTGGGGATTGCGCATCTGGCGCTGGGGGAATACGAGCAGGCGGTCAGCGCCTTTGAACAGTTCATCGAGCGCTATCCGCAATCCCCTCTGGTCGATGATGCGCGGTTTCAGGTGGCTCAAGCCAGTCTCAAAGGGACCTTCAAGCCGGACTACGATCAACACCCGACGGATCAGGCGATCAACGCGCTGCAGACCTTTGTCGAGGAATACCCCACGAGCGACTTGTCGCCTGAAGCGCGCGAGCGGCTGCGCAGCCTGCGGGAGCGCCGGGCACAGCATGAGTTTCAGGTCGCCCAATTCTATGAGCGGCGCAAACACCTCGACTCGGCCGTGGTGTATTACCGGGAGATCGTGGCTCGTTACGCGGAAACGTCATGGGCGCCCAAAGCAGCCAGCCGTCTTCAGGTGCTTGACGCAAAGGTCCGATGACGGACAGAGGACAGAGGACAGAGGACAGAGGACAGAATGGTTTTCTCTGTCTTCTGACTTCTGTCATCTGTCTTCTGATTGCGGGATGCGGGTACACCGCTCGACCGGGACTCGTCTCATACCTTAAGACCGTCTACATCAAGCCATTCGTGAATAAGATCGACCTTGCGCAATTGCCAACCAACTACCAGCGGTTTCCCATTTACCGGCATGGGATGGAATCGGATCTGACAACGGCTGTCATCAACCGCTTCCAGTTCACCGGCCTCATGCGGCCCGCGGGGCCCACGACCGCGGACAGCCGTCTCGAAGGGGAACTGGTCGCGTTCCGGCGCGACCCGTTACGCTATAACGCCTCCCAGCAGGTGGAGGAATGGCGGCTCAACGTGGTGGTGAACCTGCGCTTCTACGACCTCCATACCAATACGCTAATGTGGGAAGAACAAGGGTTTACCGGGGATACCACCTATTTCGCTCTTGGGTCCAACGCCGAATCAGAGGCCAAGGCCCTGGATCGAGCCATGCAAGATCTGGCCCGGCGCGTGGTGGAGCGGACTGTTGAAAATTGGTGATGAGCAAGCCTGCAAACGCGCGTGGCGGGCTCTTTCTCTTCATCGGTCCGGATCGGGCGCGGAAACTCGAGCGCATCGAAGCCATCGCAACAGCCCGCCAGGTTCATCTCCTTGATCAGCACCGACTCAACGCGGCGGATGTCTCTGCCTCAAGCCTGCTTGCGCTGATTCGCGCCTATCCAGCCCTGAGCCCTGTGAGACTGGTGATCGTCGATGACGCGCAACGCCTCGATGCGGCGTGCGTGAAGGGTGTGGCGGGATACGCCGACGCCGTCTCGCACACCGCCTGTCTGATCTTGCTGGTGGATGGTGAGGTCACACCAACCCACCCACTGGCCACACTCACCCCCCATGCGACCATCGAGCAGTTTGCCTCGCCACTGCCCCAGGTGACCCCTGAGAGCTTTGCGCTGGTGAACGCGATTGCCCGTCGAGACCTCGGAGCCGCGCTGGGGGCGATGCAGGATCAGCTGGCGTCGGGGAAAGAGGTCCTGGAGTTGTTGGGGCGTGTGATCTGGCAGCTTCAGCGATGGCTGTTGGTGGAGCACCTGTTGGAAGCGGGCACGGCGTTAGGACGGATCGCCGACCTGACAGGGATTCGGCCGGGTCAGCTTGAACGGATCAGAGTGGAATTGGCTGGGCGCTCTCTGGCGTCACTCAGACGCGCCTTGCAGGCGTGTTGGCAGCTCGACGTGTCGGCTAAGCGGGGGCAGGTCCCGCTTCTGCGGGTGGCCTTGGAGCAGGTGGTGGTGGAGTTGTGCCTGCCCCGCCCTTTTGAGATGGAGAAAGGGCGGGGCCGGCCTGCGCCGGTCGCACCGAGGCAGACACGCGTGAGCGCGAAGGCGTCGTTTGCGGTTGCGGATGAGTGAGCTGCCGCATCAGACGGGATGTGGTTCGAGACGCGGTATTCTGATGGATGAGCTTCTTGGCCGCTGCCTGATCGAACCGTCGCATGATCAGCGGCAGCAAACGCGTGGCTTCCTCATGTTTCTGCTGGGTGCGCAGCGTGAGGAATTGCTTCTTCAGCGTCTTGAGCTCTGAGTAGATCGCCTGATTGTGCTGAGCGCGTTTGCGATCCTTCCGAAGTTGTTTCAGGGCGGCATGCTTAATCGGCATCGTATCCTCCGTGCCCACCTAACTCGTGTCATCACTGTCGGTGGGAGGGCGGCCGACTGTATCATGAAGCCGTCAGCCTGTCAACCCCCCTCGCCCCCCTCG
>CAYJTP010000024.1:0-24024 GCA_964373175.1 uncultured Planctomycetales bacterium
CAAACGATTACAGATGGTGACTTGCACAGCGTTTTCATAAGTGAAACGAGTTCTAGGTTTTTCCATTGGACATGGATTCCCCTCGCCAACGCCCAACGGTCAGTCTGATAAGCCTTGGATGCCCGAGGACGCTCGTTGATTCAGAGATCTACCTCGGCCGCTTGAAGCAACAGGGCTTCACGCCGGTTGAGCAGGTGGAGGGCTCGGACGTCGTCGTGATCAATACCTGCGCCTTCATCCAGGAGTCGATCCAGGAATCGATTGACACGATTCTGGATGCCGTGGAACTCAAACGCCGCGGGACGCTCAAAGCCGTCGTGGTGGCTGGGTGCCTCGTCCAACGATTCAAGGGCGACCTCATCAAAGAACTGCCCGAGGTGGACGGCTTTGTCGGGGTCGATGGATTTGGCGACATCGAAACCATCGTGCAGCGGGCCCTGGCGGGCCAGCGTCCCACCCGGGTGCACCGTCGACCGCACATCCCGCACCAAGGCCAACCAAGCCGTGTGGCGCTGACCGCGTCCCACTACGCCTACCTCAAGGTTTCCGAAGGGTGCCTGAAGGGGTGTAGCTTTTGCGTGATTCCGAAGATCAAAGGCCCTCTGGCCAGCCGATCGATGGAGGAGCTGGTGGAAGAAACAAGACGATTACTCGATGCACGCGGCGTCAAAGAACTCATCGTGGTAGGTCAAGACACGTCAGATTATGGGGTTGACCTCTATGGCCGTCCACGGATCGCGGATCTCTTGCAAGCCCTCGGGCAGTTGCCAGGTCTTCGGTGGATCCGGTTGCTCTACTGTCACCCTCGCGGGGTGAGCTCAGAACTCATCGCGACGATTCGGGACGTGCCCACGATCTGCAAGTACCTGGACATGGCGGTTGAGCATGCGGACGATCGGGTCCTGGCCCGCATGAACCGGCAGCTCACCCAAGCCCGACTGCTTGAGACAATCGAGACGCTGCGTACGCAGATCCCAGGGATTGCCTTGCGCACGTCAGTGATCGTCGGCTTTCCTGGAGAAACCGAGGAGGCATTTGAGAACCTCTTGGCCTTTATCCAGACCGTCCGGTTTGAGCGGCTGGGGACGTTCCGGTATTCGAATGAAGAAGGCTCCGTAGCGTTCCGATATCCTGATCAGGTTCCTGAGGCCATTAAACAGGCTCGCTACGATCGCCTGATGCAGCTTCAGCAGGGGATTGCCGCCGAGCTGAACCGACAGTGGGTGGGGCGCACCCTCGAGGTGCTGATTGACGAGCCTGATCCGACGGATCCTGCCGTCTTCCTTGGCCGGACCGCCGCAGACTGTCCTGAAGTCGATGGCCTGGTGTATGTCAAGAGCGATCGTTCGCTTGCGGCTGGCGAGTTCGTCCACGCCAAGATCGTCGATACCTACGAGTATGACCTCGTCGCAGAGCTGATTATGCCGACTGGTTTGTAGGAAATGACCAATCACCAAATCCTCCGCCCTCTCGTTCAAGGCGAGGGGCGGATCCCTGCCCGCCCTTCATGCTGCGGGGCAGGCGGGCGCCTCCGGCGGACAATGACCAAACAATGACCAAGCACCAAGTTCCAATCACCAAACGTTTGGATATTGGAATTTGGTCATTGGTGATTATTTGATGATTGGGATTTGCCCGCCACACTACCTGGCGGGTCCGCCAAGTTTTGTGGCGGAGAATTTGGTGATTGACGTCTGTGCTTGGTGATTTCACGTGACCTTTCCCACAAAACTCACCGTCCTTCGAATCATCCTCGCCTTTGTGATTATGGGGCTCCTCTTTCTCCCCGGGGTGCTGGCCAAGGGGCTCTGCGTGGGACTGTTCAGCTTGGCCTGTGCGACCGATTGGTGGGATGGGTACTTGGCTCGGCGCTGGAACCAAGTGACGCCGCTTGGCGTGTTGTTGGATCCGATTGCCGATAAGATCTTGGTGATCGGGGTGCTCTTGGCGTTCGTCCAACTGGGATTGATTCGCGCGTGGATGGCGCTGGTCGTCATCATGCGCGAGCTCATCATCACCGGGGTGCGCGTGTACGCGTTGAGCCGACACGTCGTCATCCCGGCGGCCAAGGAAGGGAAGCACAAGACGGTGTCGCAGATGCTGACCATCCTCGTGGTGTTGATCTTGCTCGTGGTTCGGGAGCAGCTGGCCGGGGACGCGGCGCGACTCTTTGAAACCCGCATGCATCTCGTGATCCTGTGGTGTATGTGGGTCACGGTGGTCCTCACGATCATCTCAGGCGGCAGTTTTTTCTGGCGCAATCGCACGGTCCTGTTAGATGCGGCGTCTCGCTAAGTTCCTCGCCACCGTCGGGGGCGTGGGGTATTGTCCTGTGGCGCCAGGGACGGCTGGCAGTGTGGTTGGGCTCCTCGTCGGGTGGGTGGCTTCCGCCACAGGGTCAGCGCTGGTTCGGGTCGGTGGGGTGGTGGTGGGAATGTGGCTTGCGGTGGCGGTGTCGACCCGGGCTGAGCGAGAGCTGGGTCAGCTGGATCCCCCTGTTGTGGTGATCGATGAGCTGGTGGGCATGTGGTTGGTCCTGGCGCTGTTGCCGGGTGTGAGACAGAGCGTGTGGCTGATGGGGGTGGCGTTTGGTCTGTTTCGAGTGTTTGACATCGTGAAGCCCTTTCCGCTCAAGGCGCTTGCCCGATTGCCTGGCGGCTTTGGGATCGTGCTCGATGATGTGGGAGCCAGCGTCTATACCTGTGTGGTCATTCTCCTCATTCGTCTCGTCGCGCGCACGGGCTGGTAATGCGCGCATTCATTGCGGTTGAGATTCCTGACACCATCCAAGCCACCCTGGCGGCGCTCCAAGCGCATCTGGCGCAGGCACGGGCCGACGTGAAGTGGGTGGAACGAGACAATCTACATGTCACCATGCGTTTTCTGGGAGAGATCACGCAGGACCAGCGACACGCCATCGAGCAGCTGTTGAGCAAGATCGCAGCGAGCAGGCCGCCGATCCGCGTACACCTCTCACAGCTTGGCGCGTTTCCGTCGGCGGGCTCCCCCCGCGTGATCTGGGTGGGGATCGGGCAGGGGCAGGAGGAACTCGGACGGATTGCGGGTGAGCTGGAAGACGGGTTAGCGGCGCTTCACCTTCCCAGCGAGGACCGTCCATTCGTCGCCCACGTGACACTCGGGCGGACGCGGTCCCCGAGACATCTCGCGCAGTTGGCCAGTCTCCTGAAAGAGACGACCTGGATTCTTCCAGAGCCGTTTGTCATTGGTCATCTCACGCTCTTCCAAAGCACCTTGAGTCCGTCTGGCCCCATCTACACGATCCTGGCAAAGCCCCTGTTTAGCTACAGTGGAAATAACCAATAACCAAATCCCCCCGGCCCGCCAAAAGCGCTTGCCGCCCGCCCCCCGGCCCGCCTCGAACGATCGCCGGGGCGGGCAAGCACCAAACAAATTCCAATGACCAAGCACCAATCACCAAGCGTTTGGAGCTTGGAATTTGGATCTTGGAATTTGTTTGGGATTTGTCCGCCAGGGGCGGATCCGCCGAGATTGGTGGCGGAGAATTTGGTGCTTGGTGATTAATGTCTGATCGACAGGGTCTCTCAGCAGCACCTCACCCAGGGAGCTTCAAGACCCACCGCCGAAGCTGATCCAGCGCACCATCGGCCGTCTGCGCCTTGATCGCCAGGCGATCCCCGTGGAAGCGATAGCGCTTCACGGCTGTCCGTCGACGATCAGCCACCGCGAGATAGACGAGTCCCACCGGCTTGTGGCGGCTGCCGCCTGACGGTCCCGCAATCCCGGTGACGGCCACCCCAAGATCCGCGCCAGCTTTCTGCCGGATGCCCTGCGCCATCGCGCGCGCCACCTGCGCACTGACGGTTCCGTGGCGCGCCAGCAACAATGACGAAACACCCAGCCATCCCTGTTTCATCCGATTGTGATAGGCGACGATGGACAGCAGAAAATATCGGGAGCTACCTGGCACATTCGTGACCCGATCCGCAATCAGCCCACCCGTGCACGATTCCGCGATGGCCAGCGTGGTTCGATGGCGCACCAGCGCTTCGCCCACCACCCCCTCAAGCGTCTGATCATCAACTCCATAGACGGCTACGCCTAAGCGACGGCGAAGACTCCTTTCGAGGCGATCCATGAGCCGCGTGGCCATCCGAGCGGGTCGGTCCATCACCGTCAGCCGGATATCCACCATCATCAGATGAGGATAGAACCCCACGCTCACCTCGGCAGGGATCGACAGGCGGCGCATCATGGCCTGGATCTCAAGCTCCACCATCCCGATCGTTCGAATCGTGCGGCTGACGATCGGCGATCGTCCCAGGTGCTTGCGTAACCGGGGGATCACGGAGCGTTCCATGATCGCGCGCATCTCCTGAGGCACCCCCGGCAGGGCAATGAGCAGTCGCCCTTTGAGCGCAAGCCACATCCCTGGGGCCGTGCCGGCCGGATTGGGGAACGCACTCGCCCCACGGGGCAGAGACGCTTGGCGCAGGGCCAGGGGATTGAGTTGCCGGTGGTGCTGACGATAAAAGGTGCGGATGCGTCGAGCCACGGACGGTTGGTAGATCAGCGGTCGTCCCGTCGCCCGGGAGATCGCTTCCATGGTGAGGTCGTCTTCAGTCGGTCCCAGGCCACCGGTTGTGATCACCACCGGCGATCGCACCAAGGCTTCCTTGAGGCTCTCGACGATCTCCCGGGGCTCATCCGGAACGGCCGTCTGTCTCGCGCAGGTGATCCCCACGTCCTGCAACCGCCGAGCCAGATAGGCCACGTTCGTGTTCACCGTGTGCCCACTCAGCAGCTCTGAGCCAATGGCCAGGAGTTCCGCGTGCATGGAACGCATTATAACCGCTTTGCCCCGCCTGCGCTAGGCGTCCTTGCGCTCGTGAGATATTGATGATAGACAAAATATAATTTCCAATAACTGTAAAATATCCTTGACGCGCCCCAAGGAACCTTCTAGACTATCATCCGGCGAATCGGGCAGCGTTCGTCTAACGCCCCACGTTACGCTTGCTGTGTTTTTAGATTGTCAGGAAGAGGAGACCAGGGAGGCCCGACTGTGTCGGGCCGACCGATAGGAGCGAGCGTTAGCGAGCGACGGGATGGGGTTTACAAGGCTGGCGGCCTTCACGTATAATAAGACCTCACGTTGAGGGCACAGACCGCCTGCAAACCAGGAAGCTGTCGAGGCAGCGGTTGAGGTAACGTCAAGCGGAAAGGATACACACGATGGTAGAGCGAGAGAAGGACAAAGACCGGGAGCGGACCGATCGGCAGAAGGTTCTGGAGATGACCTTGAGCCAAATCGAGAAGCAGTTTGGCAAAGGCTCCGTCATGCGGCTTGGCCAGGAGACGAAGTTCGATATTCCAGCCATCTCAACCGGCTCGCTCGCGGTAGATTTAGCGCTGGGGATCGGCGGGCTTCCACGCGGACGGGTCGTTGAGATTTTCGGTCCTGAGTCTTCCGGGAAGACGACGCTGGCCTTAAGCGTAATCGTAGAGGCGCAGCGAGCGGGCGGGGTGGCGGCCTTCATCGATGCGGAGCATGCGCTCGATCCCACCTACGCCAAGACCGTGGGGGTGAATCTCGATGAGTTGCTCATTTCCCAGCCGGATACGGGCGAGCAGGCCTTAGAGATCGCCGAGATGCTCGTGCGCTCCAATGCGGTCGACATCGTCGTGATTGACTCGGTCGCCGCGCTGGTGCCGCGAGCCGAAATCGAAGGCGAGATGGGGGACCAGTTCGTGGGCTTGCAGGCCCGGCTGATGAGCCAGGCCATGCGCAAGCTGACCGCCGCGATTTCCAAATCAAAGACCTGCTGCGTGTTCATCAACCAGATCCGCGAGAAGATTGGCGTGATGTTTGGGAATCCCGAGACAACGCCTGGCGGACGCGCGCTGAAGTTCTACGCCTCAGTGCGCATCGATCTGCGCCGGATTGATACCATCAAGGTGGGTGAGCGGGCCGTGGGCAATCGGGTGCGCGCGAAGGTGGTCAAGAACAAGGTAGCGCCCCCCTTTCGCCAGGCGGAGTTTGACATTCTCTTCGATGAGGGGATTTCCAAGGCGGGCAGTCTCTTGGATGTGGGGGAGAGCCTCGGGGTGATCCAACGACAAGGCAGTTGGCTGTCGCTGGATGAGACCAAACTCGGTCAAGGACGAGAAAGCGCGCGTATGTTTCTGAAGGAAAACCCGCAATTGATGCAGCAACTGGAGGAACGGATTCGTCACCAGGCAACGTCACAACCACCCAAACCATCCAAGCTTGCGGAGGCGGAAGTATCACGATGAAGCGATCCACCACGTGGCTTGCCCTGGTGTGTTTCATTGTGGGGTTCGGGGTGTTGCTCGGCCGGGGAGAGTTGTGGTCGGGGAGTACCAAGCCCCTGAGCGCCTCCACGATGACGCTTTCGAGCGCGCAAGCGGCACAAAGCGGCCCGTCCGCGGAGTCGTTGGAACAGGCGTTTGTCCGCGTCGCCCAGACCGTGGGGCCGGCCGTGGTGAGCATCTCGACCGAACAGATCGAGCAGGTGCAACGCTACTTCCGCGGGCACCCGTTCTTCGGACAAGAGGGCCAAGAGCCATTTGATGAGTTCTTCCGCCAATTTTTCGGGGATGTCCCCCGGCAGGAGTTCAAGCGGTTTGGCCTCGGTTCCGGGGTGATCATCGATGAGCGGGGCTTCATCCTGACCAATGACCACGTGGTGGCGGATGCGGACAAGATTACCGTGACGCTGGCGGATGGCCGGGAGTTCTCTGGCGAAGTCAAAGGCAAGGATGCGCGCTCGGACTTGGCGGTGGTGAAGATCAGTGCCAAAAACCTTCCCGTGGCCCGTCTGGGTGAGTCCGACGGCTTGAAAACCGGCCAGTGGGCGATTGCCTTGGGCAATCCGTTTGGGCTCGTCGGCCCGACAGGCTCTCAAGCGTTGGGGGCCGAACCCACGCTCACCGTGGGCGTGATTAGCGCGCTGCACCGCAGGCTCCCACGGATGGCTCGGACGGATCGCGACTACTCGGATCTCGTTCAGACCGATGCGGCCATCAATCCCGGCAACAGCGGGGGCCCGTTGGTGAATCTCCAAGGCGACGTGATTGGGATTAACGTGGCGATCCTCACCAGCTCCCGAGGATTCGAAGGGATTGGGTTTGCGATCCCGGTCAACAAGGCGAAAGCCGTCCTCACTGATCTGATCGAGGGACGCAAGGTGTTGTATGGGTGGTTGGGGATTCAGATTCAGGACATCACCCAGGACGTCGGGGACTATTATGGGTTGACCGATCGCGAAGGCGTCCTCGTCTATCAGGTGCTCCCGAACAGCCCCGCCGAGAAGGCCGGCGTGAAAGACGGGGATATTGTGAAAGCCTTCGAGGGCACCCCGGTGAAGAGCAGTCGGGAGCTTGTCGAGCTTGTGGGACGCACCAAGGTCGGACGCAAGGTTCCGATGGAAATCCTGCGGGAAGGGAAACGTCTGGTCTTCAATGTCGAAGTGGGTGAGCGGCCCAGCGAAGGGGAGCTCGCCGAAGGCACCGCCGAATCGTGGCGGGGGTTGAAGGTCGCGCAGCTCACCCCCCAACTGGCGGAGCGCTTCGGCTTGAGCACGGAGACCACCGGGGTCATCGTGACGGATGTCGATCCCAAGAGCCCAGCGGGCGAAGCCCATGTACAACCCGGGGATGTGATCAACGAGATCAATCGCATGAAGATCGAGTCCGTGAGCGACTATCGCCAGGCGATTGGGAAGATCAAAGGGAACGCCTTGGTCAGGACCAACCGAGGCTATGTCGTCATCAAAGCCGGGCAATGATCCCCCCACCTGGTTGCTCGCCGGAGGCGAGCCCACGGGATGACCAAAAGATCATCGGCCCTCCGAGCCGAAAACAGGTGGGGGGATGAGTCGCGTCGCGTCCTCGCCCTCGCTCGGCGATACCTCCGATTTGGAACCCGCTCCACCGCGGAGCTTCGGGCGTACCTCGCCACGCGGGGCGTCTCACCCACAGACCTCGAGCCGGCCGTGTCGACGTGCTCACGGGCTGGACTCCTCGATGATGCGGTGTGCGCCAAGCTCTGGGCCACCACGCTGGCGGATCGCGGGTACGCCTGGGAGGCCATCCGAGGCCACCTCCTCTCCAAAAGACTGGAACCCCAGCTTGTCGAGCGAACCCTCCGCCCACTCCAAGCACGTGCCGATGATGCCAGCCGGATTCGCGACCTGGTGGACGCTCGTCTGCGAGGCCGAGCGCGAACGGATCCACGCCTGCGAACCCGTCTGGCACAGCTCCTCGTGCGACGAGGATTCGACGCGGAT
Source organism: uncultured Planctomycetales bacterium (assembly GCA_964373175.1). Lineage (GTDB taxonomy): Bacteria > Omnitrophota > Gorgyraeia > Aquiviventales > Aquiviventaceae > CAYJTP01. Next base: position 8,292 of record CAYJTP010000024.1, read on the forward strand.
CTGATCGAGCGCGTGCTGATCGAATCCTTCGGACCCGCTTCCTCACATGCAGAGTCATGAAGTCCGGGAACGTTTTTTGACGTTTTTCAGCCGCCAGGGCCACGCGGTGGTCCCCAGCGACAGCCTCATCCCCAGCGGGGATCCGACGGTGCTGTTTACGTCCGCGGGGATGAATCAGTTCAAGGACTACTTCCTGGGGAAGCGCACGGACCTGACGCGGGCCGCCAGCTGCCAGAAATGCTTGCGCACCGGCGACCTGGAGCGGGTCGGGAAAACCGCCAGCCACCACACGTTCTTTGAGATGCTGGGCAATTTCTCTTTTGGCGACTACTTCAAGCGCGAAGCCATTGCGTGGGCGTGGGAGTTCCTCACGCAGGACATCCAGTTGCCGAAGAACAAACTGTGGGTGACGGTCTTCGAGGACGACGCAGAGGCGGAACAGATCTGGAAGACCCAGATCAAGGTGCCAGCCCACAAGATCGTGCGGCTGGGGGAAGCGGATAACTTCTGGCCGGCGAATGCCAGGACCCAAGGCCCAAACGGTCCCTGTGGGCCGTGTTCAGAGGTCCATTTTGATCGCACCGGCAAGTGTCTCACCGGTCGCGCAGACTGCATGCCAGGCTGCGACTGCGGCCGGTTCGTTGAAGTGTGGAATCTTGTCTTTACGCAGTTTGATCGGCAGGAGGGTGGACAGCTCGTTGCGCTGCCACGCAAGCACATCGATACCGGGATGGGCTTAGAGCGGCTTGTCTGTGTGATCCAAGGGACCGAGACGGATTACGAGACGGATCTGTTTACGCCTCTTCTTGAGGCGATTCGGCGGCTTCCTCGAGGGCGGAAGGCCAAACGCGACCAACTCGTCTTCGCAGAGCGGGCAATCGCCGATCACTTCAGGGCCATGGTGTTTTTAATTGCCGAGGGTGTGCTGCCATCCAACGAATCGCGAGGCTATGTCCTGCGAATGCTCATCCGTCGAGCCTATCGGCTGGGCCGAGCCGTGCTGGATTTCGAGGTGGAGCCGGGACGGAGCATGCTCGCCCCGCTCATCGACTCAGTTGAGAAGACGATGCAGCACTCGCCGTACGCGAAGGCCCTTGCCGCGAAACGCCAGATGATTCAGCGGGCGATTGAGCAGGAAGAAACACAGTTCGTCGACACGCTGGAAAGCGGCATGGCGATCCTTGAGACGATGATCGCGGCGTGTCGCAAGGCGAACCGGCATGTGATCGCAGGCGAGGAGACGTTTAAGCTCTATGATACCTATGGGTTTCCGCTTGAGCTCACCGTTGATATCGCCGGCGAACACGGATTCACCGTCGATCGAGCGGGGTTTGACACGGCGTTCAAGGCTCAACAAGCGCGCTCCCGGGCCGCCAGTCAATTTGGCCAGGGGATCTTTATTCCGACGACCTTGAGGCTTGGCGAAGACATCAAGCCGGAGTTCGTCGGCTACCAGACCTTACAGGCAGACGCCGTGGTCAAAGGGATTTGGAAAGCTGGCGAATGGGCCAAGCAGGCTCAAGCTGGCGATGAAGTCGGGGTGATTCTCGATCGCTCGCCTTGTTATGGCGAGTCCGGGGGACAAGTCGGTGATCAGGGAGTCATCGAAGCTCCTAAGGGGACCCTTGAGGTTCTTGATACCAAGTGGGCCGATGAGCTGTTGGTCCACCATGCGAAGGTGAAACAGGGCACTGTGGCGGTCAATGATCCTGTGCGCGCTCATGTCAATGCCGAGCGTCGGCTCAAGGTGGCTAGAAGCCACACAGCCACCCACCTGCTCCACTGGGCGCTGCGCAAGGTGCTTGGGGATGCGGCGGTCCAGGCCGGGTCGCTCGTCGAAGCCGAGCGCGTGCGCTTTGACTTTTCCTCGCTTGGGGGACTGCGTGATGAGCAGCGGGCCAAGGTGGAACAGTTGGTCAACGATCGGGTTCGCGCCTCAGACGGCGTCAAGACCGATGACATGGAACTGGATGAGGCCAAGCGGCTTGGGGCGCTCGCGTTGTTTGGAGAGAAGTACGGCCGCCGGGTGCGCGTGGTCTCGATTGGTGACTATTCCCACGAGTTGTGTGGAGGCACGCATTTAGTGCACACAGGGCTGATCGGGACCTTTCGCATCATCGAGGAAAGCTCGATTGCCGCAGGGACCAGGCGGATTGAAGCCATCGTCGGAGCAACCGCGCTGGAACGCCAACAACAGGAATCGCAGCTCTTGAGGCAGCTAGCCGAGCGATTCAGCCGGCCGCCTCACGAGGCGCTTCAGGGACTTGAAGAGCTCTTCCAACAACTTCGAACGGCTGAAAAACACCTGAAAACGCTCAAGCAGGAGCTTGCGAAGATCCAGGCCAAGCAGCTTGTCGCAGAAGCCAAACGGATCGATGGCGTGACGGTGGTGACGGCGCAGATCGACGGCGCGGATCGCGACCTGTTAGCCTCCTTAGCCGATGCGATCACAAGCTCCCTGACGTCTGGTGTGGCGGTGCTGGCGTCGAAAGAAGATGCGGCGAGCGTCGCCTGGGTCATGGCGGTCACGGCGGATCTTGTCAAACGAGGCGTGCATGCGGGGGAGTTGTTGAAGACCATCTCAGCCATCACGAAGGGCGGGGGAGGGGGACGGCCAGATTTTGCCCAAGCGGGCGGGAAAGACCCCTCCCGCATCACGGAAGCCCTCAAGCAGACTGAGCGCTTCGTGCGTGAGGCGATCAAACGATGAAACTGATTTCAACGACCGGCCAAGCGTGGCAGCGGTTGTGTACGCGCCAACTCGTCAGGAAGCGACGGGTTGAAGAGAGCGTGCGCAACATTCTTGATGCGGTGCGTCAGGAGGGGGACGAGGCGGTCTTGCGCTATACCCGGCGCTTCGATAAGGTCCGGTTGACCGCGAAGCAACTCCGGGTCACTGAAGCCGAAACTTCCGGGGCTTTTCAGCATATTGACCCAAACCTCGTCCTGCACCTGAAGGCAGCCATCCAGAACGTCCAGGCGTTTTATGGCCAACCCCGCATGAAACCGGTTCGCATCGCGGCGGATGATGGGGTCCTGCTGGCTGAGAAGTTCAACCCCATTGACCGCGTCGGCGTCTACATCCCGGGAGGGACCGCGAGTCTGGTCTCGACCGTCTATATGACCGTGATCCCAGCGAGGCAGGCTGAGGTTAGACAGATTGCGCTCAGCACCCCCCCGCGCAAGGATGGAAGTGTGGATCCAAACATCCTCGTCGTGGCCAGCCTCCTGCACGTGGATGAAATCTACAAGGTTGGCGGCGCGCAGGCGATCGCCGCGTTTGCCTTTGGGACCAAGACCATTCCGAAAGTGGACAAGATCGTTGGGCCAGGCAATGCGTATGTCGTGGAGGCGAAACGTCAGGTCTTCGGGGTCGTCGATATCGACACCTTGGCGGGTCCGTCGGAGATTGCGATCATCGCGAACCGCTACTCGAATCCTCAGTATGTCTTGACGGATCTGATGGCTGAGACGGAGCATGCGGGCGGCATCTGTTTTCTCATTACGACGTCAAAAGCCCTGGCGAAACTGGCGAGAAAGCAAGTGCCCTCCGGCTACTGTATCATTGTCAAGAACCTGGAAGAGGCCGCCGAGGCGGCCAACGGCTTAGCCCCTGAGCATCTGCAAATTATGGTGAAATCACCGAAGACGCTCCTCAAGCGGATCCAGCATGCTGGCGCGATCTTTTTGGGACAATACTCGCCGGTGACCGTGGGGGACTACATTGCCGGACCCAGTCACGTGCTGCCCACCAGCGGCTCGGCGCGGGTCTTTTCGGGCTTAGGGGTTGATGATTTTGTCCGGAAAACGTACGTCATCTCGTATACCAAAAGTGCCCTCGAGAAAGTCCGCGAGCCCCTTGAACGGCTGACCGCCTTGGAAGGGCTGCCCAGGCACTTTGACTCAGTCAAGGTCCGCTTGACGTGATTGATTGTGTCGATGGCCAGGGGGCGTGGTGACGCTAGGAGTGACCATGCGACGCGCGATCGTCAGACGGAAGACCAAAGAAACCGACATCGTCGTTTCCCTTGACCTCGAGGGACGGGGAGGGGTCTCGGTTCGATCCGGGATCCCGTTCCTGGATCACATGCTGACCCTCGTGGGGGTCCACGGGGGATTTGCGCTCTCGGTCAGGGCCAAAGGGGATCTTGAGGTGGATCTCCACCACACCAATGAGGATCTTGGGTTGGTGGTGGGGGAGGCCTTGCTCAAGGCCCTTGGCAACCACGCCGGCATCCAGCGATTCGGGTGGGCGTACGTGCCCATGGAGGAAGCGCTGGCGAGGGTCGTGCTGGATCTTTCCGGGCGGCCGAAGTTGGTGATGCGCGATCAGCGTCCCTCGCGCAGCCGGTTGAAGGGTTCAGGGACCTCCTATGGGTGGGGCGATCTTGAGCACTGGCTTGAGTCGTTTGTCCGGGCCGGTCGGCTGACCCTTCACGTGGATCTCTTTTCAGGCGAAGACTTCCACCACACCAGCGAAGCGGTGTTCAAAGCCCTGGCCAAGGCGCTGTCCCAAGCGGTTGCGCGTGACTCCCGCGTGCGGGGCGTGCCCTCCTCCAAGGGCCGCCTGTGACTCATTGAGTAAATTCCAATGACCAAATTCCAAATCCCAAATAATCACCAATACCAAAATTCCAATGACCAAACGTGTTGGTGATTGGTTTATTGGTTCTTGGAATTTATTTGGTGCTTGCCCGCCCCGGCTTGGGAGTCGCCAGGCGGGCCGGGGGAATTTGGTGCTTGGTTATTGAGCGTTCGACAATGATTGTCGTTGTGGATTATGGGATGGGCAACTTGCGCAGTGTCGCGAAGGCCCTTGAGCATCTCGGAGCGCGCGTGCGCGTCACCAGCGATCCGCGTGACGTGGAGCGGGCGGACAAGCTCATCCTGCCTGGGGTCGGCGCCTTTCCTGCGGCGATGCAGGAGCTGACTGCTCGCCGGCTCCTTGAACCGATCAAAGCGGCCGTCGCATCCGACAAACCGTATCTGGGGATTTGCCTCGGTTTGCAGCTGCTCTTTGAACACAGCGAGGAAGGGGAGGGCGCTTCGGGCCTTGGGGTCTTGGCAGGAACCGTCAAGCGGCTGACCGTACCCGCGTCCTATAAGATTCCCCACATGGGGTGGAATCAGGTGATCAGAGGACAGAGGACAGAGGACAGAGGACAGAGGACAGAGGACAGAGGACAGAATGGATGTCCACTGCTCCAGGGAATTCCTGAGGGAAGTTTTTTCTACTTCGTGCACTCCTACTACGCCGATCCCTCCGATCGGACGGTTGTTGCGCTTGAATCGGACTACGGCGGGCGATTTCCGGTCATGGTGTGGCACAAGAACCTCTTTGCGACGCAGTTTCATCCGGAAAAAAGCCAGACCCTTGGCTTGAAGTTGCTTGCGAACTTTGCCGCACTGTAAGATCGACGAAATGACCAATGACCAAATTCCAATCACCAAATAAATTCCAAGCTCCAATCATCAATTACCAAACCAACATACTCTTACTCCCTTCCGAATCAAATACGTTTGTTTGGAATTTGGTGCTTGCTTCTTGGTGATTGTTTGGTTATTGTCCGCCGGAGGCGGATCCGCCCCTCGCCTTGAACGAGAGGGCGGAGGATTTGGTGTTTGGTTATTTCCTCGTAAACATGGTGATCCTCCCTGCGATCGATTTATTAGATGGCAACGTCGTGCGCTTGACTCAGGGGAAGCGTGACGAGGTGACCACCTACTCCGACGATCCGGTGGCGGTGGCCAAGCGGTGGAAGGCCGCGGGGGTGAGCTGGCTGCACGTCGTGGATCTCAACGGCGCGTTTGACGGGCACTACCGCAACCTGCCGATCGCTGAGCGCATCATCCAGGACTCTGGACTGCACGTCGAGTTAAGCGGAGGCATCCGCAGTAAAGACACCTTAAGCCGATGTCTTGCGGCGGGCGCCAAACGGGTGATCCTTGGGACGAAAGCCTGTGAAGACCCGGTGTTTGTCCAAGAGGCCGCAGATCGCTATGGGCCGAAGATCGCGGTCGCCATCGATGCCCGAGCCGGCCAGGTCGTCTCACGTGGCTGGGTGTCGTCCACGAACGTCACGCCTGGACAACTGGCGCGCAGTGTGTTGATGCTTGGGGTGGAGTGGTTGGTGTGCACCGATGTGTCTCGAGACGGCACCCTCCAAGGGCCTAATGTTGAACTCTTGACTGAGATCGCGGGCTTGGGACCGGTGCACGTGATCGCTTCAGGAGGGATTTCCACACTTGAGGACCTGAAGCGACTCAAGGCCCTTGAGCCGCAAGGGGTGGTGGGAGCGATTGTCGGCAAGGCGCTCTATGAGGAACGCATCGATTTACAGGAGGCTGTCCGCGTGATCGAAGGCGGCTCCTCCTCGTGAGGATGGATGTTAGCGAAGCGCATCATCCCGTGTCTTGATGTGGATCGCGGGCGGGTCGTCAAGGGGGTGAAGTTTGTCAGCCTGCGCGACGCCGGGGATCCGGTTGAAGCGGCCAAAGCCTACAACGAGGCGGGAGCCGACGAACTGGTCTTCCTTGACATCACGGCCAGCGTCGAACAACGCTCGATCATGATCGAGGTCATGAGCAAAACGGCCGAGGTTGCCTTTATGCCGCTCACCGTGGGAGGCGGGATTCGAACCGTCGGTGATGTGCGAAGCCTGTTGAATGCTGGGGCAGATAAGGTGTCGATGAATACGGCCGCCGTGGAACATCCCGAGCTGGTCCGCGAAGCCTCAGAACGATTTGGGAATCAGTGCATTGTGGTGGCGATCGATGCCAAGCGAAGACAGACAGCAGACAGAGAAAAGATCCGGTGGGAAGTGTACATTCATGGCGGCCGAACCCCCACCGATAAAGATGCGGTGGAATGGGCGAAACAAGCTGAGGCGCTTGGGGCTGGGGAGATCCTGCTCACCAGCATGGATCGCGACGGCACCCAAGATGGCTATGACCTCGAGTTGACCAAGACCGTCGCGCAAGCCGTCGGCATCCCGGTGGTGGCCTCTGGAGGGGCAGGGAAACTGGAACATTTTGCGCACGTGCTCACTGAGGGCCGAGCTGATGCGGCGCTCGCGGCCTCGTTATTTCACTTTGGTCAGTTGACGATTGGACAGGTCAAGACCTCTTTGGCGAAGCAAGGAATCGTGGTGCGGGGATGACGCGACGCTTTCGGACAACACGACAGCCTGACCCCACAGCGCTGCTTGACGTCCTGCAGTTTGACGGCCAGGGGCTGATTCCCACCATCATTCAGGATGCGAAGTCGAAGCGGGTCTTGACGCTGTGCTACCTCAACCGGGAAGCCCTGGAGACAAGCCTCCGAGAAGGGAAGGTCTATCTGTTTCGCCGTTCTCAAGGCAGGCTGATGCTCAAAGGTGAGACCTCCGGGCACATTCAGGCGATCCGCCAGGTCCGGGTTGACTGCGAGGGAAAATCGCTGCTCTTTCTGGTGGAGCAGCGTGTCGCCGCGTGCCATCAAGGATACTTTACGTGTTATTTTCGCCGGCTGGGTCATGGGAAACGGCTGGTGACTTCTGAGCGTCGAGTCTTCGATCCTGCCAAAGTCTATCGGCCCTGACCATGGAGATCCGACCCTCGTTTCGTGACTTCTGTCGATTCGCCAAACAGGCGACCGTGATTCCAGTTTGGGGGGAGCTCGTGGCGGATCTGGAAACCCCGGTCAGCGCCTTCTTGAAACTTGATGACGGCAAGACGAGCTTCTTGCTCGAATCGGTTGAGGGTGAGGAGAAGGTGGCTCGCTTTTCGTTTCTCGGCAGCCGGCCCGTCCTCCTCTTCAAGAGTGATGGTCGGGACATCGAGCTCATTGAGCGTCAGGGCTCTCGGCGCGTTGTCGTCACGCGGTATCGCACCGATCGGGATCCGCTGGCGGAACTCGAGCGCCTCATGAGCCGTTTTCGAGTCGTACCGATTCCCCAGCTTCCCCGGTTCTACGGGGGACTGGTGGGCTATCTGGGCTACAACACGGTGAGGTTCATCGAGCGCTTGCCGGCTCACCAACGTGATACGCTCAAGGCCCCGGAGATCATGCTGATGCTCACGGAGTCGATGGTGATCTTTGACCATGCCAAGCATAAGATGCTGTTGGTGGTCAATGCATTCACAGAGGGCGCGAATCTGCGCGAGGTATATCGACGCTGCTGCTCGCAGATTACGACACTGGCACGGACCCTGAGCGGAACGCCGCCTCGACGGAGAGTCCAACGTCCCCCACCGCGCGCCCGCCAGCCCGTGGTGCACTCGAATCTCTCGAGATCGCAATTCGTCCAAATGGTCACTCGAGCCAAACAGTACATTCGCGCGGGTGACGTCATCCAGGTGGTCCTGTCTCAGCGGTTCGAGCGGCAGGTCCACGGTGATCCACTTGATGTCTACCGGGCACTGCGTTCGTTGAACCCCTCTCCCTATATGTATTTCTTGCGGTTCGGTCCGATAGGCTTGGTGGGTTCGTCACCCGAGATGCTGGTTCGCTGTGAGGGCGGCCTCATCGAGACACGGCCGATCGCCGGCACGCGACGGCGTGGACTGGACGATCACGAGGATGAACGATTGACCCAGCAGTTGTTGCGCAGTCCCAAGGAGCGGGCCGAACACCTCATGCTCGTTGATCTTGGCCGAAACGACCTCGGTCGGGTGGCGCGGATCGGATCCGTCACAACGCCGGAATTGATGGTCATCGAAAAGTATTCGCATGTCGTGCATTTGGTGAGTGCGGTGCGGGCCAGGCTCCAGCGGGGCAACAACGCCTTCGACGTCCTGCGGGCCACATTTCCCGCTGGGACGGTGACTGGAGCGCCCAAAGTGCGGGCGATGGAGATCATCGCGCAGCTCGAACGGGACGATCGTGGCCCCTATGCCGGGGCGGTGGGGTATTTTAGTTTCTCCGGAAACCTCGATACCTGCATCACCATCCGGACGATCCTCATGAAGCAGGGCCGCGCCTACATCCAGGCCGGTGCAGGGATCGTGGCGGACTCCAATCCCCGACGAGAGTATGAGGAGACCGTTAACAAGGCCAAAGGGTGCTTGGAAGCGATCCGTTTGGCCGAACGAGGCTTCACCCGTTAACCGGCGAACTGGCAAACTGGTTCACTGACGCGGAGTTCTTTTTGATGATCTTGATGGTCGATAACTACGACTCCTTTACCTACAACCTCGTGCAGTATCTCGGCGAGCTGGGCGAGGAGTTGGTGGTGGTGCGCAACGACCAGATGACGGTGAAAGACGTCGAGGCGCTCAAGCCAACGAGCATCGTGATCTCTCCAGGTCCGGGGAGTCCGAAAGATGCCGGCATTTCTAATGACCTCATCCGGACCTTCGCGAATCGCCTCCCCATCTTAGGGGTGTGCCTCGGTCACCAATGCCTGGGGGAGGTGTTTGGCGGAGCGGTCGTGCGGGCCAAGCGCCTGATGCACGGCAAGACGTCTCGGATTCACCACGACGGGGAGGCGATCTTCCGCCATCTCCCCAATCCCTTTGAAGCGACCCGCTACCATTCCTTGATCGTCCGTCGAGAGGATCTGCCAAAGACCCTCGTGGTGACGGCGTGGACGAGCGAGGGAGAAATTATGGGCCTGCGGCACAAACAGTTTCCGGTCTACGGGGTCCAGTTCCACCCGGAATCGATTTTGACCAAACCCGGCAAAGACCTCCTGCGCAATTTCCTGGATCTCGTCAAGGCCTTCCGCAAGACCCATCGCGCCTGATGAGCCAAACCATTGAAGCACTAGTGCAGCACCCATTGAGTACCGAGGCCATGAGTCAGGCAATGGAACGGATCATGACCGGCGCCATGGCCACGGACGACATCCGCACGTTCTTGCAGGGGTTGGCCACACGAGGGGAAACGGCTGAAGAGATCGCGGTGGCAGTCCGCGTCCTGCGTCACCATGCCGTTGCGCTTCCACTGACGAACCCCCTGGAACTGTGCGATACCTGTGGGACCGGCGGGGATCAGCAGGGGACGTTCAACATCTCAACCCTCGCGGCCCTTGTCGCCGCCTCGTGCGGGGTGCGGGTCGCGAAACACGGCAATCGCGCTGCGTCGAGCCGCTGTGGGAGCGCCGATGTCCTCAACGCGCTCGGGCTGAACCTTGACGCGCCGCCGGAGCGAGTCGCGCGCTCCATCGAGGAACTGGGGTTTGGGTTTTGTTACGCCCCGCTGTTTCACCCGGCCATGAAGGCGGTGGCGGCTATCCGTCGAGCACTGGGGATCCGGACGATCTTTAACCTCATCGGACCGCTGGCCAACCCCGCCGCCTTAACGTCTCAGCTGGTCGGGGTTTCTGATGAGCGGCTGATGGTGCCGATGGCGGATGCTCTCAAACGCTTAGGGATTCGTCATGGGATGGTGGTGCACGGGCTCGATGGGTTGGATGAGGTGACGACGACAAAGGAGACCCAGGTGCTGGAGATTCGTCCAGGGGCGATCGAAACATGGTGGCTGCGTCCGGAAGAGTGTGGTTTCTCGCGCGCACGCCTTGAGGACTTGCGTGGGGGCGATCCAGCAACCAATGCCACGCTTGCGCGCGAGGTGCTCGCCGGCAAACCCTCACCTCAACGAGACGTCATCGCGCTGAACGCCGGCTGTGCGATCTATGTGGCTGACCACGCCCGCAGCGTCCTCGAGGGGATCGCCAAGGCGGAAACCGCTCTTGAGTCAGGTCGGGCGCGTGACCTCCTGGAGCGGGTCATCGAGCTCTCAAATCGCAAGAAATGACCAATAACCAATCACCAAACGGGTTGCTGAGTGACACAGAAACGAGGATCGTTGTTTGGAATTTGGTGCTTGGTGATTGGTGATTATTTGGTCATTGTCCGCCGGAGGCGGATCCGCCCCTCGCCTTGAACGAGAGGGCGGAGGATTTGGTGATTGGTGATTTCGGGGCTCTTTACACAAACACAAAATGATCCTCGACGAGATCCTCGCTGCCAAGCGCCACGAAGTTGACGCGGCGAAACAGCGGCTGCCGTTTGAGGAGCTGAAGAAACGGGTGCATGGGTGTGCGACCCCGCATCGGTTTCGCGAGGCGCTCACCCATGCCGGTAAACCTCTTGCGCTCATCGCCGAGCTCAAACGCAAGTCTCCCTCCAAGGGCATGCTACGCGAGCGGTTTGATCCCGTGAGCTTGGCGCAGCAACTGGAAGAAGCTGGAGCTTCAGCTCTATCAGTGCTCACCGATGAGCGCTTCTTCGGCGGAAATCTCGACATCCTCCGAGACGTCAAGCAGTTTGTGGAGATTCCAATCCTCCGGAAAGATTTCATCATTGACGCGTATCAGCTGTACGAAGCCGCCCACGCCCAAGCAGATGCGGTCCTGCTGATCGTCCAGGTGCTGACAGACAAGGACCTGAGCCAATTCCTGCTCCTTGCGGAGACGTTAGGACTCGATGCGCTGGTAGAAGTCCATACCGAACAGGATCTCACCAGGGCCCTGCGCAGGGGGACTGCGCTCATCGGGATCAACCACCGTGACCTGAGGACGTTTGAGATGGATCACGACACGACGGCACGGCTCATCCCGAAGATTCCACACGGCACGTTCATCGTGGCGGAAAGCGGCATCCAGACTCACGAAGAGACCACGCGTCTTTTGGCGCTTGGTGTGCATGCGGTCCTCATCGGAGAATCGCTGATGACGGCTCCGAGTGTGACCGCAAAAGTCCGAGAGCTATTTGACGGCATCTGGTAACTGAAAAATTCCAATCACCAAATTCCCCCGGCCCGCCTGGCGACTCCCAAGCCGGGGCGGGCAAGCACCAAAGACATTCCAATGACCAATCACCAAAATGAGCTGTTTGGAATTTGGTGCTTGGTGATTGGTAATTGTTTGGTCATTGTCCGCCGGAGGCGCCCGCCTGCCCCGCAGCATGAAGGGCGGGCAGGGATCCGCCCCTCGCCTTGAACGAGAGGGCGGAGGATTTGGTGATTGGTGCTTTCCTGTGACGATCGGACTCTTTTATCACCCTTGCTTTCTGGAGCACGATACTGGGCCCGGGCACCCTGAACGGCCCGAGCGGCTCCACGCGATTCTGACCCACCTGCAAGCGACCGACCTCTGGGACCGCCTGCGGCTGATTGAGCCTGATCCTGCCACACGAGACCTCGTCGCGTTGGTTCATCCGCCCACCTACATCGAGGCGATTGAGCAGGCCTGCCCCCATGGTCCTATGGCGCTTGATCCTGATACGGTCGTCTCGCCCGGTTCATGGGAAGCAGCCCTGCGGGCGGTTGGTGCGGTGACGCAGGCGATCGATGAGGCCATCTGCGGGCGCCTGGCAGCGGCGTTCTGCGCAGTGCGTCCCCCGGGGCATCATGCGTTGCGCGATCGCGCCATGGGGTTTTGCCTGTTCAACAATGTCGCCATCGGGGCGCGGTATGCGCAGGCTCACTACAAGCTCTCGCGAGTGCTCATCGTCGATTGGGACGTCCATCATGGCAACGGCACCCAAGCCATCTTCTATGACGATCCCAGCGTGTTGTACTTCAGCACCCACCAGTATCCATTCTATCCCGGTACGGGCTCCCGCGAAGAAATCGGTAAAGGGCAGGGGAGAGGATTCACGGTCAACGTTCCGCTTCCTGCTGGAAGCGGCGATGCGGAGCTCATTCAAGCGTTCACAAACGAGCTGGTCCCCAAGGCGTTTGCGTTCAAACCAGAGTTCGTGCTCATCTCAGCCGGATTCGATGCGCATCGCGACGATCCGTTGGCTGGGCTACACGTGACCGAGTCTGGGTACAACGAGCTGACCAAGCTCGTCTTGAAGATTGTGAACACGTGCTGCCCAGGACGGCTGGTGTCGGTCCTCGAGGGCGGGTACCATGTGACCGCGCTGTCCCGAAGCGTTGAGGCGCATCTGCGTGCGCTAGCATAAAACTAACTCGACATGGTCACCAATCGGAATATCGACGAGGTCATCCGAAAACTCAAGCGTGCGGTCCGGCAGTGGCAAGAGCCGGTCGTCGGCCACTACAAGGAAGATCCGTTTACGACGCTCATTGGCTGCCTCTTGAGCCTGCGCACGCAGGACGCCACCACACAGGGGGCCTGTCAGCGGTTGTTTCGATTGGCGCGGACTCCTCAGGCGATGGTGCAGCTGCCGATTCGCGTGATTGAGCGGGCGATCTATCCCGTGGGGTTCTATCGGACCAAGGCGCGCCGCATCAAGACGATCTGCCACCACCTCCTCACTCGATATGGGGGGCGCGTGCCTGATGACCTCGAGGAGCTCTTGACCCTCAAGGGGGTGGGACGCAAGACCGCGAATCTCGTCGTGACGCTGGCGTATCACAAACCTGGCATCTGCGTCGACACCCACGTCCATCGCATTACGAATCGCTGGGGCTACGTCAAGACCAAGACGCCAGAGCAGACCGAATTTGCCCTGCGCAAGATCTTGCCTAAGCAACATTGGATGATTCTGAACGATCTGTTGGTGACCTTTGGGCAGAACCTGTGTCATCCGACCTCGCCGTGGTGCAGCGCATGCCCGCTTGTGTCAGTCTGTGCCCAGGTCGGGGTCACGCGCTTTCGATAGGCGGTTGGCGTATAATCTGAAAGAGCAGAGGGAGGTGCGCGATGGCGAATCGAACGTCTCAGGCTTGTCGAGTCGCGTCAGGCATCTTTGGACTGGTCTTTGTGCTGCACGCCTGGCGCCTTGTCACGCAGACCTCTGTGGTCATCGGAACCTGGTCTATTCCGATAGGGGTGAGTTGGGCGGCCCTCATCCTCTCAGGGGGTCTTGCCTGGTGGATGTGGCAGGCCTCAGGACGGTGAACTGCTGCATGGCCTTGCGGCTCGACAAACCACCGGACCTTCGCTAAGATGCCATCCAGGATGGCTATGACGCTGACGGTTCGTGATCTTCCTCCATCCGAACGGCCTCGGGAACGTCTCATCCACCTGGGGCCGGAGGCGCTGTCCCAACAGGAGCTGCTGTGCTGTATTCTAGGACGCGGGATTGCGGGTGAATCCGTCTTGGTGACAGCGCAGCGGCTCTTGAAGACGTTTGGGTCGCTCTACGGTATCGCGGAAGCGTCCGTCGAGCAGCTGGCTGGGGTCCGAGGGATCGGTCACGCCAAGGCGGTTCAGCTCAAAGCATCAGTGGAGCTTGCCCGGCGCATCGCTAAGATTCCATCCGAATCGCCTCAAGTGATCGAAACGGCCGAGGCGGCGTCGGAACTGATCCGTCCCTCGCTCGCCGGCAAAAAGAAAGAACACTTCGTGGCGCTGCTCCTAGACAATCGACATCGCGTCATTCGCCTAGCCCCGATTGCCGTCGGGAGTCTCTCCGCGAGCCTCGTTCATCCCCGTGAGCTCTTCAAAGAAGCGATCCTGGCCTCGACGGCGTGCGTGATTATCGCCCACAACCATCCCTCAGGCGATCCTGAGCCTTCCGATCATGATCTGACGCTGACCAAACGGCTCGTCCAAGCAGGCAAGCTCTTGGGAATCGAGGTCCTGGACCATCTCATTCTCGGTGCAGACAAGGTCGTGAGCCTCAAAGCGATGGGCGTGATCATCTGAGTGTGGCGGTGACCAAAGATGAACAACGGGAGGGGTTGATGCACGCAAGACGAGTCGCACAGGTCGGAGGTCTCCTGGTCGGATGCCTGGTGACGCTGAGCGTCGCTTGGGCAGCGCCGTCCAGCCAGCCGCAAGGAACAGGCCGGGTTGACGAAGCCCTCGTGCGTCACCACTGGTATCCGGCGCTGGAGAAGCTCGGCCGAGGTGCTGGGAATATCGCCATTGGGTGGGCCGAGATCCCCGCGACGATCCATACCCGGTACTCCGAGCGAGACCCGGTCACCACGATGTTCTCGGGGCTTGCCATTGGGCTCGTGAAGGGCGTCATTCGAACCGGCGTGGGCGTCTATGAAGTGGTGACCTTCTTCCTCCCCGTTCCGAAGGACTTTGCGCCCATCTTGCCCCCGCTTCGACCTTCCCAGATTGAATAACGGCCGGTCACTAGGGATTGACTCGTGAAGCACTTGTTGATCGTTGGTCGCCCTGGGGTCGGGAAGACCACCCTCATCAAGCGGCTGACGCAGGATCTGCGCGGGTATCCGATTGACGGGTTTTTTACCGAGGAACTCCGGGAGGACGGCGAGCGGCTCGGCTTTTGGTTGAGCAGCCTGGATGGCCGCCAAGCGCTCTTGGCCCACCGTCGAGTGGAGAGTCCGTATCGGGTCGGCGGCTATCGCGTCAATGTCGCGGTGTTGGATGATCTCGCCGTGGCGATCATCCGTCGAGCGATCCGCAAGGCCCTCATCGTGTTCATCGATGAGATTGGGAAAATGGAACTCTGCTCTCAGGCTTTCCGACAGGCGGTGGAGGACGCGGTGGCTCGTGGGCCTCGGGTGGTGGCGACGGGTGGGATCCAGTCGCTGCCGTTTCTTCAAACCTTGAAACGCCGCAAAGATGTGGAGCTTATCCCGCTCTCGAGCGGCAACTGGAAGACGGTCTTTGAAGAGCTGACCGTGAGGCTCAAGGCGCTCTGTGACGAAGATGAGCATCTTGCGCTCCTGCAGCGCCAGGCCGATCGGATTTGCGAGATGATCATCTCCGGCGAGGTCCCTGAAATCGACATCGAGATCCAAAAAACGAGGTTGCGGGAGACCTTGGCTCAGCTGTTTCCGGATAAGCAGGCGCTCTACCCGCTGTTGTATGAAAGCCGGTTCCGCCGGCTGTGGCAGCAGTTTCGCCAAGACTAG
>CAYJTP010000025.1:0-23013 GCA_964373175.1 uncultured Planctomycetales bacterium
GAGTTCCGTCATCATCGGGGCGGTCGCCGGGTGGCTGGTGGTGGAGTCCGTGCTCTTCTTCGACCGCATCTTGAAAGTGGATGACCCGGTTGGGGCCATTTCGGTTCACCTCATCAATGGCATGTGGGGCACCTTGTCCATCGGGCTGTTGGCTGAGTCGCAGTGGACGCCGGCCAAAACGGCGGGGGTCTTCTACGGCGGGGGCTTGGGACAGCTGACGACGCAGGCCCTTGGTGTCGTGGCGGCCGGCGTCACCGTGTTCGCGCTGTCACTCCTGGCGTGGGCCCTGATCAAAGCGACCATAGGCCTTCGCGTCAGCATCCACGAGGAGATCGAGGGTCTGGATCTGGGCGAGCATGGTCAGACCTGCTATCCGGACTTCGTGACGAGGAAGACGCTTCCCATCATGAGCGAAGCCCTCGTGGGGACGGGCGAGCCGGCCAGGAGATAGCGACATGTCTGAGGTCTTAACCCAAGAGATTAGCGGACAAGCGAGGACAAGGAGTGCCACCATGAAGAAGATTGAGGCGATCATTCGGCCTGAGAAGCTCGATGAGGTTCGTAAGGCGATCGAGGCCGTCGGCTATCCAGGGATCACCGTCACCGAGGCGGAAGGCCACGGCAAGCAGAAGGGAATCACCCAGCAGTGGCGGGGCGAAACCTACCGTGTGGACTTCTTGCCGAAGGTGAAGCTGGAGATCGTGGCAAGCGACGCGGACGCGGAGCGGATCATCCAAGCCCTCGTCAAGGCCGCCAAGACGGGTGCGGTGGGCGATGGGAAGATCTTCGTTACGGATGTGCGAGACGCTGTGCGCATCCGGACCGGCGAGCGGGGCGACGCCGCCCTCTAAAGGGCGTGCCCGGCTTGTTTCATCGTTGACAATCGACGCGGTTAGCCCCTATCATAAGAAGCTCTGTGGGAGGAGCGAGAAGAGGGTTGACCGCGATGCCAAGGAGACGAAGGAGGAGACGGGTAATGGCGACGACACGTTCGAAAACCCGCACAGTGACACGAGTTACAGGGAGAAACGCTGAAGCCGCAGTGAAAGAAGCTGAGGCGTTAGTGAGGACACGCCCTGGAAACTGGCAGGAGGTGGTGCGGCTTGCGAAAGACAATAAGATCCAGGTCGTGGATTTGAAGTTCTGCGACATGCCTGGCTTGTGGCAGCACTTCTCGATCCCCGCCACGGATCTCAACGAAGAGCTGTTCACCGTCGGGATCGGGTTTGATGGGTCCTCGATCCGCGGGTTCCAGAAGATCCACGAGAGCGATATGCTCCTCCTTCCGGATCCGACCAGCGTGTTCATCGATCCTGTCTTAAAAGTCCCCACCATCAGCCTCGTCTGCGACGTCAAAGACCCAGTGACGGAACAGTCCTATGAACGTGACCCGCGGTTTATTGCCAAGAAGGCGGAACGCTACCTCAAAGCGACCGGGATCGCGGATGTGAGTTACTGGGGTCCTGAACTTGAGCACTACATCTTCGACAGCGCCCGCTTTGACCAAGACACCCGTTCTGGCTACTACTTCATCGACTCTGAAGAAGGGGTGTGGAACGCTGGGAAGGATGAGCAGCCAAACCTGGCGTATCGGCCGAGGTACAAGGAAGGCTACTTCCCGGTGCCGCCAATGGATAAACTCCAGGACTTGCGCTCCGAGATCATGCTGCGGATGATCAAAGCCGGGATCAACATTGAGGTCCACCACCATGAGGTCGGGACGGCGGGCCAGGGTGAGTTTGACATGGTGTTTCGCAGCTTGACCCGGATGTGCGATCAGGTCCTGCTGTACAAGTACATCTTGAAGAACACGGCCCGGGAGTTCGGGAAGGTCGCCACCTTCATGCCCAAGCCCATCTTCCAGGATAATGGCAGCGGCATGCACGTCCACCAAAGCCTCTGGAAGGATGGCCGGAACCTCTTCTTCGACAAGAGCGGCTATGCCTTGACGAGCCAGATGTGTCGCTGGTATATCGGGGGGCTCCTCAAACACGCCCCCTCGCTACTGGCATTCTGTGCGCCAACCACCAACTCCTACCGGAGGCTTGTGCCCGGCTACGAGGCGCCCATCAACCTGGTCTACTCGCAGCGCAACCGCTCGGCGTGTGCGCGGATTCCCGTCTACACGAAGAGCCCCAAGGCCAAGCGGGTCGAGTTCCGGGCACCAGATCCTTCGTGTAATCCCTACTTCGCGTTTGCCGCGATGCTCTTGGCAGGCTTGGATGGAATCCAGAATCGGATTGACCCTGGCAAGCCCGTGGACAAAGACCTCTATGAACTCGAGCCGGAGGAAGCCGCGAAAATCAAGTCCACCCCAGGCAGCCTCGAAGAGGTTCTTGATGCCCTCGAGCAAGACCACAAGTACCTGCTCACAGGGAATGTCTTCACCCAAGACATCATCGACACCTGGATCGAGTACAAGCGCACCAAAGAGGTCGACGCCATTCGCCTGCGGCCTCACCCGTACGAGTTCTACCTGTACTTTGACATTTGAACACAGCCTCAAGGCGCTGCCAACGGAGAGAAAAACGGGGCCACAGAAACTGTGCCCCGTTTTTCTTCCCGACTCCCATTGGGATGGTCGTTGAGGAATGAAAGCCCCCATGCCTGCCCCTGTGAAAGTGAAAGCCTCGGCCCATCGGAAAGATAAAGCCTACGTCCTGCGCCTCGCCAAGGAGCACGATGTGCGGTTCATCCGTCTGTGGTTTACCGATATCCTGGGCTTTTTAAAGAGCGTCGCGATTACGATTGACGAGCTGGAGGCAGCCCTTGAAGAGGGCATGGGGTTTGACGGGTCCTCCATCGAGGGGTTTGCGCGCATCGATGAATCGGACATGGTGGCGATGCCCGATCCCAACACCTTCGTCATTCTGCCCTGGCGTCCGAAGGAAAACGCCGTCGCCCGGATGTTCTGCGACATCCGTCTGCCTGGCGGCAAACCCTTCGAGGGAGACCCGCGCTACGTACTCAAGCGCAATCTCGCCAAGGCGTCGCAGGCCGGCTACACCTTCTACGTCGGGCCGGAACTGGAGTTTTTCTTCTTCAAAAGCGCAGACGACCCCACCCCGCTTGACCAGGGAACCTACTTCGATCTCACCCCGCTGGATGCCGCCTCTGATTTACGCCGCGATATCATCCTGGCCATGGAGGACATGGGGATCGGGATCAAGTACTCGCACCATGAGGCGGCTCCCTCGCAGCATGAGATCGACTTTCGCTATACCGACGCCCTGACGATGGCCGATAACGTGATGACCTATCGATTGGTCGTCAAGGAAATCGCCTTCAAGCACGGCGTGTATGCGAGCTTCATGCCGAAACCCCTCGCGGGCAAGAACGGCTCAGGGATGCATGTCAACATGTCGCTCTTTAAGGGTGAGCGCAACGCCTTTTTCGATCCGAAGGGTGTGCACCATTTGTCCAAGACCGCGAAACACTTTTTGGCCGGGATCCTCGCGCACGTCGGGGAGCTCACCCTCGTGTTCAATCAATGGGTCAATTCCTACAAGCGCTTGGTACCAGGCTACGAGGCCCCGGTCTATGTGACGTGGGCCACGCACAATCGCTCGGACCTCGTGCGCATCCCGATGTACCAACCAGGGAAGGAATCTGCCACGCGGATTGAGCTGCGTTCACCGGATCCTGCGTGTAATCCCTACCTGGCGTTCAGCGTGATCCTCGCGGCAGGCTTAGAGGGGATCGAGAAACGGTACACGCTCATCCCACCGACGGAGCAGAATGTCTTTGAGATGGGCGAGCAGGAACGAACCAAGCGCAAGATTCACATGCTGCCGGGGACGCTCGAGGAGGCGATTGACCTCGCCCAGCGTAGCACGCTCCTGCGCCGGGTGCTGGGGGACCACGCGTTCGAGTCGTTCCTCAGAAATAAGCGCATCGAGTGCGAGCGGTTCCATCGGACCATCACTGACTACGAACTGAAGACCTACCTCCCCCTCCTCTAACAACCCATTCAGAAGACAGAGGACAGAAGTCAGATCACCCCCAAGCGCCTATACAGGTCTAGTATCTGTCTTCTGTTTTCTGTCTTCTGACTTCTGAACGTCTAATTCTTCAAGGACAGCCTGAGCGGCTCGCTCGATCGCTCCGGGAGGTCCAAGCCGCTCTTTGAGGGTACGCAAGCGTTGCTGCATGGTGGTCTTTCGCTCGGGATGGCGTAAGAGGCTGACTAAATCCTCAGCCAATCGGTTCGGGGTGGCCCGGTGTTGGACATATTCCGGCACGATCGCTTCATCGGTGATGAGGTTGACGATCGCAATGTGCGGGACGCGAATCGCGAATTTCGCCGCCAGATACGTCAGGGCAGAGGTGCGATACACCACCACCATCGGCACTTCAAACAATGCCGCCTCAAGGGTTGCGGTCCCTGACGCAATGACGCATCCTTCCATGACTTGGAGGCAGTCGTAGAGGCGGTTGTCGCACACGATGACATCGAGCTCAGGAAATCGCTGAATGGCGGCAAAGAGCTGTGCTGGAACATGCGCAGCTTTAGGCAGGAGAAACTGCACGCCCGGCATGTGCCAGGCAATCCGCTTGGCCGTGTTGAGCAGGAGCGGGAGGTGTCTTGTGATCTCTTGCGCGCGCGATCCAGGCAAGAGCCCCACGGTCATGCGCCAGGGATTCAGGCCCAACTCTCGTTGCGCGTGCTCGCGTGGGACCGACGCCTTGGCGGTGTCGATCAACGGATGGCCGACCCACGTCACGGGGACCCCGTGGCGCCGGTAAAACGGTTCTTCGAACTTGAACAACACGAGCATACGATCCACATAGCGCTTGACCCACCGCACGCGGAATTGGCCCCAGGCCCACAGTTGCGGGCTGACGTAGTACACAATTGGAATCCCATACCGCTTGACCAGCGGCGCGATGACCGGCAGGTTGAAGTCGCCAAAGTCGACGAGGATGACCAGGTCGGGTGGCGTGGTGGTGAGGTGGGATGCGAAGCGTCGGCGGGCTTGGGCAAAACGTCGCAGATGTTTGGCTGCGTCAAACGGACCGATCGAGGCACTTTGGGTGAGGTCATCGAGCAGGTCCACACCAGCTTGACGCATCTGCGGCCCGCCAAGGCCAGCGAAAGTCAGCGTTGGCTCCTGACGTGTTAAGGCCTCAACGAGGCGGGCTGCGTGGGCATCGCCGGAGGGGTCACCAGCAACGAGGCAGATGGATGGCATGGGTTGGGTGACTACACGGCAAATGACCAAGCACCAAATCCTCCGCCCTCTCGTTCAAGGCGAGGGGCGGATCCGCCTCCGGCGGACAATAACCAAACAATGACCAATAACCAAGCACCAATCACCAAACGTTTGGAGCTTGGAATTTCGGTCATTGGGAATTTATTTGGAACTTGGAATTTGGTCATTGGTTATTCCATCGGTGTCACAAGCGCGTTGTTTTCGATGAAACACGGCGCATGGCCCGTTCAATCTGCAGGGCGAGCGCCAGGGCCTCTCGAGCGTCTTTGCCGGAGACCCCTGCCCGCCCCGCTAGTTGGCGGGGCGCAGGCAGGGGCGGCCGTTGCTTCGTGCGGATCGCATGCAAGAAGGCTGCGAGTTCTTCATCGAGCGGCGGCCGTCGTTGGACGGTCAGGGTCTGGCGGTCGATCCCTGCCGCGTGCTTTCGCGCCAGCTCCACGGTTTGTCGTTTGTAGTCGATGGACACATAGCAGTCTTCTTGGAAGACCCGAATGCGGCGAATGGACTCATCACTGACGCGGCTCGCCGTGAGGTTGGCGACGCATCCCGACCTAAACACCAAGCGGGCGTTGGCGATGTCCTCCGTCGGGGAAAGGACCGGCACCCCCACCGCCTCAACGCGGAGGGCTTTAGATCGGACCAGCGCCAAGACGAGATCCAGATCGTGGATCATAACATCCAGGATCACACTGACATCCGTCCCTCGGAATGGATAGGGAGACAGCCGATGGGCTTCGATGAATCGGGGATGCGTCAGGTAGTGCTGGGCCTCCTGGATCGCGGCGTTAAATCGCTCAATGTGTCCGACTTGCAGGATGAGGCGTTTGCGGCCCGCCAAGGCCAGCAACTCATCCGCTTGCGTCAGGGAGGTGGCGATCGGTTTCTCGATGAGGACATGGATCCCCGATTCAAGGAGGGTTTTGCCCACCGCGTGATGACTGGTCGTGGGCACCCCGACACTGACCGCCTCCACCAAGCCAAGCAGGTCGCGGATCTCGCCAACCGCCTGGCAGCGCAGGGGTCCCGCGACCTCGTGGGCTCGCTGCAGGTTGAGGTCGCACACCGCCACCAGCTTGGCGGCTTTCAACTTCGCATACACCTTGGCATGAAGGGCGCCTACATGCCCAACACCCACCACTCCCACCCGAATCGGTTTGTATACCATCGTAGTATCTCGTTCATCGATAATCGGTTACGTAAGACGTGACCAACGTCACGTCTTACGTTTCGTAGTTCGGTTACGTTATTCGTCTTTGGACACAACCGACAGCCGAATAACGATACCGGCTACGTCACCGATCGACGACAAACGAGCCGTTTGAGTGTAACAGAAGCCGTTGTCTTGCGTCAACGGATGTGGTAAGATACCTACAACCTATGCGAATCTATCTACGACTGCTGAGGTTCATTCGACCTCATCTGCGGGTGTTTGGGATCGCGCTGTTGGGGATGGTCGGGGCGACCTTGCTCAACGGGGTGCAAACCGGCTTCCTCATCCCCTTGATTGACCGGGTGGTCGCGAACCGCCCCATTCCCACCCCTGCCTGGCTTCCCGGGTGGCTGGCCTCCCTGGCCCAGTGGATCAACGGGATTTCGCCACTGACGCTCTTGACCGTGTTTGCCCTGATCATCCCTCTGCTCTTTTTGCTCAGGAGCCTCTGTGAATTCGTCCAGACCTTCTACATGAATGACGCCTCTCAGCGGGTGATCCGGGATCTGCGCCAAAAGCTGTTCGACAAGTTTACGACGCTGTCGCTGGACTACCACACCCAGCATGCCACCGGTGGCACGATGTCACGGATTCTGTTTGACACCGGCGTGGTGCAGAACTCCATCACCGAAGGGCTGACGGATCTCGTCTACCAGAGCTTTCAGGTCGTGTTGTACCTCACGTTTGTGTTTGCCATCCATTGGAAGTTGGCGCTCGTGACCTTTGCGGTCATCCCGCCGATCTCCTGGGCGATGGTCCGGATTGGGAAGGCCCTGAAAAAGCTCTCCCACCAAGCCCAGGTCGTCATGGGGGAGCTGAACTCGACGATCCTGGAATCGATCGCGGGGATCCAGGTCATCCAAGCGTTCCTCATGGAGCACGGCGCGCGTCTGAAGTTCGCGTCCTCCAACGAACGGTTCTACCGGATCAACCGCAAGATCCAGAAGCGGATGAACTTTTTGACCCCGGTCACGGATGTCGTGGGGGCCTTGGGGGCGTCGGTCGTCTTCTGGTACGGGGGCCGGGCGGTGCTCGCCCAGGAATTGACGCTGGGGACATTTTCCGCCTTTTTCTTCTCGATGATGTCCCTCATCCGCCCCATCAAGCGCTTGGCCCGGCTCCACAGCGTCAACCAGCAGGCCCTGGCGGCGGCCGTGCGCGTCTTCGAGACCTTGGATATCGAGCCCACGATCGTGGAACTGCCGAAGGCCAAGGAGCTGTTGCCATTTCGCCGGGAGATCGTCTTCGATCGGGTTTCCTTTCAGTACGACGACCAACCGGTGCTGCGGGGGATTTCGTTGTCGATTCCTTCTGGAGAGGTCACCGCGCTGGTTGGGCCAAGCGGCGGAGGAAAGACGACGCTCGCGAACCTCGTGCCCCGCTTTTACGACCCGACCTCTGGGCGCGTCACCATTGATGGCGTGGAGATCCGTCACGTGACCTTGAGCTCACTGCGTCGACAGATCGGCCTGGTCACGCAAGCCACCACGTTGTTTAATGACACGGTGCGTGCCAACCTCGCGATTGGCAATCCCGCCGCGAGCTTGGTGGACATCGTCGAAGCGGCCAAGCTCGCCAATGCCCATACGTTTATCAGCCGACTGCCAAAAGGCTACGATACGGTCATTGGAGAGCGGGGTGAGTTGCTGTCCGGCGGCGAGCAGCAGCGGTTGGCCATCGCTCGCGCGCTCCTGAAAAACCCCCCGATTCTCATTCTGGATGAAGCGACCAGCCAACTCGACGCGGAGTCTGAGCATTTGATTACCGAGGCCTTGGAGCGGCTCTGTCAGGGCCGGACGGTGTTGTTGATCGCGCATCGGCTCTCGACGGTGCGCTTGGCGCATCGGATTGTGGTGATCCAGGAAGGTCGCATTGTGGAACAGGGCACGCATGACGAGCTGCTGAAAACGAGCGCGTTATATCGACGGTTCCATGAGTTGCAGTTCGTCGATGCCAAGGCGCTTGCGTAAGCGGTTGACGTCACCGAGTGAACGGAGCGGCATGCCAGCGTCAGAACTCGTCAAGCAACTGCTAGAAGCCGGGGTCCATTTTGGCCACCAGACCAAGCGCTGGAATCCGAAGATGAAGCCCTTCATTTTCGGCAGCCGCTCGGGGATCTACGTCATCGACTTGGAGAAAACGGAGCAGCAGCTGCTGGCGGCCTGCGCGTTTGTGGAGGATCTGGCGGCCAAAGGGCATCAGGTGTTATTGGTAGGGACGAAGAAACAAGCGAAGGCTGTCCTCGAAGACCAAGCGGCTCGGTGCGGCATGCCGTATGTGGTCACGCGGTGGCTTGGGGGGACGCTCACCAACTTTCACACGATCAAGCGCAACATTGATCGGCTCCTCGAACTGCGCAAGCAGCGCCAGGAGGGCTACTTCGATCGGCTGTCCAAGAAAGACGCCAAGCGCCTGGAGCGTCAGCTTGAAAAACTCGAGGTGCATTACTGCGGTTTGGCGGGCCTGGAGCGCCTCCCGGCGTGTCTCTATGTCATCGATCCCAAACGGGAGCAGAACGCCGTCCATGAAGCCAACCGGTTGAAGATCCCCGTGGTGGCGATCTGCGATACGAACGCGGATCCCGATCTCATCGCCTATTCCATCCCCGGGAACGATGATGCGATTCGCTCCATCCGCTTGATCACCTCCTTGGTGGTGGACAGCATCCTCGCCGGTCGGCATCAAGCCGGTCTGGTGAATCCGATTGACCCGTCGCATCCGACGGAGGACGCGGCGTCGGTTGGAGCAGTGCAGGCAACGACCGCCCCAGCCCGTGAACAAACCTCAGCGCCCTGATGAAAATTCCACTTGCCTCCATCAAAGCGCTTCGGGAAAAGACGGGTGCCCCCCTGGGGGATGTGCGATCCGCCCTCGAAGCGGTCGGGGGCGATGAGCGCAAGGCCCAAGAAGTCCTCAAGCAAAAAGGCTTCGAGGCCGCTCGGAGGCGCCAGGACAAAGCGACGACGGCCGGGCGCATCGAAGCCTACGTCCACCACGATGGGCGGGTGGGGGTCCTAGTCGAGGTGAACTGCGAGACGGATTTTGTCGCCCGCCTTCCCGAATTTCAGCAGTTCTGCCGGGATCTCGCGATGCAGGTGGCCTCGCAGCATCCCCTCCATGTTCGCAAAGACGAGCTCTCGACCCAGCAGCTGCGTGAGGCCAAGCAGATTGGCAAGACCGCTGAGGACGTGGCGCGGGAGGTCTGTTTGCTCGACCAGGCGTTTATCAAGGATCAGGGTCAGACGATCGGCCAGTACCTGGCCTCGCTGATCGGGAAGACCGGTGAAAACATCACGGTGCGCCGCTTCATCCGGTTTGCCCTGGGTGAAGCAACGCGATAACCACGTCGACACCTGAGCACATTCGTCCCATCGGTTCGATGAGCCGAGGCCGCACAAAACCCTCCACCCCGACCTACAAACGGATTGTCCTCAAGCTGAGCGGGGAAGCCCTCCAAGGCAAGCTCGGGTTCGGCATCGATACCGACGTCTTGCATGCGCTGGCGAAGCAGATCAAAGACGTCAAAGAGCTTGGGGTCGAGATGACCATCGTCGTCGGAGGCGGCAACATCTTCCGGGGCTTGAAGACGTCCTCGGCGACTGGGATGGAGCGCGCGACCGCCGACTATATGGGGATGTTAGCCACGGCCATCAACGGGCTGGCGCTGCAGGACGCCCTCGAGCAGCTGAGTGTTCCCACCCGCGTGCAGAGTGCCATTGAGATCGCCAAGGTCGCTGAGCCCTACATCAGACGGCGAGCGATCCGGCATCTTGAGAAAGGCCGCGTGGTGATCTTTGTAGGGGGAACGGGCAGCCCGTACTTTACCACCGATACGACGGCTGCCCTGCGGGCGATGGAAATCGGAGCGGACGTCGTCCTGAAAGCGACGAACGTCGACGGCGTGTACTCCGCGGACCCGGCGCTGGATCGCGCGGCGAAGAAGTTCACGCGCCTGCACTACATGGACGTGCTCAAACGCGGCCTGAAGGTCATGGATGCCACCGCGGTCAGCCTCTGCATGGACAACAAGCTGCCCATCATCGTCTTCAACCTCAACACTCCGGGGAACATCAAGCGTGCGATCTTCGGCGAGCCCATCGGGACGATCGTCTCATGATCCCCCCACCTGTCTTCGGCTCGAAGAGCCAAGGGGAGGTGGGATCATGGAATGATCCGCCTTCCCGCCGTTGGCGGGATCCGCCATAGACGTGTTCGGCAGATAGGCAGGTGGGGGGATGATCCCGTTGCAGAAGCTCCAAGCGGACACCCAAGAGAAAATGAAAAAATCCGTGGCGGCCGTCACCAGGCAGTTCGCCGAGGTGCGGGGAGGGCGCGCCAGCCCCTCGCTCGTTGAGCATCTCACGGTCGCCTACTATGGGACCCCGACGCCCCTGAAGCAACTCGCGGCCATCACCGCGCCGGAACCGCGTCTATTGGTCGTGCAACCGTGGGACGCCAACGCCCTTCCAGACATCGAGAAAGCCATCCTTCAGTCCGAGCTCGGGGTGAGCCCGGTCAGGGATGGGAAGCTCCTGCGCCTTCCGGTGCCTCCCTTGACCATGGAACGCCGCAATGACCTGACCAAGCTCCTCCATAAGATGGCGGAGGAGGGACGGGTGGCTATTCGCACGATTCGACGGGATGCCAACGAAGCCGTGAAGCAACTCAAGGCCACCAAGCAGATCAGCGAGGATGACGCGTTCAAAGCCCAGGAACAGATCCAAAAATTGACCGACAAGTTTACCGAAGACATCAACATCCTCCTCAAAGCCAAGGAACAAGAACTCCTCTCCGTGTAGTCCCCCTCGGTCCCCGGCGGGTTGTCTTGAACCTCACACCTCCGGCTGTGCTCTGTTATAATGCTGCCTGAGCCGCTAGCTCATCAGGTAGAGCAACAGCCTTTTAAGCTGTGGGTGCTGGGTTCGAGTCCCAGGCGGCTCATTGGTTCGCTCGGGATCCGCTCGCCGCACCGCTCGGGTTGCTCCAGCGTAGCAACCCTCGCTCGGCGAATTTTCTCGCGGCTGGAACTTCGAAGAGAAGGACCGTGCGTGTTCGAAAATTCGAACGTGCGGCTTCACGAATTCCTCGCTTTGGTTGGGAAAGGAAATGCGGAGGCGCCGCCCGCCCCCCCGGCCCGACGCCGGCGACAGCCGGGGCGGGCGGCATGGGCGAGCGGCGGGCCGGGGAGTCCCAGGCGGCCCATCAAGACAGTTAAAAGTGGAAAGTGTGAAGTGGCAGCTCATGAGTGTTAAGTCTCATGTCTCAGGTCTCTGGTCTCATGGCTGGTAAGGACTATGAGTTCTTTGATCATACGGCCGATATTGGGCTGCATCTGTCTGGAAACTCGCTCGAGGCGTTGTTTGCCAACGCGGCAAAAGGCTTAGCGGAGTTGTTAGTGGAGGACAGTCCCATCCAAGCGACTGAGACGAGGCCCATCGCCCTCAAGGCCCCCGCCGTTGAGGACCTCCTCCTGGGCTGGCTCAAGGAATTACTCTTTTGGTTTAACACGGATCGGTTCCTGGCGTCGGCCTGTCGGTTTGACATCCTCACGACGACGACCCTGCAGGGGACCGTCTTGGGTGAGCGGTTTCACCCGAAGCGGCATACGCAGGGGGTTGAGGTGAAAGGCGTCACCTACCATCAATTGACGGTTGAGCCGACGCAAACGGGGTGGGAAGCCCGTGTCATCTTCGATATCTGACCATGGACACCTGGCACGGCCCGTTGGAGAAGCTCGACGACTATCGCTGGTGCGTCCCGAAATCGTATCA
Source organism: uncultured Planctomycetales bacterium (assembly GCA_964373175.1). Lineage (GTDB taxonomy): Bacteria > Omnitrophota > Gorgyraeia > Aquiviventales > Aquiviventaceae > CAYJTP01. Next base: position 12,195 of record CAYJTP010000025.1, read on the forward strand.
GGCGGGGATGCGGGTTCCGGGGTTGATCTTCGCTGATGAGAAGCTCCTCAAGGAGATCGCGCGGGACCAGGCGCTCCAGCAGGTGGTGAATGTCGCCCATCTCCCCGGGATCGTCCGGTACTCGATGGCGATGCCCGATATCCACTGGGGCTATGGGTTTCCCATTGGGGGTGTGGCGGCGATGGATCCCGATGCGGGTGGGGTCGTGTCGCCAGGCGGGGTGGGCTTTGACATCAATTGTCTTTCAGGCGATACGAAGATTTTGCACCAACTGGGATACTATCGACGCATTGATGAAATTGTGACGGCTAAACTGCAGGATTCAGTTCGATGCTACACTCTTCGATCTCCTGACTTGCAGTCAGCAGAGATTGGCCTTGTGCTGTGGAAGCGTCCGACGACCCCTGTGCTCGAAGTGACCACGACAAGCGGTCGAAGGGCGGTCGCTACAGCCGATCACCCATTCTTGACCCCCGAAGGCATGCGGACCCTGGGGGAGCTTAAGAGCGGTGATCGGGTCGCGGTCGATCCTTTTGAAGGGATACCGTATGGAGACCCTCCCAATGACATCCTCATCAGCGAAGAGCGTGTGCATCGCTTCCTTGAAGCTCATGGCAAGAATCGAGGCAATGCTGTGCCACAACTCCTTCGCATCCTTCGTGAGCGGCAACTCCTGCCTCTCACATACCGCTCGCCAATCCTCCCTGTGCTGATCAAAGTCTTAGGCTTTGTCATGGGAGATGGGACGCTGTACTTTCAGGCACAAACCGGCAAAGGGATCACCTGGTTCTTTGGACGGGCTGAAGACCTGGAAGAAATCCGGAAGGATCTTGCCCCGTGGTTTCGGGCTTCGTCAATCTATATGCGCCGGCGGTTCCACCGCATCAACACCGACTATGGAGAGGTGTGTTTTGAAGCGACGAACGCGTGCTTACGTGTGACATCAAGTTCGTTCGCTGTGCTCCTAGCCCTGCTTGGCTGTCCTCTCGGTAACAAAGCGATGCAGGACTACGAAGTCCCCCCCTGGCTCAAGCACGCTTGCCTATGGCAGAAGCGACTGTTTCTGGCGGCCTATTTCGGGGCTGAGTTGCAAGCACCACGTGCCTACGCGAAGCGGAACCGGAATGCCCCATGCCCACTGCTCACGCTTCAGAAACACGAACACTATGTGGCGAGCGGGAGACGGTTCCTTGAGCAGCTTGGCCGGATGGCCCACGAGTTTGGGGTCGAATGGCTTGGGATCCAAGAGCGGCGAGAGAGGACAAGAAGGAAACGCGGTGTCTCGCATCGCCTTCGGCTGATCTTTTCGTCACGTCCAGGAAGTCTGAAAGCCCTGTATGGTCGGATCGGCTTCGAATACAATCGTCAGAAACGCACAGAAGCCGCCGTCATGGTCGCCTATCAACAGGTCAAGGTCCTCGCTTGGGCGGCGCGTCAGACACTCGTGCAGGAGATTACGAAACTTCGTGCAGGTTCCGGCCATGGGGCAAAGCAGTTGCTGAGTGCCCTGGCAGCAAGTCTCCCAACCGCCTATCAGGCAAGCTTGAACCTGCGGTTTGTTGAACGAACGATCTACGGCGGGGCGAACCGCGAGGTTCGAGTCCCTGAGGGCTTTCCAGACTACACGGCGTTTCGAAATGAGGTGACTGCGAACCTTGGAAACAGTGGTCTGGTTTGGGAGGAAATCCGGGACATCCAACCACGCCATGACGTTGATCAAGTCTATGACCTGACCGTGATGCACCCGGATCACAATTTTGTGGCGAATGGGCTTGTCGTCCATAACTGCGGGGTGCGGCTCCTCAAGACCCATCTCACCGTCGATGACGTCCGACCGAAACTCCGGCAGCTCGTCCAGACGCTGTTTGATACCATCCCCTGCGGGGTCGGCATGAGCGGCGACATCACGGTGAGCCGCGAGCAGCACCGCGAGGTGATGGTCAGGGGCTCGCGCTGGATCGTCGAGGACAAAGGCTATGGGGTTCCTGAAGATCTGGAGCATACCGAATCGCGCGGAGCCGTCGACGGTGCAGATCCCGCGCACATCTCCAGCCGCGCGTATCAACGGGGCCATGATCAGCTGGGGACCTTGGGCTCCGGCAACCACTTTTTGGAAGTGCAAGCGGTGGACACGATCTTTGATGAGGAGGCCGCCAAGGTGTTTGGCTTGCGCGTCGGGCAGGTCACGGTGATGATCCATTCCGGCTCTCGGGGGTTCGGGTATCAGGTCTGCGACGATTTTCTGGGGCTCATCGAGCGGGCGATGCAGCAATACGGAATCACCGTGCCGGATCGCCAGCTCGCTTGCGTGCCGATTCATTCGGAAGAAGGGAAACGCTACCTGGGCGCGATGCGCTGCGCCGCGAACTACGCGTGGGCGAACCGCCAGTGTTTAATGTATTTAGCGCGCAAAGCGCTTGAACAGGTCTTTGGCAAAAGCTGGCAGGAGCTGGGCCTGTCGCTGATTTACGATGTGGCGCACAACATCGCCAAGCTCGAGCGACACAAGACCTCCGCCGAAGGCGCCCGCCTGCCCCGTGACACGAGGGGCGGGCAGGGATCCGCCTCCCCGGCCCGACACGAGCACATGCCGGGGCGGGCTGGCGGAAACGGCACCGACAAACTAGTCCTGGTACATCGCAAAGGCGCGACGCGGGCATTCCCACCCGGTCATCCGGAAATCCCCAAGGACTATCAAGCGGTCGGCCAGCCGGTCATCATCCCAGGGGACATGGGACGAAACTCATATCTCTTAGTCGGCACACAGGGAGCGATGGAGCAGACGTTTGGGACCGTCTGTCACGGCGCGGGCCGAATGATGTCCCGCACTCAGGCCGTTCGGGAAGCCGCAGGCCGTTCGATTGAGAAAGAGCTTGAGCAACAAGGGATCATCGTCATGGGCCGCGGTCGAAAGGGGATTGCTGAGGAACAGCCAAAGGCGTATAAGGACGTGAACGACGTCGTCCATGTGGTGCACCACGCAGGAATCGCCAAGCGGGTCGCTCGAATGCGGCCGCTTGGGGTGATCAAAGGGTAAGCCATGCTTGACCTCAAACTTCTGCGCGAGCAGCCAGAACAGATTCGTGAGGCCCTCAAGAAGCGAGGCAGCTCCTTCAACCTGGAAGCCCTGCTGAAGTTGGAGAAGGCGCGTCGAGAACTGCTCGTGAGCATTGAGACGGACCGGCATGCGCTGAAAGAGCGTTCTGAAGTATTTGGCCGCCAAAAGGGTTCGAAGCCGCTTTCGCCCCCCACTGAACTGAAAACGCTCTCGGAACACATCAAGCAGCGTGAGCAGAAACTCAAAGCCATCGAAGACGAGATTCAGAGTCAGCTGGCGTATCTCCCTAATATTCCGCACGATTCAGTCCCCGTCGGCGATGCAAAAGCTAATCAGGTGGTGCGGACCGTTGGCGAAAAACCCCAGCTGGGCTTTCCGCCCAAGACGTACCTCGAGCTTAGCGAGCGGCTTGGGCTACTCGATTTTCCCCGCGCGGCGAAAATCACCGGCTCGCATTTTCCGCTTTATTGCGGCATGGGCGCACGGCTGGAGCGCGCGCTCTTTTCGTGGATGCTCGATGTCCACGCGAAAGAGCATGGTTATCGAGAGATCTTCCCGCCGTTTCTGGTGAACCGCGACTCGATGTTCGGCACGGGGCAGATTCCAAAATTCGAAGCAGACATGTACCGATTGAAAGACGATGACCTCTTCCTCATCCCCACGGCTGAGGTGCCGGTGACGAATCTCCATCGCGATGACATCCTCGAGGAATCGCAGCTCCCGCTCAATTACACGGCCTACACGGCCTGTTTCAGACGCGAAGCCGGTTCCTACGGCAAGGACACAAAAGGGCTTATCCGGGTGCACCAGTTCGACAAGGTCGAACTCGTGAAGTTCACCACCCCCCAGACGTCCTATCAGGAACATGAGCGCTTGGTGGGGCATGCCGAGACCATTCTGAAACGGCTAGAGCTCCACTATCGTGTGGTCTGTCTCTCCACAGGCGATCTCGGATTTGCAGCCGCCAAGTGTTATGACCTTGAGGCCTGGGCGCCTGGCCTTGGACAGTATCTGGAAGTTTCCAGTTGCAGCAACTTCGAGGAGTTCCAAGCCAGGCGGGCCAACATCCGCTATCGCCAGGCCGCTTCCAAGAAACTCGCCTACGTGCATACCCTCAACGGCTCAGGGGTGGCGCTTGCCAGAACCCTGATCTGCCTGCTTGAAACCCACCAGCAGCCGGACGGTCGTGTCAGAGTCCCAGACGTCCTTCGCCCGTATCTGGATGGCCAAACCACTCTCGAAGGTCCTGCATCTCGTTAACCGATTCATCAAGGGGGTGGTGGGCCTGCTGCTCATCCCGCCTGCCGTGGGCCTGGCCCTGGGCATCCATCAGCAGCTGGAAGAGGTGTCGGTGGGGAGTCGATCGTTCGCCCAGTGGATGATGGTAGGGGCGATCAGTTACGTAGGGATTCATCTGTTTGTCTACAAACCGAGGGCGCTCTGGCGCGTGCAGCATCGGTTACTGTCTCGCGTCGCCCTGTGGCTCTTCGGGGGACAGGTCACTACCGCCAATACTAAAAGCGAACCTCCTACGGGGAAGAAATCCTCAAAGGCCTCAGGAGAAGGACCAGGCGGTTCAGCCTTGTTAGTGCTCAGTCCGTATCTGGTGCCCTTGTATCCGGTGCTGGTCTGTGTGATCGCATGGGTGCTGTCTCGATGGGCCGGATGGGAGTTCGTGATGCCAGTCGCGAGTTTCCTGATTGGAGCAAGCCTGCTCCTCCATTGGGTCATGGCGGCGGATGAGCTGCAGCAGGACCGCAATCGCTTTCCGATCGAGTCGTACCTGATGGCCCTGGCGATCATCGCGTTCAGCAGTCTCCTGATCGTCGGCGTGTGCGTCCCGATGGTCGCTGAGCCGTTTTCGCTTCCGGGGGTGTTTGCCGAGATGCTCGATGAGGCCAAGGAGATCTATACGACCGTGATCCATCGGCTGTTTTTCTAATCGCGTCCGTTGGCATCAGACACGCAGGGAGGAGTGGCAGAGTGGCCGTCCCGCCTACTCAGTGTCACGTGGCGGGATCCCGCCAACGGCGGGAAATACGCCTGCTTGCCCCGCACCAAAGAGATTTGGAAGCGTGCCGGAGTGGTTGAACGGGCCTGTCTTGAAAACAGGTATCCGCCGCAAGGTGGGTCGGAGGTTCGAATCCTCCCGCTTCCGCCGAGTCGTTGTTTTTGGTGCGGGGTCGAGAAAAACAGGTGGAGCCGCAAGGCCCCCAGAGGTTCGAATCCTCTCTCCTCCGTGATCCCTGTTGCGTCGCAAAAGTCAGGCGGAGAGGTGGCTGAGTGGTTGAAAGCGCCGGTCTCGAAAACCGGTGGGGTCCTTGTGGCCCTCGAGAGTTCGAATCTCTCCCTCTCCGCTGAAATTCTTCTTCGACTCAGGAGCGATTCGAATGGAGCGCCGAATCTCTCCCTCCCTGCCACACAGCGGTGGAACGTTGAACGTGGAAAGCCCAAAGAAGACATCGCGGCTCAAGACTTTTAACTTTACACGTTCCACTTTAAACTGTTCTAAAATGGAGAGGGGCGAGAGCGGCTGCCCCGCCCACGCAGTGGAGTAAGGGGCGGGATCCCGCCAAAGGCGGGAAATCGGCCCAGGTTCCAAGGAGAGGTGTCCGAGTGGCTGAAGGAACGCGCCTGGAAAGCGCGTGGCCGCCCACAAGGTGGCTCGAGAGTTCGAATCTCTCCCTCTCCGCCAGTGTTTGGAATGTCAAGATGGGTTCTCCGCCCCGGCGGTCAAGGCGGGGGGCGGATCCGCCCCTAGACTCCAACACAGGGGCGGAGAATCCCAGCCTCTCCGTAGATTGACGTAAGATGTTGGCTGGGATTCAGCGGGGAGTTCTCCGACCCTGTGGATAAGCACAGGTCGGATCCGCCATAAAGCAGTCGAAAGTATCATGTCGAAAGCCGAAGGTGCAAATTCTCTCTTTCCACTTTCGACTTTAGACGTTCGACCATTCGTTGACGCGCCCATAGCTCAGTTGGATAGAGCGTCGGCCTGCGGAGCCGAAGGTCGCAGGTTCGAACCCTGCTGGGCGCACTTCCTCACACGATTGTGGGTTCGAAGGGAGCCCCGCCGTTCAGTTCATCCAGGGAGCCGCGACGGCCAGGAGCGGCGACCACCGCTTGGCGGGGCGGGTGGTCCTTCGACGGCGCTCAGGATGGTTCGAAGGATGGTGAGCGAAGTCGAACCACCGACCGAAGTCCCGCCTGTGGCTTAAGCGGGTGGCGGGACGGAGGCGCCGAACCCTGCTGGGCGCACGTTCTGAAAACTCGCGGGTGGTTCTCCGCCCCGGCGGTTAAGAGTTTGGGCGGGATCCCGCCCAGCGCTTTGAAGCACAGGGCGGGAGAACCCACCTGGGCGCAGTGTTTCGCGTCAAGGAACGGTGAGTGCCATGAAGCTTGATGAAGAGTACATGCGGGAAGCGCTGAAAGAAGCTGAACGGGGACTCGCGACGCGGGAAAAGCCCGTCGGGGCGGTGGTCGTCCATCGTACCCACATCATTGCGCGGGCGCATCACCAGATGAAGACTCTGCGCGATCCGACCGCGCATGCGGCCATGATTGCGGTCACCCAAGCCGCCAACGCGTTACAATCGGAACAGCTCACCAACACCTCGCTCTATGTGACCCAAGAACCCTGCTGTATGTGTATGGGGGCTGTCTTGCTGAGCGGCATCAGCCGTCTGGTGATGGGGACCGTCGATGTGAAGCAAGGCGCCTGCGGTTCCGTGGTGGATCTGGCCGGCAATGAGCGGCTGAACCGGAAGCTGAGCGTCATCAAAGGCGTGCTGGCTGCGGAGTGCGCGGCGATGTTGCGCAAAGCCACCGTGGCCGCAAGAACATAACTCATGAGAGTACGGTTCGCCTTAGGTCAGCAGCGGTCTTTTCTTGAGAAGGTCCAACGGGTGACGGCTGCAAGTCTCTCAAGTCTCGCGGGGCACGTCGGCATTTCTGCTAGAACCTTGCGAGATTGGCGAAGAGAGAAATGGACGATGAGTGAAGCAGCCTTGGATCGGCTCTGCCGCTTGGCACGCCTCCCAAGGCCTCGACAGATCAGACTTCTCCCGAAGCACTGGAGCGTTCAGAAGGCAGCTCGACTTGGGGGCAGACATCGGATGGAATTACACGGCCCCCTTGGAACGTTTGAAAGCCGCAGGAAGGGGGGGTTAGCAGCCATTGCGAGGCTTCGGGCACATCCAGAGCTTGCGCGGAAACGAGGCTTTGTGACGCGAAAACCCATTACAAAACCTGCGCCATCGGAACTGTTGGCTGAATTCATCGGCATTATGCTGGGTGACGGTGGCATGAGGAACTCCTGGCAGCTTACGATCTCGTTCAATGGCCGCGAAGATCGGCCCTATGCTGATTGGATCTGCAAACTGGCCCAGCGTCTTTTCTCGCTGACACCGACGCATCTCATCCGTGAGCAGCTTGGCGCTGCCGATCTGCTCGTTTCATCCACGGAACTGGTAGACTTTCTTGTGCAGCATGGCGTCCCTCGCGGGCATAAGTTGAGGCATGGGCTGTCGATCCCAAAATGGGTTATGGAGAATTCTCGATATCGGCTAGCGTGTTTGCGCGGGTTGATCGATACTGATGGGAGCATCTATGCGCATCGCTATCGGGTTAATGGGACAGCCTATCAGTATGCCAAAATATGCTTTTCGAGCGCCTCGCCGGATCTCTTGAGCGACGTCTATCGAGTCTTGAAAGAAGCAGGCTACTCGCCACGGCTCAAGAGCCGGTGTGTTTACTTGGAGCGGTCTAGCGATGTCGATCGCTATTTGTCCGAGATCGGGACGCATAATCCCCGATACCAACGACGTTATGAAGATGCTGTCCGGCATCGAGGCCGGTCCGATGAGTTTGGAGAGGTGCGAGAGTTGGCTGATTCGAGCGCACTGCTAATGCGCTAGGGGGCCACAAGCTCCCTCCCGGGTTCAAATCCCGGCCTCTCCGCCGCGTATAATCGCCTTCGGCGATTACGCGGCTGTCGCGTGATTCGCCGCAGGCGAATTTTACGCGACGCCATGAGGATGTACTACGTATACGTGTTAGAAAGCGAACGCGACCAAGGTTGGTATATTGGATACACTAGTTTCTTGCCTATCAATAGACTCACTCTTCATAATCACGGCGGTGTCGCTTCAACTAGATGGCGACGCCCATTTAAGCTTATCTACTACGAAGCGTATACTGAACGGACCGACGCTAAAGGTAGGGAGCGTTTTCTCAAAAGTGGCGCAGGACGACGCTTTCTGAAAAAACAACTCCATCACTATCTAGCAAAGCAACTCCTCTCCAAATGATTTATCTGCCATTCGCTCGTAAATACCGTCCCCAGACGCTGGAGGAATTAGTGGGCCAGCCCCACGTCACCACCACCCTCAAGCGGGCCATTGAGACCACGCGGGTTGGGCAAGCCTATCTGTTTGCCGGACAGCGAGGCGTGGGGAAGACCTCAGCGGCCAGGATCTTGGCCAAGTGTCTCAACTGCGCGCAGGGTCCCACGACCACCCCCTGCCAGCAATGCCCCAGTTGCCGGTCGATCATCCAAGGCAACAGCCTTGACGTCATCGAAATTGACGGAGCCTCGAATCGCGGGATTGATGAAATCCGCAGCCTTCGCGAGACGGTCCAGTTTGCCCCCACGCAGGGGCCCTTTCGCATGTACATCATCGATGAAGTCCATATGCTCACCACCGAGGCCTTTAATGCCCTCCTCAAGACGTTGGAAGAGCCGCCGGCCCATGTGAAGTTCATCTTCGCGACCACCGCGCCGCAGAAGGTTCTCCCCACGATCCTCTCGCGATGCCAGCGGTTTGATTTCCGTCGCCTGGAGAGCAAGACCATCGTCTTGGCACTGCAGCGGATCTGTCACACCGAGCGCCTGACCATTGAGGAGCCAGCCCTCTATGCGATTGCGCGGGCGGCTGACGGAAGCCTGCGGGACGCCGAGGTGGTCTTGGAGCAGTTGGTGAGTTTTTGTGAGGGGACGATCCGTGAGCCAGACGTGACCCAGCTGCTTGGGGCGGTTGAACCAGACGCCCTGGTGGCGTGGTCGCAGGCCATCTTGGATCGCGATGCCAAGACCGCCCTGATGTTTCTCACGCAACAACTCGAGCAGGGCAAGGAGATCACCCAACTGTTCATTGGGCTGCTGATGCACTGGCGAAACCTCCTCATCCTTCGCACCACCGAAGGATCGTCCGCTCGCCAGGCACTCCTTGAGCAGCTGCTCGATGTGCCACCTGAGCAGCTGGCTCGGCTCGATGAGCAGGCTCAGTTATCGAGTCCTGAAGAGCTCCTCCTGATGCTGCAAATGCTGACGGGCGCGTATGAGCTGGCCCGACGCAGTCCGTTTGCGCAGGCCATCCTCGAGTTTGCCTTGATTAAACTCGCCAGGCGAGAGTCCTGGACTTCGCTTGAGCAGATCATCCAACGGCTTGAGCGATTGGCTCACGGGGCGACATCCCACGCTCCGGCCATACCGGACTTGCCGGCGTCGTCAGCGTCGTTCGTCCCACGCTCTCAGCAGACACCGTCCATCGTGTCGTCATCGACCCCCACGGCTGAACCCGCACGTTCCCAAGGCGAACATCCTGATTCCACGCCACGCGCTCAAGCGACCGAGCTGATCGATTCCCAAAAACCGGAGACTTCCGAGGGCGAAGGGAACCTGTCGCTTGCGCAGGTCGTTGAGCAGTGGCCGCAGGTCCTTGAGCGGATCGCTCAACAGAAGATGTCGCTTGCGGCCTACCTGATGTCGGCCAGGCCCATGAGCATCCACGGCCATCGCCTTGACGTTGGGCTGCCAGCGTTTAGCTTGCACCAGGAAGTGCTCACGACGGTGGAGCATCTCCGCCTGGTTGAGCAGATTCTCCGTCACGTGTTCCATCAGCCGCTCGGGATTCAGTACTCGACGTTGCCGGAGCCAGCTGTGTCGGAGCTCGCCTCGAGCGCGACACCGCACGACCCCTCCACGATAGTCACCGAGTCGTCCAGCCAGCCCGTTCCCCCCATCGTGCAGGATATCGTGAAGCTGTTTGACGCCACGATTGTCGATCGTCCACCGTCGTGATGACCTACGCCCGCCCACTGCTTCGCCTCCTTGAATTGTTAGAGAAGTTGCCGGGCATCGGGCCGCGCTCGGCTGAGCGGATCGCCTTTTACCTCCTTCGGATGCCCCTTGAAGAAGCACGAAGCCTCAGTCAAGCCCTTCTCGATGTCAAGGAACGCTTGCAGTTCTGCGAGGTGTGCTTCAACCTCAGCGAGTCTTCTCGCTGCCAGATCTGTGAGGATCCCACGCGCGATCCTGCGCTCCTCTGTGTGGTGGAGGAACCCAAGGATATCCTCGCGATTGAGAAAACCGGGTCCTACCGAGGGCTGTACCATGCCTTGCTCGGGGCGATTGCCCCGCTCGATGGGATTGGGCCGGAACTGCTGAAAATTGACGAGCTCATTCACCGGCTTGCTGATGGAGCGATTCAAGAAGTCATCATTGCGACCGATGCCGACAAAGACGGTGAGACCACCGCCGCGTATCTTGCGAAACTCCTCCATTCCCAGCCGGTGAAGCTGACACGGCTCGCTTCAGGTATTCCCGTGGGGAGCCACCTCGAATACGCCGACCACGCGACCCTCGCAAAAGCATTGGAAGGAAGAAGGGAACTCTAGTGGAAAGTGTAAAGTTGAAAGTGGAAAGCAGAAGACACGAATTTGATTTCGAAAACCTTAGCGTCTACCAAAAGGGTCTGAAGT
>CAYJTP010000026.1:0-21770 GCA_964373175.1 uncultured Planctomycetales bacterium
GAAGACAGAAGTCAGAACGTTCCATCTGATTTCTGGCGCCTGTCTTCTGATTTCTACCCACCCGCACACCCAGGGGGCCCCGGGCTTGCCCGGGGGTGAATGGGGGCGTGGGGCTGGCCCCTGGGTGAGGGGTTCCGCCCCGCGGGCGGAAGAGTCAGGTGCCGCCCCGCCACGGCGGGGCGGGGCGGGGCTCCACACGGGATGAAGCGGGTGGCGGTTCTTGGCTCAACCGGCTCCATCGGGACGAGCGCGCTGGATGTGATCGCCCAACATCCTGACCGCCTCTCGCTGGTGGGGATTGCCGCCCACTCGCGCATTGAACTCCTCGAACAGCAGATCGCCCGCCACCGTCCCAAACTCGTGGCGGTTGTGGATGAAGAGAAAGCGACACAGCTTGAGCGTCGATGCCCAGGTTCTTGCGACCTCCTCAAGGGCACGGAGGGGTTGAGTCAGTTGGCTGCCCATCCCGATGTCGATGTGGTCGTCATCGGCACGTCCGGCCGCGAGGCGCTGATCCCGCTCCTTCGAGCGATCGAGGCACGCAAACAGATCGCGTTGGCTTCAAAGGAACTGCTCGTCATGGCGGGCGAGCTGATCATGCACCGGGTGCGTGAGCATGGGGCGTGCCTGATCCCCGTGGATAGTGAGCATGCGGCGCTGTTTCAAGTGCTGCAGGGGGTGTCCCGTGAGCACGTCGAGCGAATCATCCTCACCGGGACCGGCGGTCCCCTGCGCGCCTTGAGCGCCGAGCAGCTGGCTGAGGTTACGCAAGGCCAGGTCCTGAATCATCCCAAGTGGCAGATGGGTCGGAAGATTACCGTGGATTCCGCGACGCTGATGAACAAAGGGTTGGAAGTCCTTGAAGCCCGCTGGTTGTTTGGCATGCCACTGGATCGCATCCGCGTGGTCATCCATCCGCAAGCCGTGATCCACGCGATTGTGGAACTGACGGATGGCAGCTGTCTGGCCCAGATGGCGATCTGCGATATGCGCCTGCCGATCCAATACGCGCTGAGCTTCCCAGAACGGTGGACGACGAGTCTTCCCAGGATCAATTTTCCGGACCTGTCGGGTTTGCAGTTCTCCGAGCCGGATGTGGAGCGGTTTCCCTGCCTGCGCCTGGCGCTCGAGGCGGCCCGGCTCGGGGGATCGGCTCCCGCGGTGCTCTCCGCCGCCAACGAGATCGCCGTCCAGGCCTATTTGCGCGATGCGCTTGCCTTTTCGGAGATCCCTCGGGTGATTGCCAAGACGCTGACCCAGCATACCCCGATCCAGCATCCGACGCTGGATGAGATCTTCGCGGCCGATACGTGGGCTCGGCAGGTCGCCCAGGCGTTGATCCCTCAGCCAAAAGAACTCGTCCATGGAGTAGTCGATCATGGATAACGGGATGGCACAAGACGGTTTTCGGCAAACGCAACCCTCCCTGGGGCACACGTGATGGGTCCGTGGTTGATTTCCCTCCTGGTCTTAGGGTTGTTAGTCCTGGTCCACGAACTGGGCCATTTTCTCGTGGCTCGCTGGTTGGGGGTGCGGGTGGTGCGATTTTCCATCGGCTTTGGACCACAACTCTGGACGTGGCGTCGCGGCACGACCGAGTATGCGGTGAGCCTTCTTCCGTTTGGCGGCTATGTCAAACTGGCTGGCGAACGCCGCACCGAGCAGACCCAAGCCCCTGACGAGTTTCTCTCCAAGTCACCGGGCCTTCGCGCTTGGATCGTGGTGGCAGGCCCGCTGGTTAACGCGATGCTCTCGATGCTGACATTGTGGATCACCCTGGTGATTGGCTACCCAGAGTTGTTGCCGACCGTCGGTCGGGTGGTCGACAAGATGCCCGCGCAGACTGCCGGGATTCAGAGTGGTGATCGGGTCCTGGCCGTCGATGACAAACCCATTCGGACGTGGGATGAGCTGACGGGAACCGTCCACCGGGCTGCGGATCGCCCCTTGGCCTTCCTCGTGGACCGAAAAGGCACACATGTGACCGTGACGGTGACGCCGACCCCCAAACAGATCAAGGATCCGTTTGGGCGCAAGCGGATTGTTGGGCTGATGGGGATTGCCCCGAGCGGGGCGTTTGGGACGTACCGCGTTTCCCCACTCCGGGCGGTCAAGGAAACCTTGACCAAGCAGCTTGAGTGGCTGGGGCAGATCGGTCTCGCGCTGTGGTCCCTCTTTGCGGGGAGGATCTCCCCTCAAGAATCATTGACCGGGCCGCTTGGGATCATCTACATGACCTCGGAAGCGGCTCGGCTGGGGTTCAGTCCGCTGTTGTATCTGGTGAGCTTGCTCAGTTTGAGCTTGGCAGTCTGTAATCTCTTTCCCATCCCTGTGCTGGATGGGGGGCACCTCATGTTTCTCGCGCTGGAGAAGCTCCGGGGGACCCCCGTCAGCCTGAAAGTCCAAGAGCAGGCGACCAAGGTCAGCCTGGCCATGTTGATTTTCTTTGTGGTGTTCATCTGCATCAACGACGTGAACCAGTTTGGGTTGGTGAAAAAACTCTTGGAGTGGTGGCGTGGCTGAAGAACAGTTCAAAGTGGAAAGTGAAAAGTGGAAAGTGGAAAGCGGAAACCAAGAAGCACACACGAACAGTGCCATGATTGAAAGACGGAAGACGCGCCAGGTGAAAGTTGGATCGATTGCGATTGGCGGGGAGGCACCAGTGTCGATCCAATCCATGACGAAGACCGACACGGCCGAGATCGACGCGACGTGCCGGCAAATCCGTGCACTGGCCACGGCAGGCTGTGAGATTGTCCGGGTGGCGGTGCCCACCATCCAGGCGGCGAAGGCCCTGCCTGAGATCCGACGCGAATGCAACAAGGTTCCTCTGGTGGCCGATATTCATTTTCATCCGCAGTTCGCGATTGCGGCCATCGACGCTGGCTTCGATAAGATCCGCTGGAACCCCGGAAATATTCGGGACGCAAAGCGTGTGCGCGAGGTGGTGGATCGCGCCAAGGAGCGCGGGATCCCGATTCGCATTGGGGTGAACGTCGGCTCGCTCGACCCGGAGTGCGAAGCGGCCTACCCTCATGATCTGATCGAAGCCATTGTCCAAAGCGCCCTGAAGTCCATCCGGTTGCTTGAGTCGTTTGGGTTTTACGACATCGTCATCTCGCTGAAGTCCTCCGATGTCCTCCAGACACTCGCGGCGTACCGACGGATGGCTCAACACTGCGAGTACCCGTTTCATCTCGGCGTGACCGAAGCCGGCCTGCCAGACATCTCGACGGTGAAATCGGCCATCGGCATTGGAGCGCTCTTGGCAGAGGGGATCGGAGATACCATCCGCGTGTCGATTACGGGCGATCCGGTGGACGAAGTGCAGGTCGCCCAGCGCATCCTGGCTTCGCTACACCTTCGACGGTTTGAGACCAACGTCATCGCCTGTCCCTCCTGCGGCCGGTGCGAGATTGACGTCATCGGGATCGCCCAGCAGGTCAAAGACCGGCTGTCTGAACTGGCAAAGACCGAGCCCCGCGTGCTGGACTTGACCGTGGCCGTGATGGGATGCGTGGTGAACGGCCCCGGCGAATCCGAACATGCCGACGTCGGCCTTGCGGGTGGTGGGGGCGTTGGCGTCATCTACCGCAAGGGTGAGCAGCTTCGCCGCGTGCCCGAGGCCGAGATGGTGGATGCCCTCATCGAAGAAGTCCGGCGAGTGATCAGTGGCGAGTGTGTAGTGACGAGTGCGAGTGTCAGTGATAAGTGATTTAGTAACAATACCAAGCCACGATGTCTTGATGACTTGATGAGGTAGCGTAAACGTGGTGAGCGCCACACGGATGTTTTCTACAAGCCCTAGTGTCCCCTTTCCACTCATCACTCATCACGCATCACTCATCACCCCGCCGAGCGTGTAGCGAGGCGGCCATGCGCTGGTCTGAAGCGTTCATCCCCACCCTTCGCGAAGATCCGAAAGACGCCGAGTCCATCAGCCACAAGCTGATGGTTCGGGCCGGGTTGATTCGGCGTCTTGGCTCCGGGGCCTACTCCTACCTTCCACTGGGCGTTCGGGTCTTGAGCAAGGTGATCGGGATCATCCGGGACGAGATGAATCGCGCCGGGGCCCAAGAATGCCTCCTGCCGACCTTGCAGCCCATTGAGCTGTGGCGCACGACCGGACGCGAGGCGCTCCTTGGCGATGTCTTGATCACGTTCAAGGATCGAACCGGCAAGCTGCTCGCGCTCGGTCCCACCCATGAGGAGGTCATCACCGATCTCCTCACCGAAGTGAAATCGCATCGGCAGCTTCCGCTGACGCTCTACCAGATCCAGACGAAGTTTCGCGACGAACCCCGCCCGCGGTTTGGGGTCATCCGCTCGAAAGAGTTTCTCATGAAGGATGCCTACAGCTTCGACGTCGATCTTGAAGGGTTGAACCGCAGCTACCAACGGATGTACGAGGCATATCAGCGGATCTTTGCCCGCTGCGGGCTGACCGTCTGTGCTTGTGAGGCGGAAAGTGGCGTGATGGGTGGGGACGTGTCACATGAGTTCATGGCCCCGGCGGAAAGCGGCGAAGATGTCGTCGTCCAGTGCCAAGGCTGTGGGTATGCCGCTAACCGTGAAGCAGCCAAGTGTCAGACGACAGATGACAGACGACAGACGACAGATGAAAAACTTAAACCGCTTGGGGAAGTTGAGACGCCAGGCCGGCATACGGTCGAAGACGTCAGCCAATTTTTACGCGTGGAACCCTCACGACTCATCAAGACGCTGATCTACGAAAGCCCCCGAGGCCCGGTGGCGGTTCTCATCCGTGGCGACCATGAAGTCAACGAAGCCAAGTTGATGCGTGTCCTGCAAACCACCCAGATGAAGCTCGCAAGCCCAGCGACCGTTGAGCGACTCACCCAAGCCCCGGTGGGCTTCACCGGTCCGATGAAGCTCGACCAGGTGCAGCTGATCACCGATCATGCGGTCATGACGGTCGTCAACGGGGTCACCGGAGCCAACAAGGCTGACCGACACCTGGTCAACGTGAACCCGGGTCGAGATTTTACCCCTAGCCTGGTTGCCGATCTGCGCGTGGTGACCCCGGAGGATGGCTGTACGCGTTGCGGGAAGACCCTGCGGTTCATCCGGGCGATCGAGGCAGGTCATGTCTTTAAGCTGGGGACCAAGTACAGCCAGGCGCTGGGGGCCACGGTGCAGGACGCAAGCGGGAAGCAGGTCCCGATGGTGATGGGATGTTATGGGATCGGGGTGAACCGGATTGTGGCCGGCGTGATTGAGCAGCGCCATGATGACCAGGGGATCATATGGCCACCCTCCATCAGTCCCTTTCAGGTGCTGGTCACGGTGCTGGAAGCGGAAAACCCCACGGCCATCAAAACCGGGGAACAGGTCGTTGAGGTCCTTCAGCGCGCGGGCTTCGAGGTGCTCTTCGACGACCGGCAGCAGTCCCCGGGTAGCAAACTCAAGGATGCCGACCTGATCGGGGTCTCGGTGCAGGTCGTGATCGGCAAGGTGTGGCAGACGGAACAGCGGGTCGAAGTCATCGAGCGAGCCTCCAAAACCCGCCAGCAGCTAGCGCTCTCCAACCTCGTCGAGGGAATCGACAAACTGCTTGCCCCCACACCAATTGGCAACGGTGGTCGGGCGTGAACGTCGCATCGCGCTGGTGGAGGACCACACGCATCTGCACGGCGTAGCGACTCAGCCAATTGGTGTGGGGGCTTGACAAGCGTTGAGCGGCTGAGTAAGCTAAGTTGCTGGTCGACGATGCAGGGACGCAAAAAGTGGGACACCCCACTTTTTTTGTTCCTATGAGGGAACTCATGGATGACCTCCAACTCGCGCACATTCGCAGCCTTTCGGAGCCGATTCTCGCTCGGGCTTGCGCAGAGCTTGTCGAACTCACCTGCCGCCGGCAGGGCCGGCAGCTGATGGTGCGGTTTCTCATCGATAAAGTGGGCGGGGTCACGATCCAGGACTGCGCTCGGCTCAACCAGCTCATCGGCGTGGCGCTGGATGAGGCCAACTGTCTCGGGGAGGGCTATACCGTGGAGGTGTCATCGCCCGGCTTGGATCGGCCGCTGGTGACGAAACGCGATTTTGAGCGGGCCCTCGGCGAACAGATCGAGGTCGAAGCGCTGGAGCCCATCCAAGGAGCCAAACAGATCGCAGGGCAGCTGTTGGCGGTGCAAGAAGCCGCCATCGTCGTCACCACGCCATGGGGCAACCTCACGATTCCGTTGAATCGCATCCAACGAGCCTTAAAGGCGATCCGGTGGTGATCATGAACGGCGAATTCCTCTCACTGGTCGATGCCATCGTCCGAGAAAAAGGGATCGATCGGGAAGTGCTGATTCAGGCCTTGGAGTCGGCGCTCGCTTCGGCGGCGAAAAAGGGCACCGAGAAAGAGGCCACCGAAGTGACGGTGACGATTGATCGCAAGACCGGTCGTGTCTCCGTCGTCTCGGACGGACAGACGCGTTCCCTGGCGGAGTTCAGCCGCATTGGGGCCCAGATGGCCAAGCAGGTGATCATGCAGAAGATCCGCGAGGCCGAACGGGATGTCATCCTCAACGAATTTCAGGGGAAGGTCGGGGATATCGTCTCGGGGCTCGTCCACCGGTTTGAGCGGGGCGATGTCATTGTGGATCTCGGTCGGACGGAAGGGATCCTCCCGAAGGCCGAGCGGATCCCCTACGAGGATCACCGGCAGGGGGATCGGGTGCAGGCCTACGTCCTGGAGGTGCGCAAAGGGACCAAGGGGGCGGAGATCATCCTCTCCAGAGCCCATGAGCATTTCATCCGCGGACTCTTTGCGCTCGAGGTGCCGGAGATCAATGAGGGGATTGTTGAGATTCGGGCGATTGCGCGCGAGGCGGGCGATCGGACGAAAATCGCGGTGTCCTCCAAGGATGACAAGGTCGATTGCGTCGGGGCCTGTGTGGGGATGCGGGGCACGCGCGTGAAGAACATCGTCCGGGAGCTGCACGGTGAGAAGATCGACATCATCCGCTGGCACGACGACATCACTGAGTACCTCGCCGCCGCCCTGTCGCCTGCGAAGATCGCGCAGATCCAGCCGGATGCCGCCGCCCGTCAGGCCCTCGTCGTCGTTGACAATGACCAGTTGTCGCTCGCCATCGGCAAGAAAGGCCAGAACGTGCGCCTGGCCTCCAAGCTGACCGGTTGGCAGTTGGAGATCACGAGCAAGTCCCAACTCGAGGCGCCTGCCCTGGCGCTTCGCAACGTCCGTGGGGTCGGCCCGGCGATGGAGGAACGGTTGAAGGAAGGCGGGATTGCGACCGTGGAGCAGTTAGCCAAAGCCACCGTGGAGCAGCTCACGGCGATCAAAGGGGTCGGTGAAAAAACCGCAGAGAAATTCATTGAGGCGGCGAAACAGGCGTTGCAGCAGCCGCCAACTCAGGTTGACGATACGCCGCCTGCCTCTGAGCCACCGAGCGACGAGCCTCAGACTCCGGCAGAGGAGCCGGGAGCATCCGCGTGAACAAAACAGCCATGGGTGTCCGCGTCCACGAACTTGCAAAAGAGCTGAGTTTATCCTCGAAGGAGTTGCTGGGCATTCTCTCCAAGCTCAAGGTGCCGGTGAAAACCCACATGAGCGTGCTGGAGGATGTGATCGTCGCGAAGATCCGTCATGCGCATGCCCAGGCCAAAGCGGCTGCCGTTTCCGGTAAGCCCGCTGCGGCGAAACCCCCGAGCGGAAAACCCCCGACAGGCCAAGCGCCGAAAGCCGTCACGGCTCGCCCAACGGTTACCCCCAAGCGAGCGGCGGGGGTAGCCGTCCAAGCGGCTCCACCGAGCCACAAGGCCGCCCAGGCTCAGGCGGCAAAAGCCGTCGCACCACCGAAACAGCCCGCTGTGGCGCAACCGGCGGCTCCGGCCACCCCTGAGCCGCCTGAGACCCAGACGACAGGCGTTGAGGTGGTGTCTCCCCCCGTCGTGAGCGCCCCGAAAGAGTTGCGTCTGACGTTTCCCATCAGCGTGAAAGATCTCGCCATGAAACTCGAGGTGAAAGCGAGCGACTTGATTAAGCATCTCATCGGCAAAGGGGTCTTCGCCGCGCTCACCCAAACCTTGGATCAAACGACGGCTACTCACATCGCCAGGGACTTCGGGTATGCGCTCGTTCCGCAGCCGAGTCTTGAGGAGCAATTGGTTGAGGATCTGAAACCCGACCCGGTCAAACTCGTCCCGCGAGCGCCGGTGGTGACATTCATGGGCCACGTCGATCATGGCAAGACGAGTCTCCTCGATGCTATTCGACAATCCAAGATCGTCGAGAAAGAAGCCGGCGGGATCACCCAGCACATCGGGGCCTACGAGGTGGTCCTCGAGAAGGGCCATGTGACCTTTCTCGACACCCCTGGCCATGAAGCGTTTACCGCCCTGCGGGCGCGTGGCGCGAACGTCACGGATATCGTCGTGCTGGTCGTCGCGGCTGATGACGGGGTAATGCCCCAGACGATCGAGGCCATCGACCACGCGAAGGCGGCAGGGGTCCCGATCCTCGTGGCCATCAACAAGATTGACAAGCCGGAAGCCAACCCGCAGAAGCTCAAGCAACAGTTGACGCAGTACGAACTCGTTGCCGAGGATTGGGGTGGCAAGACGATCGTGGTATTGGTCTCCGCCAAGACCGGGCAGGGGATTGATGCGTTGCTGGAGATGCTGCTGCTTGAGGCGGAGCTGCTGGAACTGAAGGCCGATCCGACACGCCCCGCGCAGGGCACGGTGATTGAAGCCAAGCTCACGAAAGACCGCGGGCCCATTACCACGGTGCTGGTCCAGCAAGGCACGCTGCGCGTGGGGGATTTGGTGGTGGTCGGCGCACTCGCAGGCCGGGTTCGGGCGATGACGAATGATCGCGGGCATCGCGTCAGAGAAACCCTGCCAGCCAGCCCGGTCGAGGTGTTGGGCTTGCCCGGGATTCCCAAGGCCGGCGAGCGCTTTATGGTCATGACCGATGAGAAGCTCGCTCGGCAGCTGGTGGAACAGCGCCACGAGCGATTGACCGAGCGGGCGGCCGTAGCGCCCAAGCGGATCACGCTGGATGATTTGCATCAACGCATTGCCGCCGGCACTCTCCGAGAGCTGAAAATCATTCTCAAGGTGGATGCGCAGGGATCTCAAGAAGCCATCCTCCAAGCCCTCTCAAAGCTGGAGACGCATGAGGTGAAGCTCAATCTCATCCATGGCGGCACCGGGGATATCTCAGAGTCCGACGTCATGCTGGCGGCGGCCTCCGATGCCGTCGTGATTGGGTTCCATGTGGGGATTGATCCGCGGGTGCAGGTCGAGGCGATCAATGAAGGGGTGGATGTGCGCATCTTCCAGATCATCTATGAGCTGGTCAACGCGATCACCGCGGCCATCGAGGGATTGCTGGAACCCAAGATCGAAGAGATCTTCCTCGGTCGGGCTGAAGTGAGGCGGCTGTTCCAGGTGTCCAAGGTGGGCATCGTCGCGGGGTGCGGTGTCACCAAGGGGACGGTCCGCCGCGATGCGACCATCCGCGTCATTCGTGGCAAGGACCGGCTGACTGAGACGACGATCGCCAGTCTCAAGCGCGTCAAGGATGATGTCCGAGAGGTCCAAGAAGGCGTGGAGTGTGGCATTGCCCTTGAAGGGAATGTGGACCTCCAACCTGGCGATTTGCTCGAAGCCTGGGAGCTCAAGAAAGTCGCTCGGACGCTCGCCTGATGGCTGAACGTAAGCGCTGCTTGAGTGGGATGCGCCCGACGGGCAAGCTCCACCTCGGGCATCTCGTCGGGGCGCTACGCAACTGGAAGAAGCTCCAAGAGGAGTACGAATGCTTCTTCATGGTCGCGGATTGGCACGCCCTGATGAGCGAATATGAACATCCGCAGCAACTGCGCGAGTGGACCTACGACAACGTCATCGACTGGATCGCCTGTGGGATCGATCCGAAGAAAAGCGTGCTGTTTCGCCAGTCCGACGTGCAAGAACACGTCGAGCTCTACGCGGTCCTCTCCATCCTGACCCCCCTGGGGTGGCTGGAGCGCGTGCCCACATACAAGGAACAGCTGAGGGAACTCGAGGGGCGGGATCTCGCCACGCATGGCTTCCTCGGCTATCCCGTCCTGCAAGCGGCGGACATCCTGCTCTACAAAGCTCATATCGTGCCAGTCGGCGAAGACCAGTTGCCACATTTGGAGCTGGCGCGCGAGATTGTGCGGCGGCTTCATCATCTGTATCACTGCGACCTCTTTCCAGAGCCGCAGGCGCTGTTGACCGAAGCCCCCAAGCTCTTGGGCACCGACGGCCGAAAAATGTCCAAAAGTTACCACAACACGATTGACCTCTCGGCAGAGCCCGAGCAGATCCGTACGATCGTCCAATCGATGTTCACGGATCCGCTGCGCATCAAGATGACCGACCCTGGGCATCCTGAGACCTGCAACGTCTGCAATTACTGGAAGGTGTTTAGCACCCCCGAGCAGGCGGCGCGGATGTGGGAGGAGTGCCGGACGTCACGGCGCGGGTGTGTGCAGAACAAACAGGAGCTGGCTGAGCGCCTCACGCAGATGACCGAGCCGTTTCGGACCGCCCGGAAGCGTGGAGGCGCGTCGGGGGAGGAGCAGATCGAGCGCATCCTCCAAGAGGGTGCGCAAGCCGCCCGTCGCGTCGCGCAACAGACGATGGCAGAAGTGAAACAGGTGATCGGGTTAGCCGGTGTGCCGGTTAGGCCGGTTAAGCCCGTTAACCGACTGACGGGCCAACGGAAATGACGTACGAAGTTCACACGGACATCTACGAAGGACCCTTAGGGCTGTTGGTTGAGCTGGCCAAAATGAATTTGCTCGATGTCTTCATCCTCAAGCTGAAGGACCTGACGGCTCAGTATCTGTCGCTCGTGAAGACCGGCGGCTCCACCATCAATGAGCTCGCGGAACCACTTCCTCTGCTGGGGCAGTTGGTCGCGATGAAGGCGCGCCTGTTGCTTCCACAACCCCAGCCGACTGAAGAAGAGGAAGCGCCGATCAGCTTGGAGGAGCTGGAGCGACGGCTGCGCGAATACGAACAGTTTAAGACGGTGGCGCAGGTGTTGGCGGAGCTGCACGCGTTGCAGCACGAGCATTTCACCCGCCTGTCTGCCCCGACTGCCATCGGGGGACAGGCAGGCACACGTGCGCAGACGCCTGACGCCTCCGAGTCCCAAGAAGGCGAGTCGCTGGCGCCGGTCGAAGTCGGCCTGTTGGATCTCATGACGGCGTTTGCGAAGGTGCTGGACAAAGCGAAGGCGCCGGTCTATGAAATTGAGCAGGATACCTGGACGGTGGAGATGAAGGTGGAGGAGTTACAGCTGCTCCTCAACGTGCGGCGTCAGTTGGCCTTCGCCGAGTTGTTCTCCGCCGAGAAAACGAAGCTCGAATTGGTGGTGACCTTTTTGGCGCTCCTGGAACTGGTGCGGCAGCGCCTCTGCGTCGCGATCCAAGAACGGCCGTTTGCGGAGATTCGCATTCTCCGCCGCGAGCCCGCCACATGACAAGACAATGGAATTTTGGATTTTAGATTTTGGATTGAGATTCACTAGCGTCACCGCCTACAATCCAAAATCCAAAATCGCAAATCTAAAATTTTGAAGGGGTTATCCATGGATTTATTGCAGGCCAAACGGATCATCGAAGCGCTCTTGTTTGTGAGCGATCAACCAGTGTCTGTGCGCCGGTTCAAGGAGGCGCTGGGGGAAGGCGATCCCCAGATGTTCCGAGCGCTGCTTCAACAGCTCAATGACGAGTACCTGCAGGGCCAGCGCGCCTTCCGGATTCAGGAAGTGGCGGGCGGCTATCAACTCGTGACCGATCCGCAGCTCGCGGCATGGATCAAGCGGGCGTTGGAACTGCCGAGGGAGAGTGCGTTGAGCAAAGCGGCGCTGGAGACCCTGGCGATCATCGCCTACCGGCAGCCCCTCACCAAAGCCGAGATCGAAGCGATTCGTGGCGTGGATGTCACGGCGACGCTCGAGACGCTGATGGAACGTCAGTTTGTCCGGATCACCGGTCGCAAGGAGACCCCAGGCCGACCGCTCGTGTATGGGACGACCGCCGAGTTCTTACAACACATCGGGTTGAAGTCGTTGGATGAGTTGCCGCCTATGGCGCCAGAAGCACGGCCCACCCTCCCCTTGGTGTCCACGGAGGCAGGACAGGGCGGCGTGCCAGCGACTCAGGTAACCTCGGAAGTGGCCCTGGCAACGTCGGACGCTCGCGCCACTCAGCCACCAACGACGGGCTCCGCTTCGCAGGAAGAAAGACATCAACGTGACCCTCAGCCAACTTCGCAAGCGGATTGATCAGCTTGATCGTCGGCTGCTTGCGCTGCTCAATCAGCGGGCGCACCTGGCTCTTCGCGTCGGGCTCCTCAAGAGACGCCAAGACCGGCAACTCTTTGATCCAAAACGTGAACGGGACATCCTTCGCCAGGTGGCCCACGCGAACGCCGGACCGCTCTCGACGCACGCGGTGCGTGCCATTTACCGCGAGATCCTCCGGCAGATTCGCCGCCTGGAACAGTCCGTCTAACGAGACCCTCGGATGCCTCTGATTGCCTATCTCGGACCAGAACACACGAATACCCATCTTGCGGCTCAGGCGAGATTCGGGAAGCGCAGTCGCTACCTCCACGCCGCCACCGTGGATGATGTGTTTCACCTGGTTGAGCGAAATCGCGTCGAGTACGGGGTCGTGCCCGTTGAGAATTCGCTGGAGGGCGCGGTGACGCATACGCTGGACCGGTTCATTGATTTCACGCACTCCCCCGTCAAGATCCAGGGCGAAATTGAACAACCCATTCGGCATTA
Organism: uncultured Planctomycetales bacterium; assembly: GCA_964373175.1. Taxonomy (GTDB): domain Bacteria; phylum Omnitrophota; class Gorgyraeia; order Aquiviventales; family Aquiviventaceae; genus CAYJTP01. The sequence goes on from CAYJTP010000026.1 coordinate 12,806, forward strand.
CCTGTTGGTGGCTCCAGGCGTCAAGTTATCAGCCATCACACTGGTCTTTTCCCATCCCCAGGCGCTCGCGCAATGTCGTCGCTGGCTGTTAGAGCATCTCCCGGCCAGCGCGCCTCGCGAGACCAACTCGACCGCAGATGCCGTCCTGTACGTGTTGCACCATCGACGGCTGCGAGCCGCTGTGGGTCGCCAGGAGCTGGCGAGACGCCATGGCTTGCGGGCGATCCCGATCCCGGAGGAACGCGAGAACAAGACGCGGTTTCTGACACTCGGTCTTGGTGAGCCGCGCCGGGGCAAGCGGAACAAAACCTCGATCTTGTTTTCGCTCAAGGACCGGCCTGGCGCGCTCTACGACGCCCTGACGCCGTTCAAACGCGAACGGATCAATCTGACCAAGATCGAATCCCGGCCCTCGAAGCGCAAGGCGTGGGAGTATTACTTCTTTATCGACCTGGAAGGGCACGTGTCCGAACCTCGGGTCAGGCGGGCGCTGACAGCCCTGGCGCACGACGCGGCTTTCTTGAAGGTGTTGGGCTCGTATCCTGTCACCCCATGACGGTGATGGCTCACATGAGGGTTCCACGAGACGCCATGATCCCCATTGATCCACTCGCCCGCGAGGCGATTCAGTCGTTGGCAACGTATCAACCGGGCAAGCCCATCGAGGCGGTGCAACGGGAACTGGGCTTGACATCGGTCATCAAGCTGGCCTCGAACGAAAATGCCCTTGGGCCTTCCCCCAAAGCGTTGGCGGCCCTCCGGAAGGTGTGCGGGCAGCTGCACCGGTATCCCGATGCCACTTGCTTGGCGCTCAAGACCGCGCTCGCGAAGCGCTTCCGACGGGACCCATCCTGGTTCATCGCGGGCAACGGCTCAGACGAATTGATTGTGCTGGCCCTCAGGGCGTTTGTCGATCCCGGGGATGAGGTCATTGTCGCTGAGCCAACCTTTCTCATCTACGCCCTGCAGGCGAAAGCGGTGGGGGCAACCGTGCGCGTCGTGCCGATGAAGGATCTGCGGTATGACCTCATCGCCATGCGCCACGCGGTCAGTCCGCAGACAAAACTGGTCTTCATCGCCAACCCCGATAATCCCACCGGGACCTATGTCACGACGCGAGAGCTGGAGAGGTTCCTGCAAGACCTACCTCGATCGGTGATGGTGTTCATCGATGAGGCCTACTATGAGTTTGTCGAGGCGAAGGACTACCCCCAGACAACGCGGTATCTCGACAAGTCTCCGCTGATCATGACCCGCAGTTTCTCCAAAGCCTATGGGTTGGCGGGCTTGCGGGTTGGCTATGGGATCAGCCGCCCGTCGCTGGTTCGCGCGATGGATACGGTGCGGGAGCCGTTTAACGTGAACAGCCTCGCGCAGGCTGCTGCGTGCGCTGCCCTCGAGGATGCAGCCTTTGTCCAGCGCACGAGACGCATGATCCGGGAAGGACGGCGCTACTTGAGTCGGGAACTCGCCCGTCTGCATCTTCGGGTGGTGCCCAGCGTGACCAACTTCTTGCTCGTTGAGATTGGACCGAGGGCCTCAGAACTTGCCCAGCAGTTGCTCAAGCAGGGCGTGATTGTCCGCGAGATGAGCGCGTGGAAACTTGATGGGTTTCTGCGTGTCACGATCGGCACGATGTCGGAGAATCGGCGCTTCATTTCGGCACTGAAGCAATGTTTAACCAAGTAGGGGACGAGGGGCGCGGGGCGCGGGCACCGGTCTTCCACGCCCCACGTCTCCTGCCCCTTGCCCCTTACGTGATACGCAGGAGGACGCATGATCATTGTCTTAAAACCTGACGCCACGAAAAAACAGATCGACCACGTGGTCGAGAAGATCAAAGCCTTGGGACTGAAGGCCATGGTCTCGAGGGGGGTCGAGCGCACGATCATCGGCGTGATCGGCCCTGAGGATGCCCTGCGCGTGCAACCGCTTGAGGTCTTCCCCGGCGTGGAGAAGGTCATGCCGGTCCTCAAGCCCTACAAGCTTGTCTCGCGCGAGTTTAAACCCGAAAGCAGTGTCCTGAGTTTTGATGGGCTGAAAGTCGGCGGCAAGGAGCTGGTGATCATGGCCGGTCCCTGTTCCGTCGAGAACCGGCAGATGCTCGTGACGACCGCGAAGGCCGTCAAGCAAGCCGGGGCCCAGGTGTTGCGGGGGGGCGCATTCAAACCCCGCACCTCGCCCTATTCCTTTCAAGGATTAGGTGAAGAGGGCTTGCGCTATTTGCGGGACGTGGCTGACGCCACGGGCTTGAAAGTCATCACGGAGCTCATGGATGCCCGAGATATTGAGCTCATCGAAAAGTACGCCGACATCATCCAGATCGGCGCCAGGAACATGCAGAACTTCAATCTCCTCAAAGAAGCCGGCCAATCGCACAAGCCAGTCCTGCTCAAGCGGGGACTTTCGGCAACGATCACTGAGTTTCTCTTGGCGGCGGAGTACATCGTCAGCCAAGGGAACTTCAACGTCATCCTCTGTGAACGGGGGATTCGTAGCTTTGAAGAGCAGACACGGTTCACCTTGGATCTGAGCGCTGTGCCTGTCATCAAGCAACTGTCGCACCTGCCGATCGTGGTGGATCCGAGCCACGGCACCGGGCACTGGGAGTACGTGGGGTCCATGGCGAAAGCCGCTGTGGCGGCTGGCGCGGACGGGCTGATGATTGAAGTCCATCCGAATCCCGAGGTGGCGCTCTCGGATGGGTCGCAGTCGCTGTTACCGAAGCGGTTCATCGCCTTGACGAAAGAGCTCAAGAAAGTCGCGACAGCAGTTGGCCGGACCTTATAGGGGCAGGGGGCAGGAGACAAGGGGCGAGGAAATGCGGGCATGCGACAGATGTTAACACTCGTGCAGAACACAGGTTTTCAAATTCTTGCCCCACGCCCCTCGCCCCCCGTCCCCGTTTCCAATGGCGCTCTTTAAGCGTGTTACGATTGTGGGCCTTGGACTCATCGGTGGCTCCTTGGGCATGGTGATTCGACGCCGCCGGTTGGCCCGGGAAGTCATCGGTCTCAGTCGGGAGCCGTCGACCATTGCCCACGCGAAACGACTCGGAGCCATCGATCGAGGCACGACCTCCATGGAGGTGGCTGTGCGGGATGCCGACCTCGTCGTCTTAGCGACGCCAGTCGAGACGATCGTGCCCTATGCCAAGCGGCTGGCGCGGGCGATGCCGGCAGGAAGCATCCTCACCGATATGGGCAGCACCAAGGGACGCATCGTGGGCGCGCTTTCGCGATCCCTGCCTCGGCAGATCGCGTTTGTGGGCGCGCATCCGCTCGCGGGATCAGAGCAGCGCGGCATCGCCGCTGCGCGAGCCGATTTGTTCAAGGGGTCCTGTTGCATCGTCACAGCCACGGCTCGGACGAACCGCCGGGCGCTCCAGCAGGTGAGTCGGTTCTGGAGATCCGTGGCGCAGCGCGTCATCGTGATGGATCCAAACACGCATGACCGCCTGTTAGCCGCTGTCAGTCATCTGCCGCACCTCTTGGCATTTTGCTTGGTGGAAGCGACCAACCACGGGGCCCTCCACCTGGCACCTCGGAGCTTCTTGGACGCCACGCGGGTCGCAAAGAGCGAACCCGCCTTGTGGGATGATATCTTCCTCAGCAATCGCTCGGCTCTCCTGGCGGCGGTGAAGCGGTTTGACCGAACCTGGGAGCAGGTGCGCAGTCTCCTGGCCGCAGCGGATCGTCGAGCGCTCAAGCGGTTCCTCCAACACGCCCATGCGATCCGCACGACCCTCCGTGATTCCTGAATCCACCCATTCCCTGAAGACCGTCTCGTCCTATCGACACCAACCGATCCAAGTGGTCATCACCATCGATGGCCCGGCTGGGGTAGGGAAAAGCACCGCCGCGAAGCTCCTCGCGAAGCAGCTGGGCTTTCTCTACTTGGATACCGGAGCCACCTATCGCGCCTTAGCGTATGAGGTGTTGGCCCGCGGGGTTGACCCTCGCGATGCGCGCGAGGTGCTGCGCGTGGCCCGTTCGCTTCAATTGACCCTGAAGCATGCCCCCACCGGCGATCTCACCGTGATGTTACACCGTCGCGATGTGACCCGGCGCATTCGGACGGAACACGTCACCGAGGCGGCTGCCCAGATCGCCCAGCATGCCCGCGTTCGGGGCGTCATGGTGCGTCTGCAGCGGCGGCTGGCCCGTCCCTACTCCACTGTCGTGGAAGGACGGGATACCGGCACCGTCGTCTTCCCGCACGCGCCGTACAAGTTCTTCTTGACCGCGGCGCCGACCGTTCGAGCCCGACGTCGCCAGATGGAATTGCGGCGTCTCCAACGTTCCGTGCCCGCCTTGCCGATCATCGCCAAACAACTCAGGCAGCGCGATCGGCTTGATCGACGTCGACGGGTAGGCCCGTTGGTCAAGCCTCCCGGGGCCGTCGTCCTGAATACCTCACGTCTCAAGGCAGCACAGGTCGTCACACGGATGCTGCGCTATCTGCCCTTAAACGGGGCACAGCATACCCAACCACTCATGACCTCGCGTGGTTCCACCCGCCCTCACCGTGCGTGACTGGTGGCGTAACCTGGTCTATCAGTCCCTGAAGCTGCTCACCTGGCTCATCCTGCGGCTGGGGTTTGGGCTGAGCGTGGTGGGGCAGCAGCACCTTCCCAAGACGGGCGCATTTCTCATCGCCTCGAATCACGTCAGCTTCCTGGATCCGGCCGTGGTCGCTGCAGCCTGTCCGCGGCGCCTGGTGTTTGTGGCTCGATCGGATCTGTTTGGCGTTCCGTGGCTCGGGGCCTTCATGCGGTTCATGGGCGTGATCCCCGTCCATCGCAACGAGACTGGCCTCAGCCTCAGGCACGCGGTGCGTGTGCTTCGCCGGGGACAGCCGGTGGCGATCTTTCCGGAAGGCGGCCGGCAGTTTTCCGGGACCCTCGGACACGCGCAGCCGGGTGTGGGGTTGCTTGCGGCTGACGCCCACGTCCCCGTCGTTCCGGTGTTCCTCCACGGGACGTTCGAGGCCTGGCCCCCCCAGGCCAGGATGATCCGTCCGGCGAAAATTCGAGTTGCGTTTGGACCGCCAATTCGGTATCCTGTGGGGCGTTTACCTACCTCCCCTCAATCGTCTGGGGCAGGCGGGTCCGACGAGGCGTATCAAGCCCTGGCCGATCACGTCACGGCCAGTTGGCACCAGTTAGCCTCCACTCTCCATGGAAGAGACACACGTTCAATCCCTCATGACGCAGCCTCCTGACGACGGCAGCGGGGTGTCCAGGTCCACGGGAGCCGAGCCGGGGTCGCTCACCGACCTCTACGCCCGGAGTCTTCGAGACATCCGTGAGAACCAGATCATCAAGGGCAAGGTTATCGCGATCACCCCCCAGGAAGTCATCATCGATATCGGCTACAAGTCGGAAGGCTCCATTTCCCGCGCCGAGTTTTCGGATGCCGCCACCCTGAAGGTGGGTGATGAGGTCGATGTGTTGATCGAGTCGGTCGAGGACGAGCACGGGATGGTGCTGCTCTCCAAGAGCAAGGCCGACCGCCAGCGGGGCTGGGAGAACCTCATCAACAACTACAAGGAAGGCGACGTCATCGACGGCCGCCCCGTGCGCAAGGTCAAGGGCGGGCTCATGGTGGACATCGGGATCGAAGCGTTCATGCCCGCGTCGCTGGCCTCCTTGAAAGGCTACGCCAACCTCGATGCTTTGATTGGCCAGTTGATGAAGTTCGTCATCCTGAAGATCAGCCGGGCCCGCAAGAATATCGTCGTCTCGCACCGTGACTATCTCGTCCAAGAAAAGGACCGGCAGCGCAAGACCCTCCTTGAGCGACTCACTGTTGGCGAGCGCCGGATGGGGACGGTGAAGAACCTCACCGACTTCGGAGCGTTCGTGGATCTAGGGGGGGTGGATGGACTGCTCCATGTCGGGGATATCTCCTGGGGCCGCATCTCCCATCCTTCCGAAGTCCTGTCGGTGAACCAGCAACTGGACATCGTGATCCTCTCTGTCGATAAAGAGAACCAGAAGGTCTCACTCGGCCTCAAGCAGCTGCTGCCAAGCCCCTGGGAGCATGCCGAGAGCAAATACCCCGTCGGGACCCGTCTGAAAGGCAAGGTCGTCAATCTCGTTGCGTACGGGGCCTTTGTAGAAGTGGAGCCGGGGATTGAAGGCTTGGTGCACATCTCGGAGCTGTCCTGGTCCAAGCGGATCAACCACCCGTCGGAACTGTTGCAAGGGGGCCAAGGGATTGACGCGGTCGTCCTGTCCGTCGATGCGAAGAACCAACGCCTGTCCCTGGGGGTCCGCCAGGTCACCGGGGATCCCTGGCAGACCGCCAAAGACAAATACCAGGCAGGCATCAAAGTGGTGGGCCGCGTGCGCCAACTGACCGACTACGGAGCGTTCGTGGAGCTTGAGGACGGGATTGAAGGCTTGCTGCACAACGCGGATATCTCCTGGACCCGCAAGATCAACCACCCCTCTGAACTCCTCAAGAAAGGCAAGATGGTCGAGGTCGTGATCCTGACGTGTGACCCGGAGGCACGACGGATCACGCTCGGGATGAAACAGCTCATCGCGGACCCCTGGCCTGAGCTCGTCAAGCGGTTTGCGTTGGGTTCGGCGGTCGAAGGGACGGTGACCAAAGTCGCTGGGTTTGGATTGTTCGTCGAGATTGCCAAGGACGTGGAAGGGTTGATGCACCTCTCGGAACTTGAGCTGGGACCCACGGAGAAGATCGACGATCGCTACCACGTGGGCGACGCCGTCTGCGCCCAGGTCATTAAACTGGATGAGCTTGAACGGAAAATCGGCTTGAGTAATAAAAACCTCCCGCCGGCGGCTTCGTCCTCTCCCACCGAACCAGCCCCCGCCTCCTAAAGGAGGGTGTCCGGGCCCACCTCAAGCGTCCATGGATCCCGTGAGACTTTTTTCGAGTAAACGGTGGAGTGGGATCACGCTCTCGAGTCAGCAGCGGTACGAGCCGACCACGCCCGGTCGGTTCATGAAAGTCTAACGGGATGGACGTGACCACGCAGGTGAACGTCATTCGACGCGGTGTCCTTCAGGTCATCTCTGAGGGGGAGCTCAGGGAGAAGCTGACCGCGGGTCGCCAGCTCCTCATCAAAGCCGGGTTCGATCCCACCGCTCCGGATCTGCACCTCGGCCATACGGTCCTCTTTCGCAAACTCCGGCACTTCCAAGATCTCGGCCACAAAGTCATCTGCTTGATCGGGGATGCCACCGCCCTCGTGGGAGATCCTTCAGGCCAGACCAAAACCCGTCGGCCCCTCACCTGGGAGGACGTCCGCGTCAACGCCCAGACGTACCAACACCAGGTCAAAGCGATCCTCCTCACCAACCCCCGCGTCTTCGAGGTCCGCTACAACAGCGAATGGTTCTTGGGGCGCAGCCCCCAGAATCGCCTCCACGGCCTTGAGACGTTCGAGTTCACGAAATGGGTGCAGCTGGCCTCGAAATACACGGTCGCCAGACTCATCGAACGCGACGATTTCGCCAAACGCCTGAACGCGGGTAAACCCTTGAGCATCCTCGAACTCTTCTACCCCCTGATGCAAGGCTACGACTCGGTGAAAATCGCCCAACAGTACGGCCACTGCGATGTTGAGATCGGGGGGACTGATCAGACCTTTAACCTCTTGGTCGGTCGCGAGCTCCTCAAGGAATACGGCTATGAGCCCCAAGTCGTCCTGACGCTGCCCCTCTTGGAAGGGACCGATGGGACGAATAAAATGTCCAAGTCCCTGGGCAATCACATCGGGATGAACGAGCCCCCCTCGGAGATGTTTGGCAAACTCATGTCCATCCCCGATTCGCTGATCGTGAAATACTTCACCCTCCTCACCGATGTGGAGGAGTCGCATCTGAAGACCCTGGAGCGCCAGCTCAAGGCGAAACAGCTGAACCCCCGCGATGCGAAGCTGGACCTCGCCGAGACGATTGTATCCATGTACCACGGCAGCGACCACGCCCAACACGCCAAGGCCGAGTTCCTGCGCGTCTTTTCCCAGCGCCAAGCCCCTAGGGACCTGCCCACGGTTCGGGTGAAAACTGATGCCGATGGCGCAGTCGATCTGGTTGAACTGATCGTCGCCCAGCATCTGGCCAAGACCAAGAACGAAGCCCGCCGCCTCATCCGGCAGGGGGGGGTGAAGCTCAACGGCACACCCGTGAAGGCCTCCACCATTCCACTTCCACCCGCCTCTGGCGCCGTCCTCCAAGTTGGTAGCCACCGCTTCCTGAAGCTCGTCGGATCCACCGCCTCCAAGGCCTCACAACCCTCTTGACAAGCCCTCCGCGCTCGTGCTAAGATTGGGTTGCCTGTGCAGCCCGCCTGTAGTTTTCCTGGGCGGGGTGACAAGGAAGGGAACAGGCGTGAGATACCCCATTTGACAATTCAGCGTTGAAGCGCGAGAACTTCTTTTGACGGTTGTACGACACAGCGCCCTCGAGAGAAGGCGCTATTATTGTCTCTACTTGTTTATGGTTCTTTGACAATTCAAGAGGATTGCTGACCCAGTCGTTCCAGAGTGTCACACTTCGTCAACGATCAGACTTCAGAAGAGAGAGGACAGAGGTCAGAACGATCTGACGTCTGAAATCTGTCATCTGACACCTGATGAATTGACGGAGAGTTTGATCCTGGCTCAGAGCGAACGCTGGCGGCGTGGCTAAGGCATGCAAGTCGAGCGATCCGCCATAGCAATGTGGCGGATAGCGGCAAACGGGTGCGTAACGCGTGGGGAACTTACCCTCGAGCCTGGGATAACCCCGCGAAAGCGGGGCTAATACCAGATGCCCCCCGGGGATCGCATGGTTCCTTGGGGAAAGGCGGCTGAAACCGCAAGGTTGCTGTTGCTTGAGGAGAGCCCCGCGTCCCATCAGCTAGTTGGTAGGGTCATGGCCTACCAAGGCGTTTGACGGGTAGCTGGCCTGAGAGGGCGGTCAGCCACACTGGGACTGAGACACTGC
>CAYJTP010000027.1:0-15890 GCA_964373175.1 uncultured Planctomycetales bacterium
GCCTGGGAATCGCCCATCAAATACAACGTGGTTCCTGTGAGGTTCCTGGCGGCTGCGTAGTGGAGGCTTGAGGCGTAGTAGTTGGTCAGGGCTTGGGTGGCAGACGGAAAGACCCTGAAGATCGCGCCCTCGCCCTTCAGCTCATCCCAGGTTTTGCCGGTTTGCCTGACCATCAGATCCGCTTGAACCTGCGCGGTGACATCGTAGCCCCCGAAGGCGGCGAGTTTCTGGATGCCCATGATCTCTCCAAACCCGCCAGCCCGGCCGGATGCGTACAACGCTTCAGGGGTGGTGCCGCCAAAGGTCGCCAGATCGTAAAGTTCTGACTTCATGAGCGTCCAGAAGTTTTCCCCGCCGACGGCGCTGGCGATTCCAGCCGTGGCCAGGTACGCAAGCGAGGCCCGCCGCAGGTCCGATTTGAAGAAGCCGGACTCTGTCTTTGGAATCGCGCGATCAATGCCCCACGCTGCGACGGCCGTCAGCGCTCCCATGCCCACCATTTTCCAGAACCCTGGTTGTTCTTTAAGCCTCTCCAACTCTGATTCTGATATGGTGTACCCCTCTTTCGCCAAGCGTTCGAGATATTGCTCATTCGTTTCACTTTCTAACTTCTCAGGAGGCTTGAACAGGCTCCCCGCCACCGCGTGCCCTAACGACGCGCCTAAGATCCTGGAGTATCGTGAGGCCTCTTCCTGACCGAGCGCCAAGGTCACCCCTTCAAAGCCAAGGCTGATGCCTTGGGCGATAAGCTGCTGATGAAAGACTTTGTCGGTGACTGCCCCTTCCAAGCCTTCAAAGCTAAACTTCCCGGAGAAAAAGTTCCCTGAGGAGATGCCGTTGACCAGGTCTGTTAAGGCGCCGTAGCCCAAGTGGCCAATCGCTCCACCCCCAATGGACATGATTTGGCTGGCGAATCCCGGGTGCTTTTTGTAGAGGTCAGTGGTCTTCAGGAGGTTGTACATGAGGAGGTTGCCTGTCCCGATGGCCCCACCTTTCAAGGCGCCAAGCCCGGCCCCTCCCCAGCCGGATGTGCCGGCCAGTTTGGCTGAGGTCGCACCACGGAGCATTCCCGTGAAGGCCTGGCTGATGATCTGGGCTTCGATCGGCTTCAGGTTGGGGAAGGCCTTCATGGAGACTAAGGCCGTTGTTTCGCCGAGGCTTGAGTAGAATTGCGAGGTGGCAAAGCTTGCCATGAATCCATCCGTACCCGGGAAGGCGAAGGACATCCCGACGCTGATCCCCGTACTGAGGAGTAGATCCCAGAGATCAGGTTCTTCAAACAGGTCACTGAACTGGAAGGAGGAGTCGCCTTTGTAGGACTTGCCGCCGACGATCGCTCGGGCCTTGGGGGAGGACACAAGACGGTGGTAGGATTCGCCTGAGGCCACCAGGGCAAAGCCGGTGAAGAGGCGAAGGAATTCGTGGGTGGGCAGCGATTCGCGCGTGCCATCGGATTCGAAGTAGACCACTCGGGATTCGTTTGCGTCCTGAACGACCACGTAGTGATCCGCCTGGCCATCCTGGGTGAGATCGAGCGCGGCGATCATGGGGTGATGTAAGACAAGCAGCTCGTCGTGGGTGAGCTCGACAGCGTTCAGGGTGAGCCCGTAGGAGGCGGCGAGTTTCTGGACGGTGTCCATGGAGATGTAGAGCGGACCGGAGAAGAGCGAGGGGCGAGGGGCGAGGGGCGAGGGGCGTGAACCCGTCGCTGGACTCTGGTCTGACTGTTCAGAAACGCGCTCAGGGCCCGGGGCGAGGGGCTGTGGGGATGGTTGGTTCCGGGCTGGGGCGTCTTGTCCCTGCCCGCCCCGGCTTGTAGACAACAAGGCGGGCCGGGGGGCCCCAAGCCCCGAGCGGTTTTCCAAATTGCCGGTGAGGTAGTCGACGAGGAAGCCTTGAGCGGTGAGCGTCTCGCGTGAGACGGACACGCCGACCATGTTGAGCATGGGAGCCAGCGCATTGGGCGCGCAGTTGGCGCAGAGGGTCTCCGGGTCTCCTAACCACGATTCGATGGAGTGAATCGTTGGTTCGTCCAGTTGCGACAGCACCGCGGGATCGGGTTGGGTGGTGAGGTTGGAAGTGATTGTCACAGGCTCGGGGCTTGGGGCTTGGGGCTCGGGGCTTTTGTCCTCAGCCCTCAGCCCTGAACCCTGAGCCAGTTTTCGGAGGAAGTCGCCGACCATGCGGCTTGTCGCCTGGCTGATACGTGTTGCCTCGGCTTTGCGCTGCTTGATGCGCTCGGGGTTGAGTTGACGAAGCCGCCAGCGGGATTCAGGGGATTGGCTGAGGCGCTCAACCAGGTGAGCAAGCTGCGGGGAGCGGCGCAAAAATTCAAGCGCCTGCTTCAACTCCTCAGCGGTGGGCAGGCGTCCGTACAAGTCATCATAGATCGTGACGACCGCCGCGGAGAGCGCCTGATTGATCTGACCCTGTTGCTCGGCCGAGAAGCGCAGGCTGCTTAGCGTATTGACATCCGCCCCCCACACCGCCTGTTCAGCGCCAAAGAGCACGGCGAGGCTGATGCAGAAGGCCTTCGTGCGTTTGAATTGCAACCAGCGGTCAATTCTCATGTGATGACGCAGATTTCATGAGTGGAGCCCCCCCGCCACGGCGGGGTGGCGCCTTCCAGACGCCCGGAGGGGCGGAACCTCTCCGAAGCCGGCCCTTCTTCGCTCCTTCGGAGGGCTAACGCCCGGGGCTTCCTGCGAAGGAGGGTGAGTTGGTCTCGTGGCATGCGTCACGTGTCTCGAGTCCATTTCAAAACGTTCGATGTCGCTGATGGTCGCTGATATCCACGCTGATTCACGCAGATGGCTCGTCGGACATCTGCGGCGATCAGCGTCTCGATCAGCGGGGATCAGCGTCTCTCTAGAGTTTTGAAACGAGTTCTCGCCATTTCCATTGACCAGCGTCACCTTTGTCCATCTGCGAAATCATTGTTCCAATCTGCGGAATCACTGCTCTCATTTCGCAAAGGGGTTCTGCTTCCAGAACTGCAGGAAGATCGGTGCCCCCACGATGAGCGCGACACACGGCATGATGCAAAAGATCAGCGGGAACAACAGCTTGATCGGGGCTTGCAATGAGACCCGCTCAGCCCTCATAAACCGTTGAAGCCGAAGATCCTCCGAATGGATCGCTAAGACCGCGCTGATCGGGGTGCCCATCCGATCGGCTTGGACGATGGTCCGGACAAACGAGGTCAGCTCCGAAAGGTCCACGCGCCGGGCCATCGCTCTTAACGCGTCAACCCGGCGCTTGCCCAGCTTCATCTCGTGTAAGACGATCGACAGCTCGTCGATGAGCGGCTCCTCCCCATACGCTCTCACGGTCACCACCTTGGTCAGAGCGTTTAAGAAGTCAAGACCCGCCCCAATGCACAGGGCCAACAGATCAATGACCTCTGGCAACAGTCGCAAGATCGCTCGGTGCTTCCGGGCAATGCGCTGCTTCAGCCAGAACGCCGGGGCATGCCATCCCACCACGCCAACGACCACGAGCATGATCGGAGAAACCGATCCCAGTTCTCTGGCGATCACCACGAAGGTGACACACAACCCGAGGCTCACCAGCACATTGACGCCAAGGAACTCCTCCACGGAAAGCCTTGATCCCACATGGTCCAATTTGTCTTTCAGGGCGCTGCGCGCGTTCCCTCGGACGGGGGTGAGCTTGCCAATGAACGCGAGGATCGATGAGATGAGCCGCTTGCGTCTACGAAACTCTTCGGCGGATCCCCCGTTCCCCAAGAGGCTCACCCTGACCGAAGACCGGAGCCGGTAGCGTCGGGCCAGGGCCCAGGTGATCAGCGCCGCACAGCCAAACCAGGACAGGTACACACTGAGAAGCGTTGGGTTCATCTCGAAACTCCAAAACAGTCCATGATGGACTTCATTAAATGTCCACCCGGCTGAGCCGGAAGAGCAACACCATCCCGGCCATCCACAAGCCCGCGGCGATCAGCAACAGGAGGTTGCCCACGGGCTCCTTGAACATCAGCTCAAAATAGCCGGCGTTGAAGGTGCGCAAGAAGCTGGCAAAGAGCAGGGGAAGTGCGCTCATGATGTAGGCCTGCAGCTTGCTCTGGAGGGTCAGGGTTCTGAGCTTGTCGTTCAACTTTTTCTTTTCCCGGATCGTCCCGATCACCTCGTTGATGATGCGGGTCACGTCCCCTCCCGTTTCCCGAGCCACCAAGACTGCCGTGACAATGAGGTTGAGTTCTTCACAGGACATCCGCTCGTTGAGGCTCCGAAAGGCCTCTTCCAAGGGCCGGCCCAGCCGATGGGCCTTGATGACCAAGCCAAACTCCTGCGAGGCTGGTGGGGGCATCTCTGATTCGAGGGACTCCAGCGCCTGGGTGAGGGACAAGCCTGCGCGCAGGGAGCTTGAGAGGATAAACAGCGCATCGACCAGTTGGGCTTGGAACTTGCGCTTGCGCTGGGCCTTCGCAAACCGAATCCAGAGATCGGGCACGATGATGCTGGCCGCCGTCACCACCAGGGCCATCGGGATGTTTCCGAAGATGGCATAGGTCAACAGCCCAAACACCGTCGGCCCCACCCCGTAGATGATCGCAAGATGCGTGGGCTTGATGTCCATGAACATCTCATCCAGCATCCGGGAGGCCCGGATCATTCGCGCTTGCTGCCCTCGCCGGTAGCGGCTTGAGAAGCGTGGCCAGACGCGAGACATCGCAGGATAGCTCGCGTGGGCGGCGGAACCTACTGCCCCTCCGGTAAGCCAATAGATGGTGAGCAAATCAAGCATCGTGTTCTCTATTTAGCGATTCATATCTAATTAAAAGTCTATTCATTTTATAATTCTTTAGTTTTTAGCACACAAAAAAGCCGAACTCCCTTTCGGCAGCTCGGCTACCCCGCACTAATTTGCACGCAAATGAGTGCGGGGCCAGAAGCTTTGCGCCCCCACGTTACCGCCACCGCCTCTCGGCGGGGTCCCGCTCGAAGCGGGATGGGTTTGCCTTTTTCGAGGTCTAACTCGTTCTCTCCCCTACTCTTAAGTGTACTTGTCGGAGGTGTCAATTGTCAAGCCTTTTTCCGTTCAAAAGCTCGCTGAAACCCGCCTAGGGTCAGACCCCCAGCACGAATTTCCCCCATTTTCTCGCACAGGGTCTGACCCCAAGTTTAGTTTTGGGATGAGTTCCCGGTACGGCATCTTAGTTGCAGACGTCGTTGTTCGTCGTTTGAAACGTTCCGGTACTCCCGCACAGCCCACCCTGATTAAACGCAAACTTGAACGTATAGGACCCGGTCGAGAGTCCTGTTCCATCCCATTCAAACTTTAAATCGAACTTCGCCCGATCCACCACGGCCGTCCATGTCCATCGGGTCGATTCCGTGATCCAAGGACCGACGGTGGTCAGCCGAATCTTTGCGGTATCGATCTTAGAGCCGTCTTTCCAGACTTCAATATCCACACTGCACGGTAGTCTGATCGTGAAAGGGAGGGTGTCACAAAAACCTGTGTTGGGCAGTCCGCTGGGAAAGCCCTGCTTCGGGGATGGTTCAGCACAGTCGAAGCTGCAATTCATCCAATCCTCACCAAGAAACCCCTCACACGTGCCATTGTCATTACAAGTCGACTGCACAAAACAAGGTCCACAATCATGCGAACACGTACAGTTGGTTTCCCCATAGGCACTGTCACAGACGTCATCACCACAGATGACGCAATCTTGCGAACAACTGGCCTTTGTCTCGCTGCCATTGCAGCAGCCATCGCCGCACACATCGTGGCAGTCGCTCGCACAGCTAAAGCAGGTCTCCCCGTACGACGCGCTACAGCAGCCATCCCCGCAGGTGTGGCAGTCGGTCTCACAGGTTAAGCAGGTCTCACCCGCATCGCAGGTGGTATTGCCGCAACAGACGCCACAATCCCCTGGACAGCTTGAACACGTCTCGCTCCCATTACAGCAGCCATCGCCGCACACATCGTGGCAGTCACTTGGACAGCTCGAGCAGGTCTCCCCAGGAGGGTCACAGCCGGTATCCCCACAGAAGACCCGATCCGGCGGACAGTCCTGGGGGCAGGTGTGGTAGCTCTCAAACGACTCGCACAAGTGATCGCCGCAGCAGTTCCCGCCGCCTGCGCCATCCACCGTCGTGCAGCCAGGCTCATACTGCCGGCCGTAGCCAAATGAGTCCCCGCCCTGGCGCCATTTGCCCCCAAGGGCTCGCTTGAGGTACGGGGCCATGACGATCAAGGCCGCGACCGCCACCACGACCAACACGGCGTACTCCATCGCAAACACGCCCTTTTTCCTGATCATGGCGAGAAGCCCACAGAGAAGTCCAGAGTCCGTAGTCCATAGTCCACCCCGGCCCGCCGAAAGCGTCCGCCGGGGCGGGCAGACCATAATGCCACTCTCTATGGACTATCGACTATGGACTATCGACTGCTTTTTCTCCTCCTGCCATTGGAGTCCGATGAGGCGCCTCTTGCCTGTCGTGGCAAGCGACAGCAGCAGCGTCTTGTGCTTTGCCGGATAATCCACCGCGACGACCACATGATCCCCTGCTCGTTCGTGAAGACGCCAATGGCCAAACGCCTGAAGGGTTCCTCCCATGAACCGAAAGCCCTGTGCAAAGTTCTCAATGAAGGCTTGCCGATACTGCTGTCGCTGTGTGTCATCCGGCAGCTTGCTATACGTGTCGCCCACATCGATCTCGAGCGCCTTCAGGTTGGCCCAATCGACCCACTCTTCCACATCAGCTTTGCCTGTCGCAAGACCCCGAAAGATCTCTTGGCACACGGCCACGTCGCTTTTGGGTCGCGGCCACATGAGGGAAATCAACGCCAGGACCAACAGGGCCGCGACGGCCAAGATCGTCACAGAGGAATATCCCCCTACGAACCGCTGACAGGCTGTCACACGCGCCTGATGCGTGGAGCCCCGCCCCGCCACGGCGGGGTGGCACCCTGACACCACGCCCCATGGGGGGCGACACCCCGCCCACGCGAACGACTTGTCCCCCACCCCGCCAATTGGCGGGGTGGCCCCCGGCGGGGTGGAACAGGGTCTCACACTTGTTGCGAGGCGCATGTGTCTTCCCGTTAATTGCAAATGTACGGACACGGAAACGGCCCGCATCCTGTTTGTTGATGACAGCCGTGGCTGCAACAGGCGGTTTGGCAGATGGTCGTATCCAGGATCGGGCCAAGACTCTCCCCTGACGGCTTGCATTGACACACGCCTTGGCAGTCTGTCAACGGGTTGGGAATGGTGTTGCAGCTCTGACCAGCGTACGATCCTGTACAGTCAGAAGACGTCTGACAGGTCCCGCCAAGACAGCCTGTGCTCGGACAACTCGGGGCCGTAACGTCTGGTGGGGGTGGGGGGAACGAAGTTGTGGCGCAACCACTGACTTCACTGACTTCAGCAACGACTCCAGCAACACCAACCCGCCGGTCTTGCTGATTCCCGTTATAACGCACACAGGAAAGCTTTGAGACAGTGGCCGGGTTGGCCGGGTTGACGGGGTTCCAGTTCCACACCCCGAGATTCGTCTGAGACGGGTCTTCTCGCGTCATCTTGACCCAGGTACGGCTGCCCTCATCATCCCGGTAATCGGTCAGCGTATAGCACACGTCGCGGATGAGGAAGCTCCAAAAGCCGCCGCTTTCGCTGTAGATGACCTGGGGAAACTTAAATGGACCAACCTCCGCGGTGATCGTATGTGCTCCGGCAGTGTCATTCCAGGGATAGGAAACTGCGTGCTCGTTGGCAAACGTTGGGAACGACGAGTTCGCGGTGTTTTCAAACTCAGCCACCGTCTGGCGAAACTTGCAGATACCCTGTTGCAAGAGCACAAGCTGGTCAGGGAGGAGGGCAAGCTCATCATCCGCATCAGCATCACTGCTCGTTTGGCAAGGAGGGTTGTCCCACAGGCCGTCGCTGTTGGCATCTACGCACGCTGGAAGGCTAGCCCGGATGGTTTCCAGTTCAGTGATCCATTCCTGAATGCTCTTGAAATCGGGCTGCGCAGGAACTTGGTTCCTGATGGTTCCTAGGACATCGTAGAAATCCTTGTCACTGTCCGGATTATAAAAGAGTAACCTCCACGACTGCCATGTCGGGACTGGGTCTGAATTGATGATGCCGGAGGCTTGCCTTGCGAAGTCTCTCAAGCGTTCGTTTGTCACATCGACTGAGTCCCAATTCGAACAGGTGGCGACGCACGTAGGGTCGGGGTTTCGAGGAAGGTTGGGACAGCTTGGCCTTGAGTTCGGGTCACAGGTCGTGGAACAGGTGTAGTTGCAACAAGGATACTCGGTTGATGTCGCAGAGCACTGGCTCCAGCACCAAATATCTCTATTGTCTGAGCCTAGGCACAAATCACCCACCCCAGATGCCTTGGACGGTCCGGCTTGCCAAAAAGACACTGGATAGGCTGTTGTATTGGTGGACGAGCCCCGAGAGCTGGGGTCTTCCAATGATCTGAGGACCTCTACCAGGAGTCCATCCGTCTCTTCGATCTCTTGCCGCCTGAGCAAGCCAGCGATCGGGCTTCCGCTTGTCTGATAGGTGGAGCGGGCGAAATCGCGCATGGACTCCAGTGGGCCGTTGACAAAGTCCCGAATGGTTTGCGGCATGTCCCCAAGGGCGATTTTGATGTCCTCAAGCCGACGATCCCACCACCAAAGAAATCGGGGAACCTGTTCAGTGGTATTTCCATTCCCATTCAGGTCATAGGTATCTGGCACCAGGGTTGGATCATCCACGACCCGTGAGAGCGCCAAGAAGATGATCCCTTGTTGCATCGCCAGGTCTGGCGGGAGGGCCTGGAGTTTCTTGGCCAGGGCCTGGAACGCGTCGGATTTCATTTGATCGATCAGTACCGAAGCCAGGATTTTCAGTCCCGCCCCCACGAAGCCTCCGGCGAGTAACGCTGCGACTGTCGCACCGAAAATCCCTGCCGCGACATACGCCCCGCCTCCAATGGCTGCTCCAATCGCGGCTCCTTGGAGCGCACCCATCAGAAACCCCTTCAATCCTCCGTATTGAATGATTCCCCCAATGCCTCCACCAAGCGCTCCAGCCACGGTGGCGATGAGGGCCATCGAGGCAGGCGTCAGGGTTCCTCCGCTTGCCACGAAGATGATCAGCGCAACGATGATAGTGATGATGGCGAGCACCGTGATCAAGGGCCCTTCCTTGTGACACTCTTCGGTGTCACCTCCCAATTGGCCAGAATACTGGTTACCGAAGGTCGCCAGTTGGCTGCCCAGCATCAGCGCTGCCGCATCAGAGGCATTGGCCAGGCGCGTGGCGGCAAGCGACACCTGCCCGAGGTTGGCGGTCACCATGGTGAAGATGAGGATCACGACCATCAGGAGGATGAGGAAGGTGGCGATCTGCCCCCGAACGCCCCGGCGCGATCGTCCGCCCCCTCCGTACCTGGTACCGCGTACTTGGTACCGTAAGCGAATTCGCTTAACGAATGTGAGAATTCCCGTTGGAAGTTTCATCGGCGTCTGAGTTCGTACCTGGTACCGTACGTGGTACCGTACGTGCGCCCTATGGACCATGGACTATGGACTGTGGACTGTGGACTGCTCTTCATCGGTCACTCCCGAAAGATCCGAAGGGGCTGTTGATCAGTTGGGTCATTCCACGGAGCGCTCGCGTCGCTGCCAGCCGCCACCCGGCTGTTCTCATACGCTGTTTGCCGGCTCACGATGCGCTCAGTCAGCCACAGGAAGACCTTGAAACTGCCAAACAGCAACAGCAGCGCCCCGATGAGGGCAACGGTCATCTCAAGACTCGCCTGTGCCCGGCGAGCAGAACGAATAGTCGATAGTCGATAGTCGATAGTCCATAGAGGGTGGCGCTGCGGTCTATGGACTATGGACCATGGACTATGGACTAACGTGGGTCTTGCGGGCTGACTCATCGCTCCTCACCAGGGGCTGGTCCAGTTGCGTTGGGTGGTCTCGCTACAGGTCACGTCCTCACAGACGGAGGTGTTGACGCGCATCCGATTGGGGGTGAGGACCTCATCCGTCGTATTCGCCGGATCATCCCAGGGTTTGTAGACGACGTCGCGGATCGTCTCCTCGCGCCAGTTGACCCTATCGGTCGTCGTGATGTTGGTGGCGGTCTCTTCTTTATGCAGGGCGCTGGCGATCGTGCTCGTCGTGGTGGTGCCAGGTTGAGGCCCCATCGCGTTGATCGCGGCAAACACGGTGTTGAGATTGGGAAAGGTCCATTGGTTTGTCGCTGGATCAATCTCCTGAGCGTTCTCGGTGTACCAGGGCTGGTTCATCGGTTGCTGGCAGATGGCCTCACAACTGTCGTCATAGCTCCCGCCTGTGCGCCGGCCTCGGTCGCATTCCTGTTCACAGACATAAGAATCCACAATCATCCTCGCCTGCCGCACGCAGGCTTCCCAACTGATGAGCTCACCCTCACACGAATCGATAATTCTCACTGTCGTCTCTCCAGCGTGACGATCACACACCGTCTCAAACGCGATGCACCTCCGACATCCATATGTACACGTCCCATTGTTGTAATTGCATCCAGTCGTACCCACGTTTAGATAAGGCAGACACTGCAAGACAGTCGAACAGCCAAACTCACAGGAGGGGTCAGTACTACAGGTTGATCGGCAACAAGGGGGGATGCAACCCTCAGCCACACACCCCGTGCAGCTGTAACTCACGCTGTATGCCGACCACAGAGTACAAACCGAGTGACTTTCAACGCATGGACCCGCGTTAGGGTCGATTGCTGCAAGCCAGACGTTAGAGGCCCCGTAGATTTCCTCGTATCGATCGATCATCCCCACGTGATCTGGGTCGTTGATCCAGTCGGCCAGGTTGCTTGCGTCACCGCCATCGCGGAGTTTCCATCCCATCACGCCGGCGCCGGTCTCTTGGCGAAACCCCGCATTTGTGCAGGCCTTGCCAGGGGCATTGGGATTGCAATCGATGGGTTTTCCGTTGATGAACATCTGCGTCTTGGGGAGTTCCTCTTCACGTCCCCAATCGGCCGTCAAGTGCATCTCATAATTGCGGGTCACGGAGTCAGACATGGCGATGGGCAGCATGGTCCCCTTCCCAAAGGGATCTGAGGGGCTTGGGATGTGGCGATCCTGCATGACGAGGACTGAGCCGGTCTCGGTGAACCCGGCAGCCTGCAGGGCCTTGCGGAAGGTCTGCATCATCGATGATTGGGTAAAGTCGGTGTTGAGCCCATAGTTGAGCATGACCCCCAGCAGCATCACGATCGTCGCGCCAAAGATGGCCAGCTCAAGGAGTGCCTGCCCTCGGCTTAAGCGAAGAGAGCGGTCATTTTGGATTTTGCCCGCCTGCCACTTGTTCTCCACGGCGGGCAGGGATTTTGGATTTTGGATTCGAGAAACAGGATGGGCATTCATGGCCGTCTCCTAAGCGTCATTGAAAAGGGGATTTTGGATTGCCGATTTTAGATTTTGGATTAATGGTGTTAGGGGCAGCCTCATCCGCATCTCCTGAGCATCTTGATAAACACAACTGTATCAATCCAAAATCGCCAATCTAAAATCCAAAATTCGATATGCCGCATAGAGGTGATCAGTAGTCCCACAGCCGGTTGCCCAGCGGGCCGACGGTTTCATTGCCTGTCCGATCCGTCTCGTCTTGGTTGATGACGGCTTCCGTCGCCAGGACATCGGCCAGCACGGTGTTGCCTCCAGGCAGATAGATCGTCTGGCTCAAGAAGAGGTCTGAGGTGATGGTCGTGTTGCCCGCAATGGTCAGGTTCGTGTTGGATGAGGTGTGGCGGGGATCGTACGGCTCTCCCAACGAATCGGCAGCGGATTTGAGCCTGCCGGCAATCCCGCGCTTGACATAGGTTCCCATGGAGATGAGGGCCGCGATGAAGACGATCACCATCACAGCAAACTCAAGCGTTGACTGTCCGGCTTGGCGCTTCATTGATAGGGATAGGTCTGTGTAATGGTTTCGGAATAAAAGGATGCGCCGGGACCATGCAGATGGCCTTCATGCACACTTCCTGGTGCCGGTAATGGCAGTGAGCCGGTCGTGGTGGTCGTATCCTGCAAGGTGTTGGTGATTCGCGTTCCTCCGAGTTGGGTTTCTAGATGCACGTCTTTGTCAGCCACCGTGCTGCCTGCCGATTCTCTGATGAGCGTTTGGCCATCCAGGGTCGAGGGATCGACCCCCGCCTCCTCCAAGGCTGAGGGGCTCGGGCGGTCGCCAGAGTCAAACCGGATGCCGTTGAGCTGATCGCCAACCTGATCGGCGGCGTTTTTGATGACTCCCTGGATGCCGCGTTTGGCGTAGGTCTGCATCGCCAACAGCGCCCCGAGGATCAGGCTGAACACAATGGCGTATTCGGCGATGGCCTGCCCGCGCGGAGTGCGACGAGTCCATAGTCGATCGTCGATAGTCGATAGAGGGAAGCGTTGGGGTCTACGGTCTATGGACTTATTCATAGAGCGGCTCATCCGTCAACTTCCTGCCTGAAAAATCATCGACATACGGACTGGTGCTGGTGATGGCATGATGCCGCTCTGTGGTGAGGGACTGGCCGTTCGCCTCGAGGGTGCGCTGCTGGTACTGGTGGGAGGTGGTCGTGTAGGTGTAGTTGGAGTACCGGGGAGAAAATTGCTCTCCGACGGTGTCGGTGGTGGCCTTGAGCCGTCCCTGGATGGCGCGCTTGGCATACAGATGCAGGCCAGAGGCGATCACCACCAGGACCACCATCACAAGGACTGCGTACTCGATCGTGCTCTGGGCCTTGGAAGAGAACCGTTCAAACCCTTGGAATGTGTGGATTGCGGATTCCGGACTGCGGATTAGCTCATTGGGTCGTCCGCAATCGGCAATCAACAATCCGCAATTCGAGAGGTGTTGAAATGGGTTCTTAGTCTCCCCACTCATCATCGGCTGCAAGATCCACCCCCACACGGCTGACGGCTCCGGCATCCCCCACGACGCGACTGCGCGTGGCGGTCGTCAGTTGACCACCCGGCGCAGAGGTCAGCGTCTGCTGGGTGTCCTCCATGGCCGCGGACGTTTCGCTTCGATAGTAGGGTTCGTATTGCGTCGGAGCGCTGATAGCGACTGCGGCTGCGTCAACGACGGCCCGGTAGCGGGCTTGCAAGGTGCGTTTGACGTAGACCTGGATCGCCACCAGGGCTCCGACCACAACGGCAAAGAGCAAGGCGTACTCGATGAGATGCTGCCCGTTGGTGCGAGACCTCATGTCAAATCCCCTCACTGGACTTTTGCAAAATGGGTTTTCGGAATCACACCCCCCCCAATCCGCTTCGGTACCAGGTACCGCGTACCAGGTACCAAGCAAGGAGCACTAGAAGCTGTTGAACCGATTGGCCGCATCTCGCACCGCATTGGCCATCACCTCCTGGGCGCCTGTCAGGATGCTGTTGGTGCCAGACTGGATCGGGCCGCTTTGACGGACCCCATACACCAGCGCCAGCAGGATCGCCAGCAGGACCAGGAGGTACTCTAAGGTTCCCTGCCCGCCACGAGAATCAAGGGGCAGGCGGGCCTGCCCGCCTGCCGCGCTTCGATAGCGTTCAACTTGCGCGGCGGGGGGGCAGGCCTGGCCAGTTGCACTGCGCATCCTCACGAAACTACTCGTTGAACAGGTTCGCACTGCGCAAGTCCCCGGAATCGAAGTAGCTATGAATTCCGACATTCCCCGCACCCGCCGTGGCATTCACGAAATCTCGGACTGTCGCCTCGGCGTTTCCATAGGTGCCCCCCTTCGCCCCCAGCTCATCGAGGAAGGAATCGAAATCTCCTGTACCTGTATAGGCGTCACCCTTCAACACCTTTGATTCCGAGTAGACCCCGTTGCTCTGGTCGAGATCGGCATGGGCAGTCCGCTCACGCCGAAAGCTCTGCTGGATGGTCTGCGTGGTGTAGTTTCGCCCGGTGGTGAACTGCTCCCCGATCTGGTCTGAGGTGTCCTTGAACCGGCCCGAAAGCGCCCGTTTGAAATACACCTGGCCAAAGACGATCACCAGGATCACTGCCATGAAGAGGACCGCGTATTCCAAGGCGCCTTGGCCGTGCTGGTGCCGGACTCGCTCTCGCCTGGTCATGTTCCCTTCACCTCCTTCGCTCGCATGGTTGGGGGGTCTCTAAGGAAGCCTGTTAGTCCTGCTGCCCATCCCCCCATCCAAAGTTTGACTCTCGTGCATTCCGCCCATTCGCCCCCAGCTGCGACTGGGTGGCCCCGGCAAGCCGGGCCGTGATGTCGGAGACCCTCTCCTTCTTGATGCTCCCGCCTCCCATGTGCTCCTGTTCCACGGCCTCTTGGTAGACGTCGGCTGAGGAGACGCTGTAGTAGGGCTCGTACTGGCTCCAGTTGCCAAGGGTTACCGTCGTGCCCCCGCCCCCGATGGCCGTATTCCCCGTGGCGGTCACGAGCGCATCGGCGGCGGCGCGGATGCGGGCTTGCAGGAGCCGCCGGTTAAATACCTGCATCGCGGCAAACGCCCCAATGACGACCGCCAGCAGGATCGCGTACTCCGCGATGCTCTGGCCCCGTCTGACTAGACGCTTCATCCTGAATTCACCTCCTCAATAGTCTGTGCCGATAGCTCACGCCACCCTGATGAGGTGCCTCACGCCTAGTCGCTGAACAGGTTCGTGCTGCGCAAGTCCCCGGAATCGAATACGCCATGATTGCCGAGTGCCTGACCACCTGGCAGGACATCCTTTACAAAGTCTCGGCGCGTCACCTCGGCGTTTGCATAGTTTGCGGCGGCTAGCACCCCACGAAGATCTGGCACAGCATCATCCAAATTCCTATCACGCGGCAGCACCTTGGATTCCGAGTAGACGCCGTTGACCAGATCCACATCGCCAGACTTCTCACGCCGATAGCTCTGCTGGATGGTCTGCGTGATGTAGTTTCGCCCGGTGGTGAACTGCTCCCCGATCTGGTCTGAGGTGTCCTTGAACCGGCCCGAAAGCGCCCGTTTGAAATACACCTGGCCAAAGACGATCACCAGGATCACTGCCATGAAGAGGACCGCGTATTCCAAGGCGCCTTGGCCGTGCTGGTGCCGGACTCGCTCTCGCCTGGTCATGTTCCCTTCACCTCCTTCGCTCGCATGGTTGGGGGGTCTCTAAGGAAGCCTGTTAGTCCTGCTGCCCATCCCCCCATCCAAAGTTTGACTCTCGTGCATTCCGCCCATTCGCCCCCAGCTGCGACTGGGTGGCCCCGGCAAGCCGGGCCGTGATGTCGGAGACCCTCTCCTTCTTGATGCTCCCGCCTCCCATGTGCTCCTGTTCCACGGCCTCTTGGTAGACGTCGGCTGAGGAGACGCTGTAGTAGGGCTCGTACTGGCTCCAGTTGCCAAGGGTTACCGTCGTGCCCCCGCCCCCGATGGCCGTATTCCCCGTGGCGGTCACGAGCGCATCGGCGGCGGCGCGGATGCGGGCTTGCAGGAGCCGCCGGTTAAATACCTGCATCGCGGCAAACGCCCCAATGACGACCGCCAGCAGGATCGCGTACTCCGCGATGCTCTGGCCCCGTCTGACTAGACGCTTCATCCTCACTTCACCTCCTTCTAGGATCGGTGCTGTGTTTCTGGCTCATTGTCCCGTTGCGGTCTTAAACCGATTGGCGGCGGTATCCATCGCACTTCCAGCGCTAGTCAGCTGGTTTGTGACCCTGGGGTTAATGACGGTATTGACCGCCGCGATGATGGCTATCAGCACGGCGATGACGACAAGCAGATACTCCAGGGTGCTCTGGGCTTTGGCCATCCGCCATCGTGCCCACCTGCCACGCTTCATCCTTCCTCACCTCCTCTCTGTGTTCTCTCCTTGTTCATCGAACCTGGTTACTCTGTTCCAAAAGATGAACTCCCTGATGAGCTGCC
>CAYJTP010000027.1:15990-17427 GCA_964373175.1 uncultured Planctomycetales bacterium
GATGAACTCCCTGATGAGCTGCCTGAAGATGATGCAAGCCCCCAGGAGGCGCTCAGCCGACCGACCGCTCTGTCCATGCTGTTTCCAACAGCATTCAGTTGGCTTGTGACCTTGGGGTTCAGGACATCATTGACCCCCCTGATGACGGCTAACAGCACGGCGATGACGACCAGCAGGTACTCCAGGGTGCTCTGGGCTTTCGTGGCCCGACGCAGCCGCCGACTCTTCGTCGTACCCGATGGCGGGGTCGTGGCGGGCTTTGTCTTCATGGTCTTTATGGTCTTCATGAGCCGCGCCTCCTTGCCTGCTACTGGGCTTCTGTACACACGGCCTTGTTATGCACCAAGACCCCTTCCGCAAAGTACGTGTGGGTGCCTGCCACGGTGATGTTGAACACCTCAACCGAACCGTCGAGCGGCACGAGAGCCTGAATCACAAGCGATTCTGCACTGCCAGGAAGATCCCCTGTCGTCGGGCTATCTTGAAGCAGGGTCGTGACGGGTGGAGTGGGGAGGATTCCTCGAACCAGCGGGGCCAAGCGCTTCAGCAAGCGCGTGGCAAGGTCATGCCGCTGCCTTGGGGCATCGGTGGTGAACGCTCGCACCAGAAGCGGTTCACCCGCTTGGAACGTCCCAAGCGGTCGATAGCGTTGTTGAGTTGCATCCCAGAAGGGATGTTCTGCTGTCACCCGGATCAGGCGGCCATCGGCAAGCTCAAGGCGCAAGGAGCTTGCCACCTGCCGGCGCAGCACGTCGGTGATGGGGGCCAACGTCACCTGACCGTCGGTCCCTTGTGACCAGACCTGCATGCCAACGCGGAGCTGTTCGATTGGCACAGGGCCCTGGTCCGTGCCAATCTGGGTGCCAGCGAGGAAACAGCCACCACAAGGCGGGGGTGGCGGGGGTGGACAGGTCCCGCAGTCAATCGAACAGGTTGAGCAGGTTTCGGTCCCGTTACAGGCTCTATCGCCACACCTCGGTGCACAGGGTCCACAGTCACCTGGACAGCTCGAGCAGCTCTCCTTGCCGTTACATTCGCCATCCCCGCATCGTGCAGGTGGAGGCGGGCAGATCTCACAATCATCAGGACAGGTTGAGCACGTCTCGGTTCCATTACACGTCCCGTCGCCACATGACGCAGGACAGGTCCCGCAGTCGTCCGGACAATCCGAACACATCTCCGTGCCGTTACAACTTCCATCGCCACACACCGGCGGGCAGACCCCGCAGTCGGTTGCGCAGCTCGAACAGGTCTCGGTGCCGTTACACCGCCCATCGCCACAGATCGCTTGGGGTGGGGGGCACATTCCACAGTCTGCCTGACAGGTGGAACAATCCTCACCGATGCTGGCATCACAGGCGCCATCGCCACAGATCACTTGGTGGGGTGGGGGGCACATTCCACAGTCTGCCTGACAGGTGGAACAATCCTCACCGA
>CAYJTP010000027.1:17527-21461 GCA_964373175.1 uncultured Planctomycetales bacterium
TGCTGGCATCACAGGCGCCATCGCCACATGACGCAGGACACGTCCCGCAGTCTCCAGGGCAGCCGGAGCAGGTCTCGCCAGCCCCTGCATCACAGACACTATCACCGCACGACACGCCCCCGCTGCTACTGCTGCTCGATGACGAACTACTACTGCTCGAAGAGCTGCTGGAAGAGCTGCTACTGCTGCTCGATGACGAACTGCTTGATGAGCCACTGCTCGAGAGGACGGTCTTGTTATGGACCAAGACGCCTTCCGCAAAGTAGTTGTGGGTTCCCCCGACGGTGAGGTTGAACACCCGCACAGACCCCGAGATCGGCACAACCGCGCGGATCTGGATGACTCCTGACCCATCCTCTTGCTCCAGAGCTTGCGCATCATCGGCATCCAAGAGGAGTGCGATGTGAGACTGAAACGGTTGCAGCCTGTGCGTGAAGGAAGCGAGCCGTTCGAACAGGCGCTGAGCAAGCAGCGGGGATCGTGTCTCTTCGACCCACGCTTGTTGCCACAGGCGTTCACCCACCCGGAATGTCCCTGCCGTTCGATACCTGCCCCCTCCGGCATCCCAGATGGGGTGTTCCGCGGTGACGTGCAACACTCGGTCATCAGCCAAGTCGATGCGAAGGTAGCCATCCACCTGGCGGGTGAAGGTTTCGACGACTGGGGCCAGGCCGAGTGCTCCATGGGACCGCTGTGACCACACCCGCATGCCTGGCTTGATCTCCTCAATGGGCACGAGGCCCTCCTCGGTTGCAATCCGTGTCCCAGCGAGAAAGCAACCACCGTCGCTCATCCCCATCTTCGTGGCTGCCGTGGTGAAGAATCCTTGCAGGTTCGTCTTGAGGTCATCGTCAAAGCTCGTCATGCCGACCACCGTCAACAGTACCACGCACGCAAACAACAGGAAATACTCCACAACGATCTGTCCATGCTGTAACGAAGCGCGTTTCCTCTGAGATGATGATCTGAGACCATTGTTTTTTAACAACATAAAATTATTCATTTGATATCAACTTAGTTTGATGGACAAAAAAAGCCGAACTCCCTTTCGGCAGCTCGGCTCCCCCGCACTAATTTGCACGCAAATGAGTGCGGGGCCCGAAGCTTTGCGCCCCCACGTTACCGCCACCGCCTCTCGGCGGGGTCCCGCTCGAAGCGGGATGGGTTTGCCTCCGCCTCAGCCAAAGGCTGATCAGCCTCCGGCTGAAAAATCCTTGGCGGATCCGCCACGCTCTGTGGCGGATTTCTCGTAGGCCTCTGTCCCACTAGCCCGGTACCTCAAGTGTACTTGACCCTTCAAGTTGTTGTCAAGGCCTCTTGCAGCACCACATCCTGCTGCTTGGTGTGACTGTTCGCGACAGCCCCAGCCGGAAGCTCAATCACGCAATCCGCGCCCACGGCAAAGACCAGCCGTCCTGGTCGTGTGTGGGGCGCAATCTTGATGATCTGATCCTGCTTCAGGAAGAGGACATCGATGGCAAACCGCATCCCCATCGTGTGGATGGCGTTGCAGCGTGGGATGATGAGGGCCTCCCCTGGCTCCAAGTGCGCTTTCCCCAGGAGACCTTTGAGGCGAGCCCACCAGGAAGTGGCAATCTGCACTCGGTCGGCAAGCACGATGTTGCGCGTGACGTTGAGGAGCGTAGACAGCTCGTTTCTGCTTGGGCTCATGGTTTAGTCCATCGTCCATAGACCATAGTCCATAGCGAAGCACCAAGCACCAAATCCCCCCGGCCCGCCTTTCACCAGAGCCGGGGCGGGCAAATCCCAAATAAGCTCCAATCACCAATGACCGAATCACCAAACCGTTTGGTGATTGGTGTATTGGTCTATTGGTGATTATTTGGTCATTGG
Organism: uncultured Planctomycetales bacterium; assembly: GCA_964373175.1. GTDB lineage: Bacteria > Omnitrophota > Gorgyraeia > Aquiviventales > Aquiviventaceae > CAYJTP01. The sequence continues at coordinate 19,382 of CAYJTP010000027.1, forward strand.
GATTTGGTCATTTCTATGTTCTATGGACTATCGACGATGGACTATCGACTACATCAGGCCGGGAATGAACCGACACCGCACGCGCTTGCAGTAGGCGTGATAGTCAGGGTCTTTCAACAGGTGTCGCTCTTCAGTGAGCGCGCGAAACACGTAGATCAGATTCCACCCGATTAACGAGAGGGCCCCTTGGACCGTCAGATGGGGTAGCTCCTCGCACCAGAATGCCAACAGCTTCGCGGCATAGGCTGGATGCCTTGACCATCGATACGGGCCCCAGTGGACAATCCCGCGGTTGGTGAGATTGCTGGCTTTAAAGCCCAAGGCCACCGAGGCCCACACAAAGATCCCATAGAACCCTAACCGCATCACCCGAAGGACATCAAGGAGCGCTGGGTTCGTCACCCAGGGGTGGGCGGCGGGGTGGGATGGCAGGAAGAGGGAGGTCACGGACTGAAACGGGGGGTAGCAGGCCAGTGTCACCGCCCAGCCAAACAGGGTCGGCTCAACCGACTTGATGCGGCTGCCAAGCCGGTTGGATTCGAGCGCATAGCCTACCGTGAAGATGCTGGTGTCGAGCGCAAACAACGCGTGAAAGATCAGCTCGTAGTAGCCATCCATCCACAGGCTGTGCGCATCTTGTGCCATCACGGTGGTGTGGAGGGCATGAGCCAGGCCCTGAAGATGCGAGCCGAGAAACATGATCATGACCGGCAGGTAGTAGCCCTTCACGATAAGGCTCAACAACGCGACGCGGCATCGGAGGCTTCCTAAAAACCACCGCGGGGGCCTGATCCTGAAGAGGACCCGACCCAGGCGCCTGACCAGGACCATGTAGATGAGGGTCTTTGAGCGATAGGCAAATCGACTGCGCGGGTTTCGTATCAGCGGGATCGCATAGAGGGGAAGCCCGACGATCAGGTACGCGAAATAGACGTAGGTGGAGACGACTCGCGCAAAGGCAAACTGGTCGGTTTGGTAATAGGGATGGAGGTTGTAGAAGAGGTAGAACGTTGAGGCGAGGCCAATGAGGGTGGCGTACCGCCACGCAATGGCTTCAACCATCACGCGCGTGGACAGAGCAGAGGCGTTCCACAGAGGATCGCCTCACGCGTCGCGGGCTGGCATATGTGGAACGCCTTCCATTTCCCCCGGTCCTTTTCAGGTGGACGCCCCCCTCACGGTACCAGGTACCGCGTACCCGTTTCCCGTCAGCTGATGCATCCGATCTCCAGAATGTTCGCCCTACAGGTACGCGTCGCCGTACAGGCACAACAGTCACTACCGGCACAAACACAATAAGTCACGTGACATGTCTCCCTGCCACGGTTCTGCCGGGTGTGCGAGCTAGTCGTACACGAGCGCGCCTCGCAACCACTATAACTACCTCGATACGTACACGTCGTCGCCTCCGTCGTACTCCAGTTGGCGTAGGGACTCCAGTTCTCAGGGCAGGCGTTTCCTGGAATCCAACAGAAGAACGTCACCCCATCGCGTCCAAGCGTCCCACCGTACTCGCTACAATCCAGCGTTGGCCTAGGGGCTGTCGCCACATTGATGTCTTCTTCAAGGGTCTTGAGATTGGCGTTAATCGAGCGTCGCACGTACACCCCCAGGATGATCAAGGCCGCCGCCACGACGGTCACGAACAGGGCATGCTCCAGGGCAAACTGCCCACGATGTCTGGTGTTCAGATATTCAGAGGCGTTCCACATCGGATCGCCTCACGTCGTCGGCTGGCATCGTTGGGACGCCTCCCGTTTCTTCCTGCTCAGGCATTGCTGGCATTAATTGCAGTCATACTCACACCCATCACGAAACGGATTTGGGAACCCCCCACAGGTCTCACCGACAGCACAATCCGCATTAGTCAAGCATTGACCTACTAAACAGCCGCAGACATCCCCTTGGTCAGTGCGGCATGCCAGTCCCGAACAGCATCCTCCAGGGTTTGCGGCACAACTCACGCCGTAGGTTAAACAGCTTGGAGGTGGCGGGGGGCTGCTGGCGCACAGGCCGCCATTGCAGTAGCCCCCACAGCACTCAGTCGCGACGCTACAGGTGGTCCCATCCGAGCTACAGG
>CAYJTP010000028.1:0-21082 GCA_964373175.1 uncultured Planctomycetales bacterium
GAATCAGCGTGGATATCAGCGATCATCAGCGACATCGAACGTTTTGAAATGGACTTTAGGACGCGGCCGAAGACGGCAGGCGGGTACGGGTCAGCTGCACGAGCGTTTTGACCCCTTCCACCACCACTAAGCTTGCCAGCCCCAGGAGCACCAAGGCGATCAATGCGATCCAGTCGATGACCCACTGCCCCTGGGCAAGCTTGAGAATCCACGGCCGAGCCATCAAGACCAAGGACCAGACGGTCATCGTCAGCAGAAAGACGGTTGGGACGGCGCTGACCCCCCAGGGCTTTCCACTTCGCTTCAACCACACCGTGATGGTCAGAAGCGTTAAGGCCGCCAAGAGTTGATTCGATGTCCCGAAAATCATCCAGAACATTTTCCAGGCGGGGATCACATGGCCAGCGGCATCCCGGGTCGTCAGGCTCACGCACACCGCCGGCAAAGCCAGCGTGCCGAGTGTCGCCCCGATCCGCCCCCACGCACCCTGCCAGCCTGTGAGTTCTTGAAAGACATATCGCCCAAGACGTGTCGCCACGTCCAACGTGTCATAGATGAACGTGGTAAACGCCAGGAGCGCGAAGGAGCGGGCGAACTCCGGGTTGACACCAAAGCGCTCCACAAAATGGCTCAGGCCATTGGCGTAGATACGGTCCGGGGATTGCTGGGTGGTGGGGTCATGAGGCGCCAGGACCATGACCGTGGCCAGCGCGATCACCGCAACGAGCCCTTCCAGGAGCATCCCTCCGTAGCCCACGAGGCGGCAGTCCGGCTCACGGCTAATCTGCTTGGAGGTGGTGCCAGAGCTGACGATTCCATGGAAACCTGAACAGGCCCCGCACGCAACGGTCACAAACAGCATCGGAAACAACGGCAGACCTCGTTGACTGGTCCAACCCAAGAAGGCGGGGTATTGGACACGGTCTCCCCCGAGAAACAGCCCGATCACCCCGATGATCAACGCGATGTAGAGGAAGAATCCGCCCAAGTAGCCTCGCGGCTGGAGCAGGAGCCACATCGGGATAATGGATGCGATCAGGCAGTAGCCTAAGATCACGCCGTTCCAGATCAACTGTGGACGGAACGACCCGATGGCTGGCAGGTTCAAGGGAGCGGATTGGCCAAACCAGATGATCAAGCCCATGAGCGGAACAAACAAACCGGTTGCCAGCCGCAGGGGCATGCGCAGTTTGTAGAGGCACAGCCCCATGGCCACCGCGGCCAGCAGGTACAAGAACGACGAGCTGGCCACCCCGCCGCCATAGGTCGGTTCAATGAACGAGGCGCTCGTGAGGTCGGTAAACGCAATGATCACATAGATCAACGAAAGCCACACAAACCCCAGGAAGAGCATATGCGCGCGAGGCCCCAGATGTTCGCGCACGATTTCAACAATCGAATGGGCCTGGTGACGGACCGAGCTCACGAGGCTTGAGAAATCATGCACGGCCCCGCAGAAGATGGCTCCAAAGACAATCCACACTAAGGCCGGTAGCCAGCCAAACCACAGCCCAGCCAGGATCGGTCCGACAATCGGCCCAGCGGCCGCAATGGCCGAGAAATGCTGTCCGAGTAACAATTGGGCCTTGGCGGGGACGTAGTCGACCCCGTCGCTCATCGCGCAGGCTGGGGTGATCTGAGTGGGCGACAGCCCAAACCACCGCGCGAGCAACCGTCCATAGAGGAGGTAGCCAGCCACAAACAGCCCACAGGCGATCAGCGCAATCAGAAAGAGACTCATCAGCGCGGCGGTCCTCTCTAAAAACTACCCTCGAGTCGGCCCGCCCGTGCCCCCATCGCGCAGAGGATCGGAAGCGTTGTCGACCAGGCCCACTGTCCATGGCAGTCGAGCCCGATGGCGCCAGCTCGACGACGAGCGGCCCGACATCCCTGGAAGACACTGAAAAACGCCCGTGTGACCGTGGTCCCGTGGCGTACCTCGTGTGCTAAGCGAACCGCCAAGCCCTCCTCCACGATGTCCTCCCCGATTCCCGTACAGGAGATTGCGGCATACTCATCAGCATAGTTACCCACCGGCAGTCCGCTATCACTCACCCGCCCCGGCTGCTCGAACCCCTTCCCGCCCGTTGACGTCGCAGCAGCCAATCGGCCTGCGCCATCCAGCGCCACGGCCCCCACGGTTCCATGATCTTGTTGCCGTTGCTGCTGCCACTGGCGCAACCGAGTCGGTGTAGGAAACCCAAGCGCCTTGGCGAACTGAGTCGCCCAGGGACCAGCCAGCGAGCGATCTCGTTCGCGAAGCAGCGTCTTGGCAACGAGGATAGGGTTTTTGACCTGCTCAATATTCAAGACGGACGCAAACCGCCTGGCGCAGCCATCCATGATCGATGCGCTCATCCGCACGCGGCCATCCCGTTGCAAGGATGAACCGGTCCCTGCATTGAAGAGCGGATCGTCCTCCAGCCGGCGCACGGCAAAGGCCACGCTTTCCAGGGCGGAATGGGTCTGGAGATATTCGTAGGCTTCCAGACAGATGGCCCGCAGATTTCGGCGAACCTGTGCCAGGCGCTGAGGGGTGGAGCGGTTTCCTGCACCGCCGTGGATCAACAGGACCGGGTGAGGCGTCCTCATACGCTCTTGACGGTCCTCGAGAACCAATAAAACGGGAGCCCCATGGCGAGAAACCCGAAGCCAAAGATCGACTCTGCGGGCTGTTTCAGACAGACGTCCCCAAGAAATCCGATCATCACCAGCCCATAGATCAGGGGGGTGAACGGATACCCCCATGCCTTGTAGGGACGAGCCAGATGGGGCTGGGTGCGTCGAAGGACCATGACCCCAAAGACCGCCATCGTGAAGAAGACCGACATGACGACGGTAGAATACGTCATGATCTGCTCAAAGGTTTTCGTGAAGATGAGCGAGATGGCCAGTCCCGCATTGAGCCACAGCGCTCCGACGGGTGTGTGGAACCGAGGGCTCACGGCACCAAGCTTCGCGAACACGGGATGATCCTGCCCAATGGCATAGAGGATTCTGGCTCCGGTCAGGATGTAGCCGTTCAGCGCCCCAAAGGCGGAGCACGCTACCATCCAGCCAATGAAGATGGCTCCCGCCTGCCCGATGGCCGTTCGCATCATCGCCGAAGCCACCAGTGGAGTGTGAGGCATCTCCTGAATGGGGACATAGCGCAGATAGATCGCGTTGACGGCCACGTAGAGGACGGTGGTGATCACTACCCCTCCGACAACCGCAAGTGGGACGTTGCGCGTCGGGTTTCTGACCTCATCGGCCACATAGGTCGCTTCGGTCCAGCCTCCATAGGTCCACAGGACAAAGACCAGGGCGACCCCGAAGGATTGCCACACCGGGACGTTGAGTGCAGCAGGAAACGCCGTCAGCGGTTCATGGCCGTGCTGGGCGGCAAGACCCACGGTGACAATGGCACAGAGCGCGGCAATTTTCAAGATGGTGAAGGTATTCTGGACGTATTTGCCCCATCGAATCCCCAGCACGTTGATGAGGGTTAAGAAGGCCACCGCAGCGGATGCCACCCATCGGGTGGTGTGGGACCCGTATCCCAGCACGCCGCCGAGGTACTCTGCACATACAAATCCCAGGATTGCAATCGTGCCAGTTCGTTCTACCAGCAGCTTCGTCCAGCCAAATAGGAAGCCCCAAAATCGCCCATAGGTCTTGGTGAGATAGACGTAGTCGCCCCCACTTTTGGGAAACATCGCGGCGAGTTCCGCATAGCACAGGGCGCCGCACAGGGAGAGTAGTCCCCCGAGGGCCCATAACCCGAGAATCAGCAACGGGGCGTGGAGGTGCGAGGCGATCGTGCTGGCTGTCCGGAAGATCCCAACGCCGACAATACAGCCAATCACCAGCAACGTGGAGTCGAGCAGTCCGAGCGACTGAATAAATGTTGGTTTGGTCATCGGGTTAGGGGCGTGGGGCGGGCCCGCCCCGGCGATCGTTCGAGGCGGGCCGGGGAGGCACGGGGCGAGGGTTGTTGAAATCCCTTGCCCCTTGTCTCTCGCCCCTTCCCCCCTCATAGTGCCAGTGCCAGGGCTCAAACGCGGTTCCTTGAGGGTTATCGCGGGGATACGACAGGTAAAACCCGAATGATGCGGCATGTTGGAGCAACCAACGGTATTCCGGGAGCGCTTCAAACTCCTCCGGGTGATCCTCGCCGTTGATCCCCTCTTGGTTGATGAAATCAATGGCTTGCCGCAGGGGGGATCCGTGCTCGCTATACCCCGGCAGGGCGACATGACGGTTGGTCTCACGGATAGAGGAGTTGTGCTTGGGTAGAAAGAACAGAAAGAGGTAAAGCTGGTAGGCGGGTGAGCGATAGCCCGACTCAACCAACAGACGCTTTCCGAGGTCCTGCTCCATGGCCGCCATCATGGCTTGGTACGCTTCAGACACGCCCCGGGGGAGGTATTGGGGATTGAGCGGGCTTGGGGTCCCGTTTTTCAGAATGGTCTGAGGACCGACCGCAACCAGATCCAGGGAACCCGAGCGCTCTCCGAAATAATGACTTGTCGCGCCAAGCGCCTCCGCCTTCACGGCTCGGAACGCATCCAAGAACGCCCGTTCATCCTGCGACAGGGGAGCATAGAACTCCTCCCATGTGAGGATGTTCGCTGTGCCGTCCTGTTTTTTTGATGTGATCAGGGACTCCAGATGCTGGAGGGTCGCCTGTAGCCGCTCGACGTCCTGCGGGTTGAGCTGATCGAGGTCAAGGGCTTGCGCCGTGTGACAAACCAACAGCCCGACCCCTCCTATGATAGTGCTCAGGAGTAGTCGGGCTGCTAAAGACAGAACGAACCGTCTTAGCGTTTTCGCGCTGAGAGCTGATCGACGAGATCGCCGACCCAACGACCCACCAGATCCTTGCATCCCAGACCAAAGGCCAGCGCAAACCCAAGACTCACCGCTGCCAAAATGATCAGGAAGACTTCCCCGACGAACTGGATCTGGAGCTGTTGCAGGGCGGCAACCCCCGCGAAGATGACCACAATGGCCTGCACGAGTTGCCCCAGCGACTGGGCCTGACCGAGCCCCGCGTTGCTGGCAGCCGTGCGAACAGTCGTCGCGAGGAACACCGCTGCGAAGACTCCGACGATTAAAATGAAGATCGCCGCGATCACGTTCGGCAGGAAGGTCACCACCTGCTCGATCAACTGCGCTGCGACGGTTAACTGGAGCGCGTTGAGGGCTGCAATCAAGACTGCGAGCATAATCACCCAGTAGATGAGGACACCGATGAGCTCGGACAGTTTGCGCTTGATGCCGCCCTTGGTGAGCACTCCGGCCAGTTGGATTTTCTCGGCCACTTTGTCCAACTGAATGGTCTTCAGGATCTGTACTACCACACGTTCAATCGCCTTCGCCACAAACCAGCCAATCAGCAAGATCAGTAAGGCACCCAGCACGCTGGGCAGAAACCCCAAGATCTGGCTGAAGAACGACTGGATTGGCTGCACCACAATGGCGTTCCAATCCATCGTTGCACCTCCTTTCTTGGCTTGGGGTTAGTGTAACGGAGCCCCTGACGTCACGCAAGGGATTTTTCATCTTCTGTTATTTGGAAGGGAGGTCGTTCAGAAACACATATTCCGGTTGAATGACTGATTCGTAGTCGGGAGGCGCAGGGAAGGGAAAGGTGAACAACTCGTAGAAACCGGCTGCGGTTCGCACAAACCCATGTCCAAGACCCCGCAGGATTCCCCAGGTGAAGCCGGCCATGGCCCCGGAGATTTGGGAGGTTTCATAGACTCGCTTGGGCACTTCCACCCAGCCCGTCACGACGTTGACAAACCCGCGGGTCAATTTATTAAACGCCTTGCCGGCTTCCATCTGGGCGCTGGCCGTCGGCGTGAACGATACAAGGCTAAGTCCCACAAGTAGCCCAATGACTACGGTGTGCCGCCCCTTCATGCCCACCTCCTTGTTTTTGGCCCACTCTAGCACAAGGGTTGGCCAAAAGACAAGCACCTCGTACATGTCATCGTTTTTTCTTGACTCTCCAGTGAACTGGAGAGTCTATACTAGGAGTGCCAAAGAGGTCAGCGATGTCACAAGAGGCCTGGTTCATTGGGGTGGTGGCAAAGAAATCCGGTTTGCCGATTAAAACCATTCGGTTTTATGAAGCGGTGAGGCTTCTTCCCAAAGCCCGCCGGGCCGAGTCGGGCTATCGGCTTTACACGGAGGATGTGATCGATCGGCTGCACTTCATCAAGAAAGCCCAGTCGCTGGGACTGCGGCTGACGGAGATCAAAGAAACCCTCGACCTGGCTGATCGGGGCCGCTGCCCCTGCGGACACGTTCAAGATGTGCTAAAGAAACGTCTCGATGAACTGCAGCAGAAGATTCGGGACCTGCGCCTCATTGAGCGTCGGGTCAAAGCCGCTATTCAGCGGGGCTGCCCGCCCAACTTCAAGCCGAGAGGCAAGGCCATCTGTCCAACGATTCAACGCCAGTCGCGATCAGGAGGAACATGGCCGCTCCTTCAGCAGAGCAAAGGGGTCGCAGATGAACTGGATACGCCTTTTGGTGCTGATAGCTGTAGGGGCAGCCACGGCGGTGCATGCCGAGGAGATCCCTCAGCAGCTCATCGTCCCGCCTGGCCAGGTGATCGTCCAAGTGAAGGGCGTGGTCTGTTCCTTCTGCGCCTACGGCACGGAGAAGAACCTGTCCCAGCTCAAGTTTTTGGACAAAGCTCAATTCGGTGATGGGGTATTGATGGACATCCATGCCAACCGCATCACCCTGGCCCTGGACCCGCACCAACCGCTTGACCTGAAGGGCATCTACCAGGCCATCAAGAAGGGGGGCTATGACCCGGTGAGAGTCTACCTCCGCTTGGCTGGGCGGGTGACCAAGCAGGGCGACCGCTACGTGTTACGCGCAACCGAGACTGGACAACTCTTTGCGTTGAGCGGGTCGGAGCTCAAGCCATTGTCCGACCAACAAGCTGTGGACCTTCAGGCGCATCTGGATACGAGCCAGATCCCGGCGTTGCCTGAGGGGCAGCCGGTCGAGGTGGTGGTTGACAAGTTGGAAGCCAGCTCATGAAGTCACGGGTGAATCAGGCTGCGGTGCGTGCTCTGGTGCTTGGCCTGAGCGTGACGAACATCAATCTGATGGTCTGGGCCCATCAACCGGTGATGGACATGGCCCCACGCTGGGAAGGCGGCTACGGCGTTCAGGTCCGGCACGAATGGCGCTCCTCGGATACCCTGAAGGATGGTGATTCCAAGGTGGATAACCCCTTTGGCCGGAGGCGGCGAGTCGATACCACTTGGATCGAGGGTATCTACACGTTGAAGCGCGAGCTACGCTTCTCGTTCAAGCTGCCGTGGGTGGACCAGAGCCGCGTCGTGGTCCGTAACGGAGTACCGATCCGGCAAGCCGACAGCGGCTGGGGCGATCTGATCCTGGGCATGCCGCTCAAGTACTACAGGAACCTGGAGAGTTCGAGCTGGAACGCGGCGTTTACGCCTAGTATCCGTGTGCCCACCGGTAGCACCAGCGCAGACTTCCCTGTGGGCGATGGCAGCACGGATTTCAACTTCAGCTTCTCGCACAGCCGGGAGGCGGCGGGCTTGTACCAGTACTATGACTTGTTTTACTGGGTCAACACTCGGGGCAAGAACAGCATCGCAGAGGGCGATGAGGTGGGACTGGATGCGAACCTTGGCCTGCATCCCTATCACAACAACCTGACGAATACCGGGGTGTTTGTCATGCTGGATGTCTCCGCCCGACACAAGGATCAGGGGCTGGACACGGCGGGCACCACGGGAGGCACCCGCATCTCGACCGGACCCGTCTTGGTCTTCTATCGGCACAACCTCATGGCCCGTGCCGAGTTCAAGGTGCCGGTCTACGAGAACGTCAACGGCACTCAGGTCTCCTTCGGGCCAGAGGTCAACGTCGGCCTCGGGATTGTCTTCTGATGCGCCAGCAGCTCGCCAGTTTCCTTTCGCTGTTTGGGTCGTTCAGCACGCTGATCTGCTGCGCGCTGCCGTCAGTGCTTGTTGCCCTTGGTGCTGGGGCGGTAGTGGCTTCCCTGGTCTCAGCCTTGCCGTGGCTGGTGTGGGTCTCACGCCATGAGGGGTGGTTCTTTATCGTCGCAGGGCTCTTGCTCGCTGTGAACGTCGTACTGGTCTACCGGCCGCAAGGCAAGGTGGCCTGCATGGTGGGTGGGGGCAAAGCCTGTGAAGCCGCCAAGCAGTGGAATAAGATTCTCCTCTGGGTCTGCGTGGCCCTCTACGGGTTCGGGTTCTTCATGACCTATTTGGCGCTGCCCTTGCGACAATGGCTTGAGCGATAAACGCACGACATGATCTGGAAACGGTGCAGGCAACCAAGGAAAGGAGGTGGGGAGCGATGAAGAGACTGCTCGCTATCGCGTTGGCCAGCCTCGTACTCGGAGGAGTGGTCGGCTACGGCGTGTATGCCAAGGCCTGCGAGATGAACGGGGGCAAGTGCTGTGGGCAATGCCCGTTGCCCCCAACCAAGTGATCGTCCGGATTCGCGACGTTGACAGCGGCCAGACGTTCATGGCGTGAGTCATGAATGCCGCCGAGCGGTGTTGTGAGTTTCACCCACCAACGGACCCGTTACCGACCAGGTGCCCTGCGTGCGGACAGCTCGGCACCAGGGTCGGCCGGTTGACGCTTGGGGCGCTCCTCAAGCCGGAGAGACGACCACACATTCCCCGGCAGGATGAAATCGGCTTCTGTCGGACGCCAACCTGCGAGGTCGTGTACTTTAAAAACACCCACGCGCTGTTCCGCACGGCGGACCTGTCGGTGTCCGTGGGACTGAAGAAGCCGGATGATCCGACGGCTCCGGTCTGCTACTGCTTCGGCTGGACACCACAGAAGATCCAGGCTGAAATCAAGACAACGGGTAAAAGCACAACCATCGATCAGATCAAAGCCCAGGTGAAAGCTGGCAACTGTTACTGCGAGGTGACCAATCCCCAAGGATCATGCTGTTTGGGCAACGTGGCGAAGGTGGTTCAAGAAGTGCTGGCGGTGAACCAGAAGGGAGGTGTCGGACGATGAAAGAACCAGTGCGCGTGTCGCTGTGTCCGGATTGTGGGGCATGTCCTGAGATCGTGCTCGATATCGCTCAGGATGAAGTACGTATCGGGGAGGAAGGCAACCTCGTGCGCCTGACCAAGGAGGCGTGGAACACATTGGTTGAGAAAATCCAGCAGGGCGAACTTTCTAAGTTGTGAGAACATCGGTCGCTGTGGCAAGAACGAGGATAGTTCCTCCCTATCCTCGTTCTTGTTTTCGTGCAATGGCGATGCGATTCCAAGCAGTTCTTGGTATCATAGGGCCTCAGGCCATATGGAAGCGACACACGAACAAGCTTGGAGGAACACCTGAACCGCTCCACATGGGTCAAGTTTGGGATTTTGGCGCTGTTCCTGGTGGGTGTCGTGTTGGGGCTCAAGGCGATCGGGATTGATGTCACCCAAATCACCCCAAACCGTGTACGGGCGTTCGTCCTGTCGTTTGGGACGTTGGCCCCGCTCGTGTATCTCGGAGCCTACGCGCAGCCGCTTGTGCCGCTGCCGGCCAGTATCATGACGGCCGCGGCGGGGCTGGCGTTTGGCCCCATCTGGGGGATGGTGGCGGCGGTTGCCGGAGCCACGGCGCGAGCCTGCGGACAATTTCTCGTGGCCAGGCTCCTGGGGCGTGAGGCGGTCGAGAAGCTCATCAAAGGGCGGCTGGCCCGGTTGGATCAGCAGGTCGGCCAACATGGCCTCAAGGCCGTCTTGTTGGTTCGCCTCATTCCGAATGTCCCGTTTGACATGCAAAACTACGGCTTTGGGTTTTCTCAAGTGCGGTTTTCGGCCTATGCGCTTGGTACGCTCGTCGGGATCCTTCCTGGGAGTTTTGCCTACGTGTATCTCGGCTATTCGCTGACCGATGTGCGCAACAGCTGGAAGATCCTCGTGGCGATCTTCCTGATCCTCGGGCTCATCCTGGCGCAGCGCTGGTCCATCAAGCGCCAGAACGCACCACGATGAATCACGACGTTACAACGTCCCACACCCCTCATCATGAACAGTCGCTCTCCCAGGCATCGTGTCCGCATTGTGCGCTAGGGCTACCCCAGCAACGGTGGTACGCGCAGCCGAGACAGTGGGTCCTTCGACTCGTGGTGCCGGTGTTGGTGGCGGGCGTGGTGTGGGCGCCGCTTCAGCCCGTCACCCGCTCCTTCGCGGGCTATCTTGGGCTCACATGGTGGGCGATTGGTTTGGGTCTTGTACTCGGCGGGGTGATTGACCGGTTTGTGCCAAAGGCGTATATCTCCAAATGGCTCAGTTCGTCACGTCCGCAAACGGTAGTGCTTGCGGTCGGACTGGGGTTTTTGTTCAGCGGCTGCAGCCACGGGTGTTTAGCCCTGTCGATGGAGCTGCACAAAAAAGGCGCTTCACCGGCTGCGGTGATCAGCTTCTTGCTGGCCAGCCCTTGGGCGAGCCTCTCGTTGAGCCTCATGATGATCAGCCTGTTCGGGCTGAAGGGCCTGGTGATTGTACTGGCCGCGCTTGGCATTGCCTCGGTCACGGGGCTTCTCTTCTTGCGTTTGGCCAGCCGTGGGTTCATCGAGCCAAACCCAAACACGATCGCGGTCGACCCATCTTTTTCGATCCGACAAGACCTCAGCCGGAGGGCTTCAACGTACCAGCCCACGATCGCCCAACTCATGCAGGATCTCGCGGGGGTTGGTCGAGGCGCCTTGAGCCTTGCGGATATGGTGATCTGGTGGCTGGTGATCGGCTTCTTCCTGGCAAGCCTCATCGGGGTGTTTGTGCCTCATGCCACGTTCACCCGCTACTTTGGTCCGACAATGCTGGGGCTCCTGCTGACCATGGCTGTCGCCACGGTGATAGAAATTTGCTCGGAGGGAAGCGCTCCGCTGGCCTTTGAGCTCTTCAAGCAAACCGGTGCTTTAGGGAACAGCTTCGCACTTCTCATGGGGGGTGTCGTGACCGATGTCACTGAGCTTGGGCTTATCTGGACCAATATGGGCAAGCGCACCGCGCTGTGGATGGTCACCCTGACCCTGCCGCAGGTCTTTCTGCTCGGACTCGTCTTAAATCGTTGGTGAACGCCGTTCCGTTGATTTTCTTTCGCATCATCCAGCAAGCCCCCGGATGTCCCCGCGCAGGATCAACGTATGTTCCTGTGCCGAATCGAGACACCTGTTGGGTCCTCCATCGAGTTTACCAACGCGCGGTTCAAGCAGGCTGAAGCATTTGCCATGAGTCGTCCCGAGGTTGTGCGCTACTTTGGGGCCATCGGAGGGTTTGGGGGTGGGGAAGTCAGCACGGGCATTCTCTTTATTACCCTCAAAGCCCCTCGACAGCGTCCGGTTGTGCCACCCGACACGCATCCGCTTTCCCAGCGGGAGCTGATGGTCTTATTCCGCAAAGCCCTGAACGCCATCCCGGATGTCAAAGCCTACATCCAGGATCTGAGCCTGAGCGGATTCTCTGCCCAGCGGGGATTTCCCATCGAATGCTCGATCCGTGGCTCCGACTGGGAGCAGTTGGCGACGTTTTCAGAAACCATGCGCCAGTGGATGGCCCAAAGTGGCTTGATGGTTGATGTGCACAGCGACTATCCCGTGGGGATTCCCGAGGTTCGGGTGCGTCCAGACCGGCAACGCGCTAGGGAGCGGGGTGTTGCCATTGAGACAGTCGGTCGCACGATCAACGCGCTCATTGGGGGCGAGCGGGTCGCTAAATACACCCGAGGTGGCCGACGCTATGATGTGCGGGTTCGCCACAAACTTGCTGGCACAGCGATCCGGCTCATCGGACCCAACTGCCCTGGCGTCATCACCCCGGATGCGTGCAAGCTGGGAATCATGCCAGGCTACATTCACCGACGAGGATCGATCGGGGTCATCTCGCGAAGCGGCACGCTGACCTACGATGCGGTCTATCAGCTCACACAAGCGGGCTTGGGACAATCCACCTGCATCGGGATCGGTGGTGACTCGGTGTTAGGCACAAGCTTCGCGGATCTTTTGAAACTCTTTCAGGATGATTCAGAAACGGAGGCCGTCGTCCTCATCGGAGAAATCGGGGGGACCGAAGAAGAGGAAGCGGCTGCCTTCATCCGCGCCCACATGACGAAGCCCGTCTTTGCGTTTGTCGCCGGACGTCTGGCTCCAAAAGAAAAGCGCATGGGCCACGCCGGCGCCATCATTGCCGGGGGCCACGGCACCGCCCTTGAGAAAATCGCGGTGCTCAAAGCCGCCGGCGTCACGGTCATCGACAGCCCCGCCGCCATCGGCCAGACGGTGAAAGAGACGCTCGCCAAACGCGGTTCCTTCGCTCGCAAGGCTAGCTAACCGACCGGCGTTCCCCCTACTTGGACCAGCACCCCTTGACAACTCTTCCAAGATCAGGTTAACTTGAAACTGATAAGTTAGCAGTACTAAACCCGATAAAGGCAAACCTCCGCCAGCACCAACGGCGGACCCCGCCAATTGGCGGGGCATCGTAAGGTGGGGACGCAAAGCCACGGGTCCTGGAAGGCACAGGAACGCCGGGTTGCCGAAGGTTGAAACAGTTGACTTCCAGGATAGCCGGGTTGCCGAAGTAAATATTTGGCAACCCGGCATTGTTTTTGGGATGGTCCAGGAGCAGGAGAAGCCGTGTAGCAACGATGTCACCGATCAAGCGGACTCTCACGTGCAAGTGTACGGCACACCCTCCGGCAGGCGCATGAAATCGTCCACCCTACGCAGGACACTTGTCAGCATCTGCATCACGTTTCCCCTGATCCTTGACCCCACCCAATCCTTCGCCGCCCAGAAACCCAAGAAAGCCACCGCGCAGAAGCCCCAGCCAACTCCACAGGAAACCGCCCGAGCGAGAGCGACCCAGGAAGCGGCTGCTCAGAAAGCCCGTGAAGAAGCGGCGCGGAGAGCTGCCGAGCAAGCAGCCCAAGCCGCGAGGGAGGCCGCGGTCCGGGAAGCGGCCGCGAGAAAAGCCGCGGCAGAGAAATTCGCTCAAGAAATCGCCGCGCAGAAAGTCCGTGAAGCTGCTGCGGCTCGGGAACGTGAAGAGGCCGCGTGGAAAGCCGCAGCGGAGAAGGCTGCGCAAGAAGCGGCTGCCCGAGAACGCGCAGCGCAAGCCGAGCGAGACCGGCAAGCGGCAGCCGCCCGTGAAGAAGCCGCGCGCAGAGAAACCGCCGCACGCGAGGAAGCCGCGAGAAAGGCCGCAGCAGAAAAAGCCGCACAGGAAAAAGCGGCGCAAGAGGCCGTAGCGAAGCGGGAACGGGACGTGGCCGCCGCGCGTGAAGAGGCTGCTCGAAAAGAAGCCACTCGCAAAGAGGCTGCGGCGCGTGAAGAAGTCACCCGAAAAGCTGAACAGGAGAAAACCGCACAAGCCGCCAGGGAAGCCACTGCACGGGCAGAGGCGGCTCGCCAAGAAGCCGCAGCTCGTGAAGAGGCGGCGAAGAAAGCGGCGGCAGCGCAGGCGGCGCGGGAACGAGAAGAGATCGCTCGCAAAGCCGCTGCTGCCCGAGAGGACGCGGCCCAAACAGCCGCGGCCGAGAAAGCCGCGAAGGAGAAAGTGAAGAAGCAGGAAGCCGCCGCAGAGAAGGCATCCCAGGAAAACGCAGTCCAGGAGACGGCAGGAGTAGTGAAAGCGGCCCGTCCCCCACAACCGGTGGAGGTATTGCAAAGAATCAGCTCCTCAAATCGCAAGCGTCCACCTTCGCCGCTGTTTCCCCCTGACAAGAGACAGCCCCCTGGATCCAACGGTCTCATCCCCCAAGGCAAGGAGAAGCTCCCCGCCTATGCGCCAGGCCAGATCCTGGTGAAGGTTAAGTCACTAGCCGGGTCCGTCTTCGATCGGACACTTGATGCCAAGACGCTTCAACTGCGCCCCACTCAGACCGGCGTTGGTTCGATCAGCATGCTCAACCAGCAGTACGGGGTCGTGCGCATGAGCCCGGTCTTCCAGGCGCTAAAGGTCCAGCAGCTGACAAGCCACAAGTCCACCACGCAGCTTGCCCGTGAGACTCAAGCCCGCTTTCCGAAGCGGGCCAAACGCGTGCCTCTAGGAGTTGAGGTGCCTCGTCTGACAGATGTCTACAAGCTCGAGTTGAAAGACCCCCAGGCGAATCCCCTAGCGATCTGTGAAGCCTACAAGAAAGACCCCGCTGTCGAGTACTGTGAGCCCAACTACGTCGCTACACTCCAGACCCTCCCCAACGATACCTATGTCGACCCCGATCAGAATGGAACCTGGTCAACGGGGGCCTGGGGACAGAGCTACGAAGATCTGTGGGGACTTAAGCGCATCCATATGGAGGAAGCTTGGAAAATCACTCAGGGTAGTCCAGAGATCGTGGTGGCTGTCTCGGACACTGGCCTTGACTACAACCATCCAGATATCCAAGGGAATGTTTGGACGAACCCCGGTGAAATCCCCAATAACAGCATTGATGACGATAGCAACGGCTATGTGGATGATGTCAGAGGCTGGGATTTCACCACCTGCGCGGCATTGGACGCGCTTGGGTGCGTGACGGCGAAGCCCCCTGACAACGACCCCATGGATGACCACGGTCATGGGACCCATGTGTCAGGGATCATCGCGGCGGAAGGGAACAATGGGATTGGCATTATCGGGGTGGCCCCCCAAGCGAAGGTCATGCCGGTGAAAGCCCTCAACGCTCAAGGGTTTGGCTGGAGCAGCGAGCTGGCTGTCGGGATTGTCTATGCCGCACAAAATGGGGCTGAAGTCATCAACAATAGCTGGGGCTGCGACTCATGTCCTTCAAATCAGGTCGCAGAGGAGGCTGTCCGATTCGCCTATGGGCATGGGGCGGTGGTCGTCTTTGCGGCTGGCAACGGTTCTACTGATGCGGCTTCTTCCAGCCCCCAGAACATGGCCGATCCCAAGCCAGTGGTCGTTACGGCGAGTACTCCTACTGATGAGCCCACCTTTTTCACCAACTTTGGGCCATTGGTGGATGTGGCGGCTCCAGGCGGAGGTGTCCGGGACGATCAGTATCCGCCGGGGTCC
This sequence comes from uncultured Planctomycetales bacterium, assembly GCA_964373175.1. Taxonomy (GTDB): domain Bacteria; phylum Omnitrophota; class Gorgyraeia; order Aquiviventales; family Aquiviventaceae; genus CAYJTP01. Next base: position 15,050 of record CAYJTP010000028.1, read on the forward strand.
ATCGGGAGGACATTCTATCGGAACATCCTGTCGTTGAAGTCTGCACTGTGTAGTGAGATGTGCCCTCCCTGGTTGGTCGTGGGGAATCAATACGTGCGTCAAGCAGGAACCTCGATGGCCGCCCCGTATGCCGCTGGCGTGGCAGCCCTGGTGCTTGCGGCGCATCCTTCGTTTACCAATGAAGACATCCGCCAAGTCCTGCGGGTCTCAGCCGATGACGTGAAGGGCCCGGGGTTTGATCTGTATACAGGAACCGGTCGGCTCAATGCCGCCAGGGCCGTCGCCATCGAGACCCCACCTCGTGGGACGTTTAAGATCCTTGAGCCAACCCCCACGCGAACCATCTATCGGGGTGGCCCTCCAGCCCTCTCAATTATCGGCACAGCGGCCTCACCGGCCTTTCAACAGTACGAGCTGTCGTATGGCGAGGGACGTATCCCAATGAGCTGGGAGCCGATTGGCAAACCCAGCTTGACACCCGTGACCGCAGGCCAGTTAGGTAGCTGGATCATTCCCAGCGGGCCGGCCGGTTTGTCTCTCCTTCGGCTCGCGGGGAGGCTTTTGAATGGACAACAACTTCAAGATGTTGTACCGCTCATCCTGAACAATCCACCCGTCTTGCTGACCGGTTTGGTGACGCGTGGCGCACCCTACTATGAAACACCTGCCATCTCGGGCAACCGGATTGTGTGGGTGAGTTGGCCTCCCAAGGTCCACTCGATCCCTCAGGTCGAGCTGTATGATCTGCGCACCCATGTCGCGCAGCCGCTTTCCCCCACCCGCGCAGCCCAAATAAGTCCGGCCATCTGGGGTGACCGGGTCGTGTGGACGGACTTTCGTAACGGCAACTGGGATATCTACCTGCGTGACCTTGCCACCAATACTGAGCGAGCCATCACGACCGATCCCGCAGACCAGTTTAGTCCCGACATCTGGGGTGACCGGGTCGTGTGGACGGACTTTCGTAACGGCAACTGGGACATCTACCTCTATGACCTTGCCACCAACACTGAGCAACGGATCACGACTGATCCTGGCAGCCAAACGCAGCCCGCCATCTCTAAGGATACAATCGTTTGGAGGGATGATCGTCTCGGTCGGGCGCGCCGTCCAGGCGGGCCCTTCTGGAATTACGATATCTTCCTCTGTGAGTACGATCCTGTGGCCAAGCGTTGTGTGGAGCATTCGATCACGAACGACGACCACAATCACTGGAACCCTGATATTTCTGATAACCGGGTTGTCTGGAACGGATACGCCGATGACAATGTCTGGACATCGGATTGGTGGGAGTGGAATGTCTACTCCTGTGAATACGATCCTGTGACCCAGCGCTGTCCCACGCGTCGGCTCTCAAGGCCTTATCGAATCGCACTTGGGCCTCGCATCTCCGGGAGCCGCGTCGTCTGGACTGAACTCTTTGGGGATGACGTTTATCTCTACGATCTGGTTACCAACAGTGGGGGACCCCTCAACACCAAACCCGGGTCGTGGGACTGGAGTGAGCCTGCCATTGCTGGGGATCGAATCGTCTGGATGGCTTATTGGGAAGGCCAGAGCTATCTCCACGACCTGTCACCGTCACCGGTTCTCTGGGGCACCATCCAGGACGAGTCGGGCCGGCCCATCACCGAGCGGGTGATGCTCCTTTTGTCCCGCAAGAAAGGGCGGGGAGAGTCCAAAAAGCCGAAGCCGATCATTGTCGAAACCGACAATCGGGGTTACTACCGTTTCTCAATTGATCTGCAGCCTGGCACCTACACCTTGACGCCCAAACAGACCAAAGCGCTGAAGGCCGCTGGCATCACCCGCTTTTACGACCAGGCCGACCCGAAGCGCAAACGGCGCTCCCGAGTTATCGAGCTCACGACTGGCCAGAACCAGCTCCAGATCAACTTTGTGGCGGTTCGCAAGCCTTCCCAAGCTGCTTCTGCTCAGCCCTCCCAGGCCCTTCCCGTGCAGCCCCTCGTCAGCCCGCTTCTTACCCCTCTCCAGGCCGTGTATGAGCCTGAGGAGGCGGCAGAGGAGGAGCCGTAACAGCACGTGGTGGCAACTTCCTTTCCCTCCTTGGAGATCACCGCTGCCTCAGCCTCCTTTCCATTCTGATTCCCTCATCTTCTCTGGTCTTGCCAAGGGCGGTTTGCTATAATTGGGCCGATCCCGGTTTTCCCGGCAGACGTGTGTGCGCCCGCCTGCCGTACGTCCACCGATCAACTCGTATGAGGCGATTCATCCGCTGGCTCTTGTGGACCGGTATTGTCATCGCGGCCCTCATGGTTGGGGCCCTCGCGGTTGGGCGCAGCGAGCCGTCAAGCCAGCGAGCCTTTGATTTCACCTACTCCGCGCGGATCAGCGCCCTGCCCTCCGATGGGCATGACGTTCGGATCTGGGTTCCCTTGGCGAAAACGCGAGACCACCAAACCATTCTCTCGCGCCACATTCACACCGCGCTGCCGTACCGCATCTCTGAAGAGCCCGTCTATGGCAATGACATGTTGTATCTTCAACTGAAGCCCCCGATTCCAGCCTCCCTCGATGTTGTCATCGAGTATACGGCGGTTGAGCGCGGGGGACGTTGGCTGGACCGTCGCCGACTCTTCAAGGGATATCCGGAGACTTCCGCAGCGGAACTGTCTCTGGCGCTGCGCAACGAGCCGTTCATGGTGATTAATGACACCGTCAAGCAGCTTGCTCAAGACGCGACGGTGGGACGCACGAGCCCTCTCGAAAAAGCCCGGGCGATCTATGACTACGTCATCGCGCATATGACGTATGACAAGACGACCCCGGGCTGGGGACGCGGGGATACGCTGAGAGCCTGCCAGTTAGGGAAGGGGAATTGCGCCGATTTTCACTCGCTGTTTATCTCGATGGCCCGAGCCGTAGACACCCCAGCGCGCTTTGCCATCGGCGCGACCATCCCGACTAGTCCTGGGGGAGAGATTCCCGGCTACCACTGCTGGGCGGAGTTCTACAGTCCCACCGAGGGATGGGTGCCGGTGGATGCCTCTGAGGCCTGGAAGCACCCGGATCTGCGCGAGTACTATTTTGGCACACGGGATCCGAATAAATTTCTGATCAGCGTCGGTCGCAACATTCAGTTGGTGCCTTTGCAAGCGGGCCCTCCGGTCAACATCTTTTTGAATCCGTACGTGGAAGTCGATGGGAGATCAGCCGGGGTCGTGGAAACCCGGTTCTCGTTTACGAGCCGCAAGGACAAGGTCACATGAAGCCCAGACTTACGGAACGCAGTGCCCGCCACACAGCGTTGGCGGGTCCGCCCAGCACTTTGGCGAATGTGTGGCGGAAACGTAAGTCTGTGGCTGAATGTGACCCCACACCCAGCGACATGCATTATGTCTACGTGTTAAAGAATCGCCAGACGCACCAGCTGTATTACGGCTATACGAATAGTGTCAAGTGACGCCTAGCTGAGCATGCGCAGAACGGTTCGCCGAAATTGGTGTACTACGAAGCGTACAGTGCTGAATCGGATGCACGACATCGTGAGCGACAACTCAAGCACTATGCGCAAGCGTTGACAGCGCTAAAAATGCGGATCAAGGAGTCCATCCGGTGAGGCGCTGGGTGTGGGGTTCTCCGCCAAAGGCGGATCCGCCTCTGGCGGAAATTCGCCCCGCTTGCTTCGCTTTGCCCTGAGAAATCGCAGAGCGATTTCCGGGGTTCAGTCCCGGAAATGCTTCGCATTTCACGGGACGAAGCAAAGCGTGCGGGGCTCATTGAAGGAGGCACAGACATGAGGAAGCGGTGGTGGGTGGCGGGCGTCGTGAGTGGGGCCCTCACGGTTTTTCCAGCGTTCGGGTATTCGGCCGAGCATGGCGGGAAGGAACATGGCGGGCAGGAGCACGGGGGACAGCAATCCGTGGCAGCGCCTGAGCCCTCCCCAGCCGCCGTGATGCAAGCCCAAGAGCCACAGCCAGCGCAAGCCGGTCCCGTGGCGCAGGTCGAGCCATCGGCGGAGCAGATTCGCCAAGCGATCAGGGATTACATCAGTCAGGTCGAACAAGAAGAAGGGGCGTTCAGTGTCGATGACGAGGTGACCGGCAAGATACGGACCTTGACGCTCGATCGTGTGCACGAGCGGGTGGGCAAGACCGGCGATCTCTACTACTCGTGTACGGACATGAAAGATAGCGAAACGGGGGAGATGCTCGATCTGGATTTTGATGTCGAAGCCAAGGACGACCAGCTCAATGTGGTGGACGTCCGGATCCACAAAGTCAACGGTCAGCCCCGCTATACCTACGACGACAAGGATAACCGAATCCCGTTGATGTAACGAGCGTCCGATCGCTCAGGAGCAGAACAGATGGCAGAACGCGTGACGGTTGCGAAAACCTCAGAACTGACGCTTGGGCAGGCGAAAGCCGTCCAGGCCAAAGGCCAGACGATCGCCCTGTTTAACGTGGGCGGCACGTATTACGCCATTGAAGATACGTGCACGCATGCCGGAGGTCCTCTGTCCGAAGGCGGACTCGAGGGAACGACGGTCACCTGCCCCTGGCATGGGGCGAATTTTGACGTGACCTCTGGACAAGCCCTGACCCCGCCCGCTTCAGCAGGCGTGAGGCGCTTTCCCGTGCACGTTCAGGGAGACGAGATCCAGCTGGAGATCTAGCGAGGCGCGCCTTCGTTTACTGATCGCTGCTTGATTGGAGTGAGGAAAAAACACAAGGCCCTTGGGACATCTCCCAAGGGCCTTGCTATGAATGAGGAAACCCGGGTCGCTACTGGAGGAGTTCTGTGCCGCCTTCCGGCAAGGGTATATCGATCTGGGGGATTGGAAACGTGACGAGGTGCAGCGCTCCACCAGCCGTCTGCCCTACGCCGTTACATAGTCCTGTCCCGACCCCGACGAAGAAGTTCGCACCCGTGTCAAGCGCTTCTTTCGGTTCGGTAAAGAGCTCGGTCCAGCCAAGCAAGGTGTTCCTCAACCCGTAGACCAGCTTCGCCCTCGCTTGGTTGGCCCAGCCTGATTCCTGCGCCCACGAGCTGGCTGCAGAGGCCGTGGCAGGAGCCGCGAGCACCGCCAGGATGACCACCCACATCCCCATCCGTTTGGCCATAGCACCCTCCTTTGTTAGCTCCTAGTGTAGGGATTTTTCACAAAAGTGCAACAAAGAAATTTCGCGCCTCGCTGGGCCTGTCTTGGTCTGCCCGGCCTGTTATAATGAAGTGCCTCGATCGCTTGAGCCATCGGCACGGGCAAGGGAGGCGCCATGAGACGATTGAAGGGGATCGTGTGGGCTGTTCTGATCAGTTTGATCCCGCTGATGGGGTGGGCTGAGGAGGCGCACCAGCGCGAGGAGTCGCTTGACGATGAGGTCATCGTCAAGTCGATCGAAGGCCACCATCTCCTCTTACCCAAGGATTGGCCCGTTGAAAAGCGGGATGGTCGCCTCGTCCCGATTCCGATTGAAGAATACCTCAGTATGAAGTTTCGCGCGATTGAGCAGACGCTCCAGCAGGTTGGCGCACGCCTCGAGGCGCTTGAGAAGCGGCTGGGCGAGCTCGAACAGCATGACAAGGCCCTGCAGCGACGTCTTCGACTCCTCGAGGAGGCCCCCCACCGCGACTAGACACCGCCCATGGCCGAGATCACGGTAAGCGGGTCACGAACTGGGGCTGGGTGGGTGTTTGATGTCATCGTGATGGAAGGGAACTGCCAGACCCGTCACACGGTCACGCTGGCGGACGCAGATTTTCAGCGGCTGAGCCAGGGGACGTCAGCGACGCCAGAAACTCTTGTGAACCGGTCAGTTGAGTTCCTGCTTGAGCGGGAGCCCAAGGAGTCGATTCTACGGCGGTTTGATCTTCCGGTGATCGCTCGCTACTTTCCTGAGTATCCCACCGAGATTCGCAAACGACTTTAGAGTCCATTTCAAAACGTTCGATGTCGCTGATGGTCGCTGATATCCACGCTGATTCACGCAGATGGCTCGTCGGACATCTGCGGCGATCAGCGTCTCTCTAGGGTTTTGATAACATGAAAACGCTGTGCCCCCAGTCGCT
>CAYJTP010000029.1:0-20238 GCA_964373175.1 uncultured Planctomycetales bacterium
TGGTGGGAACGGCCATGGCGGGCCAAGCGTTCATCCTGGAGCAGCACGATGTCTATAAAGAAAAGGGGCCGATGAAGATCAACCCCTTCACCGCGCTCACCGTCTTTCCGGATGCCCCGGCGAGCTTCATCTCGATTGATCTCGGGCTGCATGGGCCGAGTTTTTCGCTTGCCACCGCCTGCTCCTCAGCCTTGGATGCGGTGGGGTACGCGTTTAATGCGATCAGGAAGCGGGAGCTTGATGTGATTTTGATGGGGGGTGCTGAGTCCACGGTGTTTCCCCAGGCGTTTTCCGCGTTCTGCATGTTGCGCGCGATGTCGCAGCAGAACGATGAACCTGAGCGGGCCTGCCGGCCATTCGATAAATTGCGGGATGGCTTTATCCTTGGCGAAGGGGCCGGGATGTTAGTGCTGGAGGATTTGGAGCATGCCAAAAAGCGCGGCGCGCACATCTATGCGGAGATCCTGGGCTTTGGGATGACCTGTGATGCCTACCACATGACAGCACCCGAGCCCTCAGGCCGCCAGGCCGCGCGGGCGATTCAACTGGCGCTGAAGGATGCGGGGGTCAAACCGCAGGAGATCGACTACATCAACGCGCATGGCACCTCCACTCCCCTCAACGATAAAACTGAGACGTTTGTGATCAAACAAGTCTTTGGCCAAGATGCCTATAAGGTTCCTGTCTCTGCCACCAAATCGATGATCGGCCATCTCATCGGAGCGGCGGGGGCGGTTGAGCTCATTGCGACCGTCCTTGCGATGGAGCACCAAACGATCCCCCCCACCATCAACTACGAGGTCCCCGACCCCGACTGCGACCTCGACTATGTGCCCAACGTTTCCCGCAAAGCGACCATTGATATCGCCCTGAAAAACTCCTTTGGGTTTGGTGGGAAGAATTCCGCTTTGGTCATCAAGAAATACGAACGATGATCATTTTGGATTCCGTGTTGCAAAACTCCCTCTCGGCTTCCCTGTCTGCCGTCCCGTGGACCTGCCTACCGCCCCCTGTCTGCGTTGCGGACGCGACAGGCAGGCAGCGGGGCAGGCAGGCGGGACAGGCAGGGGCGGCAAACCCTCCGCCCTCGTCATCAAGAAGTACGACCGTTAAAAGCAGTTTTCGTTTGGGCAATTTACTTCAAGGGGTAGCCCATTTTGACATGGTATAGATGGTGGTGAGACATGAGTTCCGATTACAACACTAAGCGCACAATCCTTTTAACTGGTGGAACTGGGTACCTAGGAGCTCGCTTAGCTTTAGCTTTCTTGGAGCAGGGCTACCGGCTTAAAGTCCTTGTCCGCTCTCAAAATGAGAGCCCTGAACTAAAGCTGAAGCGAGTTTTTAATAGTATTTCTGCCTCCTTGTTTTTGACGTCCTTCATTCGCTCTGGGCAGTTGGAGATCCTTTTGGGTGACGTTAGGATTAGACAGCTTGGATTGCCCTCCAGCGTTCTGCTTAGATTAAACCGTGAAGTAACAGATCTTGTGCACTGTGCGGCAATGGTAAGCTTCGATTCTTCAAAGGCTCCGGAGCTTGAGGCAGTAAATGTTCAAGGCACGAGAAACGTCCTGGAATTAATAAAGGATATGAAAGACGCGACATTACACTACGTCAGCACTGCATTCGTGGCTGGTCGAACAGAAGGCTTAGTGGAAGAAGGCAAATTGAACGGAAGATGCGGATTCAACAATAAGTATGAAGAAACGAAGTACTGGGCTGAGCAAGAGGTACGAGATGCTATGGACCACGGTCTTCAGGCAGTTATCTACCGCCCTAGTATCATCGTGGGTGACTCGCATAATGGACAAACTCAAAGTTTCATTGGTTTCTACATTTTACTGAGAGCGTTATGGGTAGTTTTACTTCGTGCTAGGAAGTTTCTAAAACGTCACCCATATCATTTTGATACAAAACGTCTTATATGGGAAAAAGACCCGGTCTTTGTGCCTCTTCGGGTGGTGGGGTCAGAATCCAAAACATTAAACATAGTGCCGATTGATTATGCAGTACAAACTATATTAGGGATTTTTCGCCAGGATAGCGTAGGTAAGACTTTTCACATTGTAAATTTTAATCCACCGACCATTGGTCAGCTTCGTGACTGGATGTGTCAAGCTCTTGGCCTAAAAGGAGTTTTACTTGTAACAGAAGAAGAAAGCGAGCGAATGCCAAAAAACCGATGGGAACGTTTCTTTGCGGAGAGCACCAAGGGATATGCGGCCTACCTTAACGGGAAAGAACCTGTTTTCAAGGCCGAGAATACATTACAGCTTATCCAGCGAGAAGAAGTACCCAGACCTGTCACCGATGCTAAGTTCATTCAACTTTTGACCTCTTACTGTCTGGCAAGTAATTGGGGAAGAGGAAAGGAAAAGGAGAGGAAAAGCACGTCGCTTCTAACCCAATCAACATTGTCATGAATCTATATTCGATCCCGCCACTTATTGCTGGTTTGTTCACACTGAGCGTTGGTCTCCTGACGTTTTTGAGCAACCGGCGGGGAGAACCAAATAAAGCGTTCTTTTTGGTCACGATAACAGTTTTTTGCTGGCTGGTTGGTTATGCGATTGTCTATTCTGCCCAAAATTATAACACAGCTCTTTCCTGGGTTCGTTTACTCTATATCGGAGTAGTGTTTATCCCCGTAACTTCTTTTCATACAGTTGTAGCCCTCACACGTCGCGATCAGCTCAGACGACTTATTCCTTTCTTTTATGGTATCGGAATAATATTTGCGGCTATGACCCGGTCAGATTATTTTATCTCCGGCCTTTATGAATTCTTCTGGGGTTTTCAAACCAAAGTTGGTCTACTTCACAATCTTTTCTTGGTTTTCTTCTTCCCTACAATGGGGACCGTGATTTATCTACTAGCGGATTCCTATCGGCGAATCCAAAGTAGCGCTCCGCTTGAGGCAACAAGAATTAAATATGTACTTTTTTCCTACTGTGTTTCTATCGTAGCAGCCGCTGATTTTCTTCCTAACTATGGATTAGAGTTCTATCCGATCGGATTTATCTTCATTATTGTTCACGCAATTACTACCACTTATGCCATTGTTCGGTATCGGCTCATGGACATCAATGTGGCGGTCACGAGGACGACGGTGTTTATGGTGGTGTATGCGGTACTGCTTGGGGTGCCGCTTGTAGGAGCGTTGGCGTGGGAGCGGCAGCTTGAGCGCGTGTTAGGAGCACGGTGGTGGGTGTGGCTGTGGGTGATCGGAGCGGGACTGACGACGGCGGCGCACTATGTGAACTTGTACTTTCAGCGTCGGGCAGAGTTGCGGCTCCTTCGGGAGCAGCGGCGGTATCAGGAGACGCTGCGCCAGGCGTCTGTGGGCATGACGCAGATTCGCGAGTTGCAGCGGCTGCTCGACATGATCGTCCATGTGGTGACCAAGGCGGTGGGGTTATCCAACGCCGCGATCTTCTTGGAGGAAGAGGACGCCTTTGCGCTCAAGGCGTTTCGCTATCGCAACGATGCGAACCAGCCCCAGATTCCGAAAGATAGCCTCTTGATTGAACTGCTCAAGCGTGCGCATGAACCGGTGGTCTACGATGAGCTCAAAGCGCAACTGGTCGGCCAGGCCTCATCAAATGAGCATTCCCTGGGCCATGTGTCGGTTCTTTCACAAATGCACACCTTGAATGCCAGTGTCATCGTCCCGAGTTTCGCGCAGGATCGGTTAATTGGGTTTCTCGTGCTGGGGGATAAGCGAAATGGGCAGATCTTCACGACCGAGGACCTCGTGGTGTTCTCAACCCTGGCGAATCAGGCGGCGCTGGCGATTGAGAATGCGCGCTTCTTCGAGGAGCTGAAGACGAACGAAGCCTACATGGTCCAGTCGGAGAAGATGGCAAGCCTGGGGCAGCTGGCCTCCGGCATGGCGCATGAGATCCATAATCCCTTGGCGATCATCTCGGGCGAGGCGCAGTTGTACCTGGAGCAGTCCAAGGGCAAGGATGTCCAGGTGGATCGGGTGCTTTCCAGCATCATCGAGGAGTGCGACCGGGCCGCGGAGATCACCCGGCGGATCTTGCGGTTTGCCAGGCCCGGGAAGGCGGAGTTTGGGCCGGTGGATGTGCGCGCCACCATCGAGGAAAGCCTGCAACTGGTCACCTATCAGGTGCGCTTGGACCGCGTCGAACGGCGCCTGGAGATCCCCGCGAATCTGCCCAAGGCGTTGGGGAACCAAACCCAGCTTCAGGAAGTCTTCTTGAACCTGATCCTCAACGCCTGCCAGGCGATGGGCGATGTGGGCGGGCGCATTGAAATTGCGGCCGTGGCCCGCGATGACCACGTTGAACTGACCTTCAACGACACCGGCCCCGGCATCCCCCACAGCAAACTCTCCAAGATCTTCGACCCCTTCTTTACCACCAAACACAACGGCACCGGCCTTGGCCTCTTCGTCAGCCAGCGCATCATCCGCGCCCACCACGGCACGATCGACGTGCGTTCGATCGAAGGACGGGGCACGACCTTCACGATCCGCCTGCCCATCTTCCGCGAGACACCCCAAGCCGTAGCTCAGTCGTAACTGAGCAGGTACGGCTCACACACGCCAAGGAAACCCCGGTATCTGATACCGTTTAGCCTAAGCAAAACTGAGCAGTTCTGTCGAGTCAGCAGACCAATTAAAAGTCTTCGCGAACACCTGCAGATACGCGCATCTGCTTGTCCAATCGCAAGATACCTTGTCAAACGCTGGAAAATCAGGTATGGTTGAAGCGAGACCCGAGACCATGGTCAAACTCTTAGTGGCGGACGACGAGCAGAAGATCTGCCGGCTGCTGGAGAACTTTTTCTCCACGCGGGGCTATTCCGTCCTGGTGGCGCACGACGGCCCCTCGGCCCTCTCCTGCATCCGCGAAGAACGCCCCCACCTGGTGTTTTTGGACCTGCGCATGCCCGGCCTCAATGGCCTCGACATCCTGAAAGAAGCCAAAACCATCGATGAGACGATCAAAATCATCATCATCACCGCGATTGAAGATGAGCAGACGGTCCAGAAAGCCCTGGAGCTGGGGGCGACCGACTATGTGATCAAGCCCTTCACCTTGGAATACCTGAAGGACGAGGTGTTGGGGAAGGTGAGTACGTCGCTCTACGAAGACCTCCGGAAGGCCAACGAGGATCTCAAAGCCTCCGTGCAGCAGTTGAAGGATGTGGTGCGGGGTGTTGTGGCGGCGTTCTCGGCCGTGGTCTCCAAGATCGACCCCCACTACACGCATGAGCATGAGCTGCGCAGCGTTGACTACGCCTCGAAGATCATCCGCAAGCTGCGCGAGCGGGGCGTGGATTTCGGCGGGGAGACCCAGGAAGAAGTCCTGCTGGCCGGGGTGCTCCTCCATGATATCGGGAAGATTTTCACCCCCAAGGAAATCCTCTACAAACCTGGCCCGTTGACGGACGAAGAGTGGGTGATCATGCGCCGGCATCCGGTGGATGGGGCAGAGGTGCTGGAGCGCATCGCTGGGCTGAATGAGATGGCCCTGAATGTGCGCTACCACCATGAGCGCTACGATGGCTCCGGCTATCCAGAAGGGCTCAAGGGCGAAGCGATCCCGCTTGGCTCGCGCGTCGCCGCGGTGGTGGATGCCTTCGATGCGATGATGAGTGATCGCCCCTACCGCAAAGCGTTGACGGTTGACAAGGTCATTGAAGAACTCACGCGCAACCGCAGCAGCCAATTTGACCCCGGGGTGGTGGATGCGGTCCTTGAGCTCTGGAAAGCCGGAGCGCTTCTGACCAACCACGATCACAAGCCGCACGGCGACCATGCCGTTGAACAGGCCTCCACGATCCCCGCCGATCCCCCCGGTTCGTAAGTCCCCCCGCTTCGCGTCGAACCTACGCCATCTGTCCCGTTCATCCGCCTCCGCAGGAGACCCCGGCCTTGGCCGGGGAGGAATGCGGCACTCCTGCTTCGGCGAGATGTCGCCCCCTGGAGGGGAGGCGGATGCCTCGCCGAAGCTCGAAGAGCGAAGGCGGGCAAGAGGGTACCCCGGGCTTGCCCGGGGGGCTCCACCTTGCAACACCGTGCATCTTGACGCTTGTCTTCGAGTTCCTTCCTCTATATAATGCCTCCCCATGTTCCTCGCCGACCAGGTGGCGGTCATTACGGGAGGCGCCCGTGGGATTGGGCGGGAGATTGCCTTGGCGTTCGCCAAGGAGGGGGCAGCGTGCGCCCTCTTTGACATCAACGAGCAGCAGCTGGCCCAAACCACGGGGGAGCTGGAGGCGCGTGGCCGGCGGGCCCTGGGTCTGGTCGTCGACGTAACGAACGCCTCCGGGGTCGATGCGGCGGTGTCAAAAGTCCTTGACAAACTAGGAAGAATCGATATACTCGTCAACAACGCTGGGATCACTCAGGATGGTTTGCTCGTCCGCATGGACGAGGCCCAGTGGGACCGGGTGCTTGACATCAATCTCAAAGGGACCTACCTGTGCACCCGGGCCGTCGCGAAGGTGATGCTGAAGGCCCGCCGGGGCCGGATTGTGAGCATCGCCTCAATTGTCGGGCTCATTGGAAACGCTGGGCAGGCCAACTACGCCGCCTCAAAGGCCGGGGTGATTGGCTTGACGAAATCGGTGGCGAAGGAGCTCGCCAGTCGTGGGGTGACGTGCAACGCGATCGCCCCAGGCTTTATCAAGACCGAGATGACTGAGCGGCTGCCGGAAGAGGTCAAACAGCGGCTCCTGAGCCAGATCCCCCTGGGGACGCTCGGGGAACCCAGCGACGTGGCGCAAGCCGCATTATTTCTTGTAAGTGACGCCGCCCGGTACATCACGGGCCATGTGCTCGTGGTGGATGGGGGGCTGGCGATGTGACATGAGGCCACAACTTACGCCCGCCTGCCCCGTGACATCAGGGGCGGGCAGGGAGCGAAGCGCCCGCCACAAAGCGTTGGCGGGTCCGCCAATCTGTTTGGCGGAAATTCCGACAAACAAGTTATGTCGCCCTATCGGGTTCCCTGCCTGCGCCGAGCAGCGCGAGGCAGGGAGGCATAACTTGTGTCGTCATTAAAGGAGGAGAACAAGCGATGGCTGAGGCGGTCAACGATCGGGTGCGTGCGATTATTGCCGAGCAGCTTGGGGTGAAACTCGAAGAGGTCGTCGATTCCGCGTCCTTTATCGAGGATCTCGGGGCGGATTCGCTGGACACCGTCGAACTCGTCATGGCGTTGGAGGAAGAGTTTGGGATCGAAATCCCGGACGAGGATGCCGAGAAGATGGTGACGGTGGGCGACGCGATCAAGTACATCGAGCAGAAGGCCGCCGGCGCCAAGTAACCGATTGCTGGCTTCAGACCATAGACGCCAAGGACGTCCGCTTAAGAGGCGGACGTTTTTATTGTGGGGCCCGTCGAGGCATGCGCTTGCCGCTCAGCATCCGCCCACACGTCGTCAAGATGGCGGATGAATTCGCGCCTGCGCGCATGCCTCTCCACCCACTGGGGTGGGAAAAGGAAAAGAAAAACCGGGGCTGCTCGAAAATCCGAACGCGTCGCTCACGGCATCCCTCGCCATGAGGGAGAGGGTTGTAGGAGAAGAACCATGCCCGCTCAGAATTTCGAACGTGCGGCGTTCGCAAACCCCTCTCCACCCACGTTGGGTGGGAAGGGAAAGTAAGAGGAGAAAACGGTGTTCGGTTGTCGGTTGCGTCGCCCGTTTCGTCGTTCGGTGACGTCGTTCGTCTGAAGTTTTTTTGACGAACGACGATGACCGATCAACGATACGGGCCGCGTCACCGAACACCGATTACCGATACACGATGAGACGCGTGGTCATCACAGGGCTCGGCGCAGTCACGCCGGTGGGCAACGACGCACCCACCATGTGGCAGAACCTGCTCAATGGAGTGAGCGGGATCGGCCGCATTACCGCGTTTGACGCCAGTCAATTCGAGTCGCAGATCGCGGCCGAGGTCAAAGGCTTTGATCCCACCCAGTACCTTGCGCCGAAGGAGATCAAGCGGACCGAACGGTTCGTCCAGTTTGCCATTGCCACCTCCAAACAAGCCGTGGCCGATGCCAAGATTGATCTTGGCAGGGAAGACCCGTTTCGCGTGGGGGTGGTGATTGGCTCTGGGATGGGAAGCCTCGGGCTGATCGAGCAGCAGCGGGATGTCCTCGTCGCCAAGGGTCCCCAGAAGCTCTCGCCTTTCATGATCCCGATGATCATCACGAACATGGCGCCTGGGCATGTGGCGATTAGCTTAGGCATCAAAGGGCCCAATTGCTGCACGACAAGTGCGTGTGCCTCAGGGGCCCATGGGGTGGGCGAGGCCTTTCGCATGGTGCAACGAGGGGATGCCGATGTCATGGTGGCGGGGGGGACCGAAAGCTGCATCACGCCGCTTGCGATCGGCGGCTTCTGCGCCCTCAAGGCACTCTCCAAACACAACGAGGAGCCGATTAAGGCCAGTCGCCCCTTCGACAAGCTGCGAGACGGCTTTGTGATCGGGGAGGGAGCCGGCGTGATGATGTTGGAAGACCTTGACCATGCCAAAAAACGGGGGGCGCGCATCTACGCGGAACTGGTCGGCTACGGCCGAACCGCCGATGCGTTTCATATGACCGCGCCCGACCCGGATGGTGCAGGGGCGGCGGGGGCGATGGCAGCCGCCCTTGCGGATGCGAAACTCAATCCCGAGCAGATTTCCTATATCAATGCCCACGGGACGTCGACCGAACTCAACGACAAGATCGAGACCTTAGCCATCAAGCGTGTCTTCAAAGACCACGCCAAACGCATCCCGATCTCCTCGACCAAGTCCATGATGGGTCACCTTGTTGGGGCAGCCGGTGGGGTGGAGGCGATTATCAGTGTGCTGACGATTGTCCACGGCATCATTCCACCGACGATCAACTACGAGCATCCGGATTCTGAGTGCGACCTCGATTACGTCCCCAACCACGCCCGCAAGGCCCCAGTCGAGGCCACCCTCTCCAACTCCCTCGGCTTTGGCGGGCACAACGCGACCGTCATCTTCAAGAAATTCCGCGGTTAATCCTCACTCGATCCCCTCGGGGGACTCAAGACACAAGACTCAGGACTCAAGGCGTGGGTCTTGCGTCTTGAGTCTTCCCTTTCACCACCTTGTCTTTCCCAAAGTCCTATGGTAAGGTTAAGTTGATATGGCGATTATCCGCAAGCGACAACAGCTGGGGCAGATGCTCGTGGAACGGGGCCTGTTGTCCATGCAGGACCTGGATGCAGCCCTCACCGAGCAGAAGCGCACCGAGGAGTTCCTCGGCAAGATCCTTATCCGGATGGGGCTCATCCCTGAAGAGACGCTGGTCCCGATCCTGGCGGAGCAGCTTGGCCTCTCCTACGTTCGGCTGAAGGAGTGCTCGATTGACCCGCAGGCCCTGGCCAAAGTCCCGGCGAAGTTTGCGAATCACTACGCCCTCTTACCGCTTCGGCTGTCTGGGAACATCCTGGAAGTCGCCATCGCCGACCCGTTCGATGTCCATACCCTTGATGAATTGAAACTCCTGCTCGATTGTGAGCTGAAACCCGTCTTGGCCGGGCCCCAGGAGATCCGCGAGGCGATCCAGCGGCATTACGGGTTGGGCGCCTCGGCGGTTGAGCAACTCCTGGACACCGGCACGCGCGCCACGACGGCCACGATGGGTGCGGCGGAGGACTTGAGCGCGTTTGTGGATGAGGCCTCGATCGTGTCGTTTGTGAATCAGCTCATCCTGCAGTCCGTTAAGGACCGCGCGACGGACATCCACATCGAGCCGTATGAAAAGTACATGCGCATTCGGGAGCGGGTGGATGGGATCTTGTATGAAATGCCCATCCCGCAGGATCTCGTCAAGCTGCACCAGGCGGTGATCTCACGGATCAAGGTCATGGCGAAACTCGACATCGCCGAAAAGCGCCTGCCGCAAGATGGCCGCATTAAAGTCCGCCTGAATGACGAAGAACTGGATTTGCGCGTCTCGGTGCTGCCGACGAGCTTCGGAGAAGGGATCGATATCCGGATTCTCTCCTCCCGCATGCTCTATAGTCTGGAGCAGCTGGGCTTGGCTGAAGATCACCGGACGATCCTGTCCTCGCTCATCGACCGGCCGCACGGGATCATCTTTGTGACTGGGCCGACGGGATCGGGCAAGACGACCACGTTGTACGCGTGTCTCTCAAAGCTCAATGCCCCCGACCGCAAGATCATCACGATTGAAGATCCTATCGAGTACCAGATTTCCGGGATCACGCAGATCCAGGTCCATCCGAAGATCGGGCTGTCGTTTGCGCAGGGCTTGCGCTCGATGTTGCGGCATGATCCGGACATCATGATGGTGGGGGAGGTGCGCGATCCTGAAACGGCGGAGATCACCATCCGAAGCGCGCTGACCGGGCATCTCGTCTTTTCCACGCTGCACACCAACGACTCGGCGGGCGGGGTCACGCGGTTGCTCGATATGGGGACCGAGCCGTTTCTCGTCGCCTCCTCGGTCCTGTGCTTCATCGCGCAGCGGCTGGTCCGCACGGTCTGCCCATCCTGTCAAGAAGCGGTCAAGCCTGAACCACAGATCCGGGAGCAATTTGGGCTGGCCGAACTTCCCGCCACGCTCATGCGCGGGCGGGGCTGTCCTACCTGTAAGGGCACTGGCTACAAAGGGCGCACCGCCATCTATGAATTTCTGGTCGTCGATGAGCCCATCCAGCAGCTCATCCTGCGCCGGGCCTCGTCGCATGAAATCCTCCGGGCGGCCCGCCAGGCCGGCCCGCCTGCCTCGCCAGGCGGCTCGGCGCGGGCAGGGATGCGCACCCTTCGTCATGATGGGTGGCAAAAAATCGCCAAGGGCCTGACGACTCCCCAAGAAGTCCTCCGGGTTAGCTAACTGAGGTTCTGCAAAACTCAGTCGAATTACCAAGCACCAAATTCTCCGCCCCTCGCCTTGAACGAGAGGACGGAGGATTTGGGTATTGGTCATTCCACACGGTCGTGCTATACTCAAGAGAGTCACCGATCATGCCCAGGTACGTCTACCGAGCCAAGGATAATTCCTTGAAGGTCCTTGAGGGCACCATTGAGGCCGAGAGCGAGACCGCCGCGATCACGCGACTCGGGACCCTTGGCGTCTACCCGCTGACGATCACTGAAGCGACCCCTGAGGAAGACCTCCGCAGCCACGCTGCGCCTAGGCGCCTGCCAAGCCGCACCCTGGCGTATGCCAGCCGGCAACTGGCGGATCTGTTGGGCGGAGGGCTGTCGCTGTTCAACGCGCTCTCGCTCTTGTCCCAGCAGACCGAACACCGGGCGTTGCAAGCGGTCTGGGCCTCGGTCGGTGGCGCGGTGCGCGATGGCCAAGCCCTGAGCGAGGCGCTCTTGCGCCATCCCGACGTCTTCTCACCCCTGTACATCAGCATGATTCGAGCGGGTGAGGCAGGCGGGAGCCTCGATCTGGTCTTGAACCGGATGGCGGATTTGCTCGAGAGTCAGTCGGAGCTGAAAACGCGCGTGGCCTCGGCGCTGGTCTATCCGCTGGTGGTCTTGGTCATCGGGCTCTTGACCATCATCGTGCTCTTGACGTATGTGGTGCCAAAATTATCGGCCCTGTTTACCGAGACCGGGCAGCTCCTTCCGCTTCCCACCCGGATTCTCCTGTCAATCAGCGGAACGCTTTCCCGCTGGTGGTGGGGGTGGCTCGGGGCAGGGATGATTGGCGTGTGGGGGGTTCGGGCGTTTCGCCGATCACCGGCTGGGCGGGTGATGGTCGATCGTCTGATGATGCGCCTTCCCGTCGGCGGATTGTTGCTGCGCAAAGCCCAGATCGCACAGTTTGCGCGAAGCCTTGGGGTCATGGTGGGACAGGGGGTGCCGATGCTGCAAGCGCTTGAAGTGGCCAGTTCCACGGTGTCCAACCTTGTGCTCCGTCAGGCCATCTTCCGGGTCAAAGAAGCGGTGCAGGAAGGGGGGAGTCTCTCGAACGCCTTAGCGGTCAGTGGGCAGTTTCTCCCCTTCGTCAGTAATCTCGTGGCGGTGGGGGAGGAGTCCGGCACTTTGGAGACGGCCCTCGTGAAGGTTGCGACGAGCTATGAGCGGGAGACGGATCGTACCCTGCGCGTGTTGACGACGATTCTGGAACCCCTCTTCATTGTCGTGGTGGGGTTGATCGTCATGTTTATCGTCATCTCGATGCTCCTTCCCATCTTCCAACTGGGATTGATTGCCCAATGAGCTCAGAAGTCAGAAGTCCCTGCCCGCCCCTCGGATCACAGGGCAGGCGGGAGAAGTCAGAAGTCAGACAGAGGAATGACACACCAGGGTACCGCTGTCCTCTGTCCTCTGTCCTCTGTCCTCTGTCTCATCGGGGGTTTACCCTGGTCGAAATCATGCTGGTCGTCATCATCATTGGCGTGCTCGCCGCCATGGTGGTGCCTCGTTTTGCCGGACGGACCGAGCAAGCCAAGATCGCGCGGACCAAATCGGATCTGGCCGCAATTGGCCTGGCCCTCGATCTCTATGAGCTGGACCTTGGCCAATACCCCAGCGCCTTGACGGGACTCGTCTCGAAGGATCCGCCGTCCGGATTCAGCGAGGAGATGAAACAGCACTGGAACGGTCCCTATCTTAAAAAAGGCTTGCCGAAAGATCCGTGGGGCAGGGAGTACCAGTACGCGCGTGAGTCGCAGCACAACCAAGACTACGATCTCCTCTCGCTCGGTCCAGACGGCCAGCCGGGGAAGGACGACATCACCAATTGGGAGTAGAGATTCGCGAGTGAATTGCGGAATGCGCCCGCCCCGGCTTTGGGATTCAACGGCGGGCCGGGGAGACCAGAACCTTTTTAGTCTCCTGTCTCAAGTCTCTTGTCTCAAGTCTCAAGCGAGCTTCACCTTTATTGAGCTCGTCTTCGTGACGGTCGTGCTTGGGGTGCTTGCCGTGTTGGCCATTCCGCGTATGCAACAAACCTGGGCGCATCTTCAAGCCGAGCGAACCGCCTTTGAACAAGCCCAATTGCTGCGCACCGCCAGGACCATCGCGATTGCCCAGAGCGAGGTGGTCGAGTGGGTGTGGGATGGACAGGCGCATCGGGTCTGGCTTGGGAGGCAGCAAGCGGATGGCTCGGTCGCGCCGCTTGCAGGTCGATTCGGACATCCTCGGTCTCTTCCAGAGGACGTTGAGTTGACCATTGTCCAGCCCGCAGAGTCGAGTGATCGGGTGAGCTTTTTCCCAGACGGGACGAGCCAATCGGTAACCCTGGTGATCGGCGGCAAGTCCCTCCCACGCTACCAGATTGTGGTGGATGAGACGACGGGACAGGTCGCGGTTCAGGCAGCGAGCCTACCTGCGCCACACTGAACGTTTGCGTGTGGAGAGCGGGCTCGGCAGGCAAGCCTTTCTCCTGGTTGAAGCGACCCTCGCCGCGGCCGTGATCGCCGTGGGGTTGGTGTTCATCAGCCGGGGAATCTCCGGAAGCCTGAAAGCCCTTGCCGTCATCCAACAGGATGATCAGCTCCTTCACGCGGCCCAGTCGACGCTGAATACCCTCGAGGCCCATCTTCAGCGCTTTCATACGCTTCCTCCCTCAGATGATCGCGACCTCGGCTATCGCTGGCACGTGTCCATCCAACCAGTGCCGGTGCCAGCGGATATCGCCCCGGGGGCATTCCGCGCCGTGACCCTGACCGTCAGCCCAGCCGAGAAGCCCACCCCGACGATCAGTCTCCAGACCCTCTGGCCCTCCTCATGGTTCTCGGACCAATCCCCTTAGTGGAGCCGATGGCTGCCATCTTGTTCAGTAGTCAGTGCCCGCCCCGACGATCGCGAGCGGCGGGTCGGGGGCGAGTGACGAGTGATAAGGACAAAAGACCATTGACTCCTCACCCATCACCCATCACCCATCACCCCCGCCGTAGGCGGGCAGGCTTGACCTTTGTCGAACTCCTGATGGCAGCGACCATCTTTTCGATGTTAATGGTTGGACTCTCCACGCATTTGCGGGGGGGCATCGTGGCGTGGAGAAGGGCCACGGTCAATCTCGATGCGCTCCAGCAGCGTCGCATGGCCCTTGAGCGTCTCACGCAAGACCTCGCCAACGGGGTGGTGGTGGAGACGCGTCCTGATTCCCCGGTCGTCTTCGGTCCGGAGACCCTCTCGTTCTATACGGTGCAACCCCTCCGAGGGATGTCGCAGGATAACGCCAGGGTGTGGTTGGTGACGTATCATCTTCAGCAGACTGCGGACACCAAGGTCCTCGTGCGGCAGGCCCAGACGATTCGCCAAGCGCAAGCACAGCTTGAGCCTCAGACGACACAGCTCCTTGCGCACGTTGAGCGGCTGGCCATTCGCTACGGCTCGCTTCCTGAAGGCCATGAACCGCAGATTGTCTGGCGCACCAGTTGGGACGATCGCACCCAGTTGCCGCAACTCCTTGAGATGACCGTTGAACTCAACGGCCCGCCGGCCCTTCCACGGACCATCCGAGCGGTTGTCGTCGTGCCAAGCGGGAGCTTGAAACTGACGGAAGCAGGCACCTGAGTGCGGCCAAGGATTCCAAGGAGTTCGGCGTGCGCCCGCCCCGGCTCTGGGATTTGACGGCGGGCCGGGGGAGTGCGCCCGCCCCGGCTCTGGGATTTGACGGCGGGCCGGGGGAGTGCGCCCGCCTGCCCCACTGTCCAAGGGGCGGGCAGGGAGTGATCGAGCATGACATTCCGCATTCAGATCAGAAAGGTTCATTGCTCGTCGTCACACTCTGGCTCATCATCACCCTGTCCTTGGCCGCGATTGCACTCTTCGGGTATCTGGCGACCGAAACCCGTCTCATGCGCTATCATGTCGCTCGAGCGCAAGCCAAAGCCTGGGCGAAGGCGGGGGTGTCTCTTGCCCTGCAACGGCTTGCCCAGGACGCGAACGAGCCGGATGGAAACGCCTACGATTGGTTAGGGGATGACTGGGCGTACTTCCCGCAGCAGGAGCCGGAAGGCGACCCCACGGTGTGGGTCGTGCAGGTTCCTCTTGGGTCCACCGAGGCATCTCGTGTGAACGGTCAGGTGGCGATTCAGGTGCTTGACGAAGAACGACGACTCAATCTGAATGCGGCGGACCAGGACACCTTGGCGAGATTCTTGGGTAATCCCGACGTGGCCAAGGCCATCGTCGACTATCGCAGCCCAGAAGACGAAGGTATCGATACGACTGTGCAGCCGCCCTATCTCCCCAAGAACGCCGAGATCCGCGTGCTCGAGGAGCTCTGGGACATCCCCCGCGTGAGTGCCGACTCGGTGGCACCGCAGCGCGTGAGGGCACAGGGGACCGTGTCTACGCAGGGCGCCCTGAACGTGAATACTGCAACACCCGACGTGCTGACGGCGGTAGCCGGCGAGCAGTCGGCTGGCATCATCAGCGCGTTGGTGGCGATCCGCCCAGGGAACGACGGTCAACTCGGAACCCCGGACGATTGCAAAATCACGCGCCTGAACCCTGCGGTGTTTGAGCCGGAGATCTGCGATGATCAGTTAGATCAGGCTGCACTCGCTGGGCTGCTCTCTCTGCCGCATCTGGTGGTCGCCTCCTCAGTGTTTCGCATCCGCATTGACGCGCAGATGGAGAAGCCGCCTGTCCACTATCGGCTTGAGGCGATTGTGCACCGGGGAAACCCCCAGGGAACTTCAGACTCGACCTTGGAGATTTCTGGGGAATCGTTTCAGATCCTGAGGTGGCAAGAAGGCTGATTTTTAAAGTCGATAGTCCACCCCGCCGGGGGCCATGGCCGTGGGGGACAAGTCGTTCGCGTGGGCGGGGTGGACTAAACAAGGTTGTTGAACAAGGGCTCAGTCATGCGGCAGGTGATCCTTGAAGTCACTCGCTCATCGATTCGCGTCCTCGCCGTCGAGGGAACATTGGTCCGTCCTCGCATCCAGAAGCTTGTGGTGGAGCCGCTTACTGGCCTGCCTGCCCCGCCAATCGGCGAGGCGCAGGCAGACGAGCCCCATCGAGACGCCATTCGCCGAGTCGTGGCGGGACTGCAGGTGGCCAACACGCGGTTCATCAGCGTGATCCCCCGGGAGCAGGTCATCACCCGCGTCTTGAAACTCCCGACGACCAAGCCAGATGAGCTGGCACAGATGGTTGCGCTGTCGGGCAAGGCCCAGTTGCCGTATCCGCCGGAGCAAGCCGTCATCGACTTTCATGTCATTGAGCAGCAAGGCGGCATGAGCACGGTCCAACTGGTGGCATGCCGCCGGGATCTGATCGATCGGCATCTTGCCTTGTTGCGCGAGGGGGGGCTTGAGCCGGCCTGGCTTGTCCCAAGCGCCTGGGGGCTCCTCGCCTGGTATCAACGTCTTGGGAAGACCCCAGAACTCATCGAACCGGTGTTGGTCATTCACGTGGACACTGATAGGACCGATTTCGTGCTGCTTTATCAGGGCCGCCTGGTGTTCAGTCGGAGCCTCAGTCAAGGCCTTCAGGAGTGGCAAGCGGGATCAGAGGGATTCGCACCGCTCATGGAGGAACTGGAGCGAAGCCTCTCAAGCGTTCGGAAGGAGCTTCCCGGAAGCGAACCAAACAGTGTGGTGGTCACGGGGTTGGGGCCGCTCGATCAGTGGAAGGAACACGTGGCGCAGCGGATCGGCAAACCCGTGACGGTCAGACCAGCCTGGGGCACACTTCAAGTTCCGCTGCCTCGCGCCACGCCTGAGATCTCGCCCGCCGTGGTCATCGGGTTGGCCATGGCTGAGGAATCATGGCTCCTCAACCTCCTGCCACAGGAAGTGCGTCAGGGTCAGACCCATCGTCGTCGACTGCGCGAATTGGCACTGACAGGAGGGTTGCTGCTGTCCGCGTTGCTGCTTGGGGTCGGGGTGCTCTCAGTCTCGATCCGTCGCCAAGAACACGTGGTGTCCCACGCCAAGCACACGCTCAAAGAGCTTGAAGCGATGACCAAAGAGACCGGGCGTCAAGAGCATGACGTCAACCTCATTGACGGCCTCTTGGCCTCGCGCCGCCGAACCGCCACGATGCTCGCGAAGCTCTTTCAGGTCACCCCGTCGGACATCCTCTTTGAGAGCTTGGTCTTTGAACGCGCCCGGGGTGAACTGGTGGTGCGGGGGAGCGCCCCAGCCACCCGTCAGGTGCTCGACTACATCCAACAGTTGGAACAGGCCGGCGTGTGGAAGCGCGTCGAACTTCGGTACTCCGCACGTCGTGGGACCTCGGCAGATGCCCGCACGGATTTTGAATTGGTCCTCTCTGAAAGGGCCTCCTAACTGGCGATGCGCGCGTGGTTACCTCGTGAACGAAAGCTCGCCCTGAGCGCCGTCATCGTGGTGGCGACGTGGGTGATTGTCGCGTCGCTTGGGCAGCCGTTATGGCAGCGGTGGCACGACCTGGGTCAACAGACAACCGTCTCGCAAGAAAAATTTGATCGGCTCCGCCGGTTAGCCAGCCGCAAGGTCGCCATTGAACGCGCGTATCGTGAGGCGGCGCATTTTCTTTCCACCGAGCCGGAAGACCTCGTGCAACGCGCGTTTCTCGATGAGCTCGAAGCGCTGGCTCGGGCAGGGAACCTGCAGATCAGCCTGAAACCGCGTCCCATTCAGCGCGATGGCCGAGTCAGCCGGTTGGGGGTGGAGCTCGAAGTGGATGCGACGCAAGAGGCGTTGCTGGCTTTTTTAGATGGGCTGTTGTCTCGGCCTTCCCTGATTGAGCTTGAGCGCCTTCGGATTGCCGCGACATCATCCCAGGACTCTCCTCTGCGCGCGACGTTGTTGGTCAACAAAGTCGTCATCCGCCCCTAACGCTTACGCCGCTTTCCTTTCCTCCTCGTGGGTGGAGAGGGGTTCGTGAAGGCGGACGTTTGAATTTTCGAGCGGCTACGGTGTCCCGCCGAAGGCGGGACGAGCGAGAAAATTCACCGAGCGCTGGCGCGCCTCGGTGGGGCGCGCCAAGCGATCCGCCGAACGAACCCCTCGACGGGCCCCGCATATTATTATTCTTCTCCCTCCCAGTGGGTGGATTGAGGTTCGCTTTAGCCGCATGTTCGGAAATTCGAGCGGGCACGGTGCCCCGCCCTTGTTGGTTGTCGGCGTTGAATGCTCATTAGCCAAAAGGGCGGGGTGAGCGAGAATTTCCGCCAAGCGCAGTTCGCCACGCTGGGGCGGACAAGCGCTGCGGCGAGCGAACCTCAAGACGGGTCCCACAAACAATTTTTGCTTGATTTTTTTCTCGAAATGTGCTTTACTCTCTACCTAGAGAGTCGATATGATATCTACAGCGCAAGTCTATATGATAAAAGATATTGCGAGGTTAAGCGGCCATTCGATCTATACGATAAAATTCTATCTCAAGCTTGGCCTGATCAAAGAAACCGGAAGAAGCCCTGAAACGCGATTCAGGTATTTTGACCAGTCGACCGTGGATCGGCTCAGTCAGATTCGCACGTGGCGCAAGGAAGGGAAGTCCCTCGCTCAAATCCAACAGCTGCTCGATCAGCCACCCTTGGAGATCGGCCCATGATCCCCCCACCTGCGCCGGCCCCGCCTTTCGGCGGGGCCCGAATGCTGGGAGGTGGTCCTCACATGCTAACCGGTTGTCAACGCCACAGTGCTGATCGATGCGCAACCGCTGTGCATTCGTCATGGCGGCTAGGGGGGTCTGTTCAATGAGCCGCCGCGAGGAGCAGGTGGGGGGATGAGCTATTACGAGCATCTCGGCCTGTCGAAGGAGCCGTTTTCGACCAGTCCAGATCCGGCGTTTTTCTTCCGCTCAAACTCCCATACCCAAGCCCTCAATCGATTGGAAATTGCCATTCGGCTCAAACGCGGTCTGTCCCTGATCTTGGGAGAGGTGGGGACCGGCAAGACGACGCTCGCGCGCACGTTGCTTTCGAATTTCCATCAGGAAGAGGGGTTTGTGTTTCACATGGTCCTGGATCCTTCGTATGAGTCCGAGTACCAGTTTCTCCAGAGCCTGTGCCGGATGTTCGGCGTGCGGCCGGCGTTCAAATCCACGCTCGACTGCCGCGAGGCAATCGAGCATTACCTGTTCCAGAAGGGCGTGACTGAGGGCAAGACCACCGTCCTGCTCATCGACGAAGGGCAGAAATTGTCCCTCGACATGCTGGAGAACCTCCGGGTCCTCCTGAATTACGAAACCAATGAATTTAAATTGCTGCAGGTGGTGATCTTCTCCCAGATGGAGCTCTTGCCCCGCATCAAGCGCGTGAAGAACTTCATTGATCGTGTCGCGCTCAAGTATATCGTCAATCCCCTGGATGAGCAGGAGACGGCCCAGATGGTGCGGTTTCGCCTGGAGCAAGCCGGCCTGACGAACGGCCGCATCCTCTTTAGTCCGGAGGCCATTCGGGCGATGTACCAATTTACCCAGGGCTATCCCAGGAAGATTGCGCTGGTGTGTCATAATGCGCTGGAAGCCCTCGTCATGCGCGAGCGGTCGATTGTTGATGAACCCCTCATCCAGGAGTTGATGGCTGATGAGTCCCGATGGACCAAAGATCGCGTCTCCTGAAGAAAAACTCCTTCGGTTGATTCGGGGAAAGGGCTACGCCTCGGCTGCCGCTCCTCAAGGCCCGGCGGCCACGCAACCGACCCGTGTCAGTGGAGGAAAGCACTGGCGCGTCGCCTTGGAGCTTCCGGCTCATTGGCTTGCCGCGATCAACATCAGCTTAGGGTGCCTCTTAGGCATCGAGTTGATGGCGTTGGCGGTCATCGCGATCCAACCAGCCCCCTTGATCACGGTGCCACTGCCGCCCGCATTGGGTTCGTCAGAACAGACTGCTCCTCAGGCGGCTGAACCGATGCCCTCGTTGGCGTCCGCGGTCGCGCAGCCGTTGTTTCAGGCTGTGGGGGTGAGCGGGTCGGCCCGTCGGACGGGCGTGGCACCCAGTACTCAGGCCAGAGCCTTGGCCGAGCGGTTCAGCGTGATTGGCGTTGTGGCCGGAGACCCCTCGCAAGCGATCCTTGAGGATGGGCAGACGAAAAAGACGTACTTCGTGACGCAGGGTCAGGGTCTCATCGAGGGGCTCGTGGTGGATGAGATCCGCGAGCATCGCGTGGTGTTGGACCTCAATGGCGAAAAGATCGAGCTGTCCCTGTGACATGAAGCCCAAACCCCTCACCCAGCGGTGTATCCGCATTGGCGAGCAGAAACGAAATGGCTTGCGCATCCGGAACGTGAAGATGGCTTGTCACCAACGCTGGGTGTGGGGTTCTCCGCCAAAGGCGGATCCCTGCCCGCCCTTCATGCTGC